>NZ_JBFAMT010000016.1:0-166809 GCF_040656635.1 Actinosynnema sp. NPDC049800 | reverse complement strand
GGGATGACACGAAACCCGGACCCACAACGGACCCGGCGCAGAACCACCGAACGGGCCGTCATCCTGCTGATCTGCCCGTCCGGCGAGGACATGCTTTTAAGGCTTTTAATCTTTCACCACTTCTCGCCGCCGCAACTTCAGTCCAACGCCGTCGCCGTAGCCAAGAAAGTCCGAGGCGTCGTCCGGAACCGCAGCGCGAACTCCTCGGCCCACCGCACCAGCACGGTCTGCTCGCCGGGGCGTTCGGCGTCGTCCACCAGGACCGCCGCGCCGGGCGCGAGCACGCCGCGCAGCACGGGCAGCGCCGGGTAGCGCGCGTCACCCAGCAGCGGGCCGTCCACCAGCAGCAGGTCGACCAGGCCGTAGCGCTCCACGTACGCCGACACCTCGTCGTGCACGAGCTGCGGGTGGTACCACTGGGCGTTGCCGAGCGCCGCCGGGTGCGGGGTGAGCGGGGCGTGGACGACGCGCGCCACGTGGCCGAGGCCTTCCCGGCGCAGCTGGCTGGCCACGAACGCAGCCGTCCGCTCGTCGTGCTCCACCGACAGCAGGTGCCCGAACCCGCGCCGCGCGAGCAGCCGGGCCAGCACCACCGACGACGCGCCGCACCCGCACTCCACCAGCACGGTCCGCGACCCGAGCAGCACCTCGTCCACCACGGCCGCGAGCGCGGCTGGCCGCAGTTCGTGCGCCGTGGTGGGCAGGTACTCCGACATCAGGGGCGCCAGCCGGTGCAGTGCGGCGAGGTCGGCGAGCTCCCGTGACAGCAGGTCGTCCACCCAGCCCCCCGGTCTCACGCCAGCTCGGCGACCGCCCGCACGAGCTCGTCCACTTCCACCGCGTTCGTGTAGTGCGCCAGGCCGACGCGGATCGCCCCGCCGACCTCGCCGACGCCCAGCACCGAGAACACGCCGTGCTGCCCCGAGTCGGCGAACGCGCACACGCCGCGCTCGGACAGGTGCTCGACGCCGTCGGTCGCCTTCACGCCGGCCACCGTGAACGCCAGCGCGGGCACCCGCCGCATGGCGTCGCCGATTACCATGACGTGACGGAGCGATCGCAGTTCGTTGATGAGATTAGCCAGAAGTCCGGCTTGGTACGCCTTCACCGAGCTCAACGACGTGAGCACGCGCTCGCGTCGCGGGCCCACCGCGGCGTCGTCCAGACCGGCCAGGTACTCGACGGACGCGACCAGACCGGCCAGCAGCGGGTAGGCGTGCGGGCCCAGTTCCAGGCGTTCGGGACCCCGCGCACCCGGCTCGACGGCGACCGACGGCAGCAGGTCGAGCATCGCCGGGTCGCGGAACACCAGCGCGCCGACCGGCGGCCCGCCCCAGTTGTTCGCCGACACCGCCACTACGTCGGCGTCCATCGACGTGATGTCGAGCGGCACGAACGGCGCGGCCGAGGAGGCGTCCACCACGACCAGCGCGTCGGTGCGGCGGGCGGCCTCGGCGATCTTGCGCAGGTCCGGGCGGGTGCCGACGGAGCCGGACGCGGCCGTCACGGCGACCAGCTTGCACTTGGGCGTGACCAGGTCGTCGTACTGCCAGGCAGGCAGCTCGCACGTCTCGATGTCGACCTCGGCCCACCGCACCACGCTGCCGGTGCGCTGCGCGGCCCGCTGCCACGGCGCGATGTTGCCCGGGTGGTCCAGCCGCGACACCACGACCTCGTCGCCGAGGAACCAGCCCTCCGACAGCGCGTCGGCCAGCCGTTGCAGCAGCACGGCGGAGCTCGGCCCGAGCACGACGCCCGCCGGGTCGGCGCCCACGAGGTCGGCCACCGCGCGCCTGGCCGCGTCGACGATCGCCTCGGCGCGTTGCGAGGCGGGGAAGATGCCACCCGGCCCGGAGACGGGTGCGCGCAGCGCGGTGGAGACGGCCGTGGCCACCTGTTCGGGTACTTGCATCCCCGCAGGAGCGTCCAGATGAACCCAGCCGTCGCCGAGCGCGGGGAACAGCCCACGGACCCGGGCGACGTCGAACGCCATGCCGCACACCGTACGGAGGACGTCGGCGGGAGCGACAGCAGGGGCCGGGGGTTTGCCACCCGATCTGTGACCCGGTTCGGCGTCCGCCACCCGATCGGGCCAGGATGGGACGCATGAGCGAGGCACCCCGAGATGATCAGCTGGAGAACGAGCGGCACGTGGTCGTGGTCGGCCCGGACGGCACGCCGGTGGGGACCGCGCGGGTGCCGTCCGGCGACGACGCGGGCGGTCAGGACGTGACCGACCTGGTCGAGCAGCCGGCGAAGGTCATGCGCATCGGCACGATGATCAAGCAGCTGCTGGAGGAGGTGCGCGCGGCTCCGCTCGACGAGGCCAGCCGCAACCGCCTCAAGGAGATCCACAAGCGGTCCATCGACGAGCTGGAGGACGGCCTCGCGCCGGAGCTGCGCGACGAGCTGGAGCGGCTTTCCCTGCCGTTCACCGAGGAGGGCACCCCGTCCGACGCGGAGCTCCGGATCGCCCAGGCGCAGCTCGTGGGCTGGTTGGAGGGCCTGTTCCACGGCATCCAGACGGCCCTGTTCGCCCAGCAGATGGCAGCCCGCGTCCAGTTGGAGCAGATGCGCGGCCGCGCCCTGCCCGCCGGGTCGGGCGCCGCCGATCACGAGGGCGGTCCGCACATCCGGGGCACTGGTCAGTACTTGTAACGTTCCGGTGCGGCGTTGAGGTCGCGGGGCTGGACAACGGGCACCGCGCTGCCCGACCGTGTTCACCGCCACACCCGCGAGAGGAGCCGACAGGTGCTCGACAAAGTCCGGCACAGCCCGATCGTCGAAGAGGTCCGCAAGCGCGTGCGCGGCAAGATCCTGCGGGTCATCGACGACGCGGTCCGCCCCTACCACCGCGAGCAGGCCGAGCGGATCGCCCGGCTCCAGGACCAGGTGGAGGAGCTGCGCAGACAGGCGGACCGCGCGGTCGACGCGACGATCCAGTACGAGATCAGGGCCCGGCGCGACCTGGTGTTCGCCGGTGAGCAGGAAGCGGCCAAGGAGAGCGCCCGGTTTATCCGGGAGCACCTGCCCACCGCGCCGCACTTCGGCCACCCGCACACCACGCTCGAGCACGCCCTCGGCCTGGTCTCGGCCGAGGGCATGGCGCTGGAGTTCGGCGTCTACACCGGCGGCACGCTCAAGCTGATCGCCACCGCGTTCGAGGGCCGCGACGTGTACGGCTTCGACTCGTTCGAGGGCCTGCCCGAGGACTGGCGCAACGGCTTCCCGGCCGGCCTGTTCGGCATGGACGGCCTGCCCGACGTGGACGGCGCGGAGCTCGTCGTCGGCTGGTTCGACGACACCCTGCCCGGCTTCCTCGAGGAGCACGCCGGCCCGGTGTCGTTCCTGCACGTCGACTGCGACCTGTACTCGTCGACCAAGACCGTGCTGGACCTCGTCGGCCCCCGGCTGGTGCCCGGCAGCGTGATCGTCTTCGACGAGTACTTCAACTACCCGGGCTGGCGGGACCACGAGCACAAGGCCTGGTCCGAGTACGTCGCCCGCACCGGCATCGAGTTCGACTACTGCGGGTACACGTACGATCACGAACAGGTGATCATGAAGGTAACCGGGGTGCCGGAGGCCTCGCAGCAGGGGTGACCGCACCGTGACAGCCCGGCGACAGGGTCACCACCCCGTCGCCGGTAGTCTCCTTACTCGTGCAACCCACGAGTACGGTCGAGCGACCTCCCGCTCCCCTGGCACCCAACTCGCGCACCTTCGCGCGCGCGTTCGGCGACGTGCGCGACGCCTGGCGGCAGCGGGAGCTGTGGGGCCACCTGGGCTGGCAGGACATCAAGCAGCGGTACCGCCGGTCCGTCATCGGCCCGCTGTGGATCACGATCTCCATGGGCACGACGGCGCTCGCGCTCGGCCTGCTCTACTCCCAGCTGTTCAACCAGGAGCTGGGCACCTTCCTGCCGTACGTCACGGCGGGCTTCATCATCTGGCACTTCGTCCTCGGCGTGGTGACCGAGGGCACCGAGGTCTTCATCGCCAACGAGGGCCTGATCAAGCACCTGCCCGCGCCCATAACGGTGCACGTGCTGCGCATGGTGTGGCGCCAGACGCTGTTCCTCTTCCACAACCTGGTCGTGTACCTGGTCGTCGTCGCGATCTTCTTCCCGACGCTGACCGAGAGCTACCAGATGGAAGGCGACAAGGTCGTCCAGCCGGGCCTGTCGTGGACGGTGCTGCTGGCCATCCCCGGCCTCGCCCTCGTCGTGGTCAACGCGGTGTGGGTCGCGCTGCTGTTCGGCATCATCAGCACCCGGTTCCGCGACATCCCGCCGGTGATCAGCAGCTTCATCAACCTGATCTTCTTCATGACGCCGATCGTGTGGCACGTCGGCGTGCTCAACAAGGTCACCAACGCCGAAGCGGGCGACGACGGCGGGTGGCGCATGCTGATCGCCGAGCTGAACCCCATCTACCACTACGTGGAGATCGTCCGCGCCCCCATGCTCGGCCACGTGCAGGACTGGCACCACTGGGTGGTCGTCGGCGCGTTCACCGTCGTGGGCTGGGGACTGGCGCTGATCGCGATGCGGAACTACCGTGCCCGCGTCTCCTACTGGGTCTGAGTGAGGCCGCAAACACATCATGGTCAGCATCGACGTCTGGAACGCCTCGGTCGACTTCCCGATCTTCGACGCCAAGTCGAGGTCGCTGAAGAAGCTCGCGCTGGGCAAGGTCGGCGGCAAGATCGGCTCCGAGGGCCGCGTCCCGATCATCGAAGCCCTGCACGACATCAACATCTCGCTGCGCCACGGTGACCGGGTGGGCCTCGTCGGCCACAACGGCGCCGGCAAGTCGACGCTGCTGCGGCTGCTCGCGGGCATCTACGAGCCCACGCGGGGCAGCTCGCGCGTCGTCGGCAAGGTCGCGCCCGTGTTCGACCTCGGCGTCGGCATGGACCCGGAGATCTCCGGGTACGAGAACATCATGATCCGCGGTCTGTTCCTCGGCATGAGCCGCAAGGAGATGGAGAAGCGGGTCGACGACATCACCGAGTTCACCGAGCTCGGCGACTACCTGCAGATGCCGCTGCGCACCTACTCGACGGGCATGCGGGTGCGGCTGGCGCTGGGCATCGTGACGTCGATCGACCCGGAGATCCTGATCCTGGACGAGGGCATCGGCGCCGTCGACGCGGCGTTCATGGCCAAGGCGCGGGACCGGATGAACGACCTGGTGAAGCGGTCGGGCATCCTGGTGTTCGCGAACCACTCCGACGACTTCCTCGCCGAGTTCTGCACCACGGCGATCTGGATGGACGAAGGCAGTGTCAAGATGCAGGGGTCGCTGCGGGACGTGCTCACCTCCTACAAGGGACGTGACCCGTTCGAGAACATGGCCCCGGAGACGCTGGAGCGGATCGGTCAGCCGCGGGTGCTGAGCGGGAACGGTGGCGAGTAGGTGAGCGTCGTGGGCGCACTGCCGGAGGGCTCCGTCGTCGGTGTCGTGGTGACCCGGCACCGGCGCGAGCTGCTGGCCGACTCGTTGAAGGTGCTGGCGTCGCAGACCCGGCCGCTCGACCACCTGGTGGTCGTCGACAACGGGCCCGACCAGCCGGTGGACGACCTGGTCGCGCAGTGCCCGATCCCGACCACCTACCTGGCCTCGCACCGCAACCTGGGCGGCGCGGGCGGGTTCGCGCTGGGGATGCTGCACGCGCTGTCGCTGGGCGCGGACTGGCTGTGGCTCGCCGACGACGACGGGCGGCCCGCCGACGAGACCGTGCTCGCCGTGCTGCTGGAGGAGGCCCGGCGGCGCAAGCTGGCCGCGATCTCCCCGGTGGTGACGAACATCGAGCGGCCGGAGAAGCTCGCGTTCCCGCTGCGGCGCGGGTTGACGTGGAAGCGGCACGCGGCCGAGCTGGGCACCGACTTCCTGCCGGGCATCGCGTCGCTGTTCAACGGGGCGCTGTTCAAGGCGTCCACGGTGGACGTCATCGGCGTGCCGGACTACCGGCTGTTCTTCCGGGGCGACGAGGTGGAGATCCACCGGCGGCTGGTGCGCACCGGCCTGCCGTTCGGCACGTCGCTGAAGGTCGCCTACCTGCACCCCGACGGGTCGGACGAGTTCAAGCCGATGCTCGGCGGCCGGTTCCACGCGCAGGACCCCGAGAACGAGGTCAAGCGCTACTACACCTACCGGAACCGGGGTTACCTGCTGGCGCAGCCCGGTATGCGGAAGCTGGGGCTGCTGGAGGCGTTCCGGTTCGGGCTGTACTTCATCGGCGTGCGCCGCGACCCGAAGGCGTTCCTGGAGTGGTTGAAGCTCGTGCGCCTGGGCCAGCGGGAGCGCTTCTTCCGCAAGTGAGAGCCCGGTTCAGCTCGGCGCGGAATCGCTGACGGCGAACCCGTCTTGCCTGGTCAGGTGGCCGGTGGTGGGGTGGCGCCATGACTTCTGAAGCGCGTAAGACGGCACTGGTCCTGCACCTGGCCGCGAACCCGAACCCGATCTCGATCAAGGTTTCCGCGGAGACCGCCGAGGATCTCGGGTCGAGGTTGATCCAGGTCGTGCGCAACGGCCACACCCAGTCCATCCGGACCGCCGACGACAAGGAGTTCGTGGTCAACTTCAGCCACGTCGTAGCCGCGCACTTCGAGTAGTCGCCGCCAGGCCCCGCCGACGAGGCTCGGGGCATGACGGCGACCTCCGGATCGTCAGGCGGCGGGCGGGACGGCCACGACCTTGCCGCGGACCTCCCCCGCGGCGGCCTGCCGGTGGATCGCGGGCAGCTCGCTCAGCGGCACGCGCCGGGCGATCTCGACGTGGAGCTCACCGCGGTCGACGAGGTCGACGAGGCCCGAGAGCACGTCCGCGTCAGGGTGGACGAAGATCGTGGCCGCGCGCACGTTCCGCTCCTGGTCACCGGGCGTCGGGACGGTCGGTGTCGTGGAGACGACCACTCCGCCGTCGCGGACCAGTACGACCAGGGCCGTGAACCCGTCGGGGGTGATCGGGGCCAGGTTGAGCAGCACGTCGACGGGTTCGGCCACCGCGTCGAGCACCGAGGTGGCCGTGTGGTCGATGATCTCGTCCGCGCCGGCCGCCTTGACGGCCTCGCTGCTGCGCGGGCTCGCGGTGGCGATGACGTAGGCACCCGCGCGCTTGGCCAACTGCACCGCGTACCCGCCCACGGGGCCGCCGGCACCGTTGATCAGCACGCGCTGGCCGGCCGTGAGCCCGCCTGCCTCGAAGAGCGCCTGCGAGGCGGTGAGCCCGACCGACGGCAGCCCCGCGGCGTCCGCCGGCGGGATGGTGGTGGGAGCCTTCACCAGCACCTCTGCGGGGGCGACGACGTACTCCGCGGCCGAGCCGTCGGCGGTCATGGGGATGAGCCCGATGACGTCCTCGCCCACGGCGAAACCTTCCACGCCGTCGCCGAGCGCGTCGATCCTGCCGGAGACGTCGTACCCCGGAACGTGCGGCAGCGTGACCGGGATCGGCAGGAAGCCCTCGCGGATGCCGCCGTCGGCCGGGTTGTAGGCCGACCCCGCGACCCGGATGCGGACCTGGCCCGCGCCGGGGACCGGCTGGTCGACGTCTTCGTAGCGCAGGACTTCCGGGCCGCCCGTTTCGTGGAACCGCACTGCCTTCATGATGTCGACCCTCCGGTGATGTGCTTCGAAGTCGAAGCAACTGGAACGACCGTAACACTGCTTCGATTTCGAAGCAAGTGCTTCGAGTTGGAAGCACTGATAGGCTCGACCCATGACCGCCCCGCCGCCCCGCCTGGACGCCACGCAGCTGGGCGCGTACTTCGCCCTCATCGAGGCGAGCAGCCTGCTGAAGCACGCCGTCGAGCAGCAGTTGCGGGATGCCGGCGATCTCAGCTACGTGCAGTTCCAGCTCCTGGCCACGCTCGGCGACTCACCGACGGGCAGTCGGCGGATGACCGATCTGGCCGACGGTGTCGTCTACAGCCGCAGCGGACTGACCTATCAGGCGCAGACGCTGGAGAAGCGGGGCCTCGTGACCCGGACGCCGTCCGCCGATGACGAGCGCAGCGTCACCGTCACCATCACCGAGGAAGGACGTGCTGTGCTCGCGGGGGTCTTCCCCGGTCACGTCGCCGTCCTCGACGACCTGCTGTTCGCCCCGCTGTCCCGCTCCGACGTCGAGGCGCTCGCCGATGTCCTGGCCCGCGCGCGCGACCACATGCGTCGGACGCCGCCGCGGTCGGCGGAACCGCGGCGGCGCAAGAAGACGACTGGAACCGATCAAGCTCCGTAGCGCGCCGCGCTCGCCTCGACCACCCTGATCGACGACAGCGCGCCCGACCCGACCGCGTGCGGGAGTGCGGTCAGCGGTTCTCGAACGCCTTGCGCCACTGCTCGGCCGAGGTCAGCTCCGGCAGGGCGTCGCGATACAGGCGGCGCAGCCGCGGCCACTCCTTGCCCAGACGCCGGTAGTTGCGGGCGGCACGCGCCATCAGGGTGCGGAACTGGTCGGGGTCGCGCTTGTAGAACGCGACGCCGGTGCCGTCCGCGGTGGACACCGTGGCGCTGTCCAGGTTGCCGAGCAGGAACCAGCGGGCGTTCAGCGCGGGCACGTTGAGCTGCGGGCGGTCGCCGGCGGACGCCTGGGGCGGGCGCAGGTTGTGCAGGACGGACTTGGCCGCGCGCACCGCGATGGTCGCCTTGCCCTTGGACGGCCTCAGCAACGCCTCGGCCCGCACCATGTCGAACGTGGGCGGCGGGAACTCGCGGGCCGACTCCAGCCGTCGGGCGTCGCTGTACTCCTCGCGCATCGCGCGCACCATCGGCAGCGCCGTGCGCAGCGAGTCGAACAGGCCGGCCGGACCGTCCAGGAAGTCCTCGATCGCCTTCTGCTGCAACGCCACGGTGGAGTACTCCATGGACAGCAGGTGCCGCAGCGACAGCTTCAACCCGTGCTTCACGATCCCGTTCCGCACGTCGTACGGGCTGTGCAGCGCGGCCAGCACCAGGCGGTTGCGGGTGTGGAAGTAGGCCTGCCAGTCGGTCGAGTCGTTCTTGTCCGTCCACGGCATGTGCCACACCGCCGAACCCGGCAGCGACACCGTCGGGTAGCCGTGCTCCAGCGCCCGCAACGAGTACTCGGCGTCGTCCCACTTGATGAACAGCGGCAGCGGGTAGCCGGTCCGCTCCACCACCTCGCGCGGGAACAGGCACATCCACCAGCCGTTGTAGGTGGCGTCGACCCTGGGGTGCAGCTCGGGCGTCTCGCGCAGCGACGAGGTGGCGAAGTCGTGGTCGGTGACCGCGCCCGGCGCGGCCCGCCAGAAGCACGTGCCGAGGTCGACGATCTCCGCCGTGCTGTGGAGCCGGGTCCTGGCCTGCAGGTTCAGCATGTGGCTGCCGACGATGACCGGCGACGCCGCCGCGCGCGCGAACGCGTTGGACCGCAGCACGGCCTCCGGCTCCAGCCGGATGTCGTCGTCCATCAGCATGATCTGGTCGGCGTCGGTGTGCTCGACCGCCTCGAACATGCCCCGGGTGAACCCGCCCGCGCCGCCGAGGTTGTCCTGCTCGATGACCTCCAGCCGGCCGCCGAGCCCGGCCTCCGCCTCCGCGAAGCCCGCCACCGAGCGCACCTTCACCGCGCCCTGGTCGGCCACGAACACGTTGCTCACGACGTCGAGCACGGCCGGGTCGCTGCCCAGCGCCCGCAACGCCTCCACCGCGTCGTGCGGGCGCATGGTGGTGATGCTGACCGCGACCTTCTTCGCCGGCAACGGCGACCGCACGGCCCACTCGGCGTCCTGGATCTCCAGCGACGCCTCGTGCGTGAACGCGTCGAACCAGATCAGCCCGCCGTCCTCGAACGGCCGCAGCGACACCGGGAACTCCAGCGACGTCCAGTCCGCCGCGTCCCGCACGAACGAGCCTTCGAGGTGCACGACGTCGCCGCTGGGCTTGGACCGGTACACGTCGATCCGGCCGGAGCCGCGCACGCGCATCCGCAGCACGACCTCGTCGACGACCG
The DNA here is from genome assembly GCF_040656635.1 of Actinosynnema sp. NPDC049800. NCBI lineage: Bacteria > Bacillati > Actinomycetota > Actinomycetes > Pseudonocardiales > Pseudonocardiaceae > Actinosynnema > Actinosynnema sp. NPDC049800. The sequence goes on along the minus strand of NZ_JBFAMT010000016.1, from coordinate 156,828 downwards.
TCCACCGCTTCCAGTAGCTGGCCGGGAACGCGTTGAAGTACGTCGCGAACGACACCTTGGCGTGCTCGGGCACGGTCAGCCCGCGCCGTGAGTCGACCTGGCAGTGCACGTTCTCCGGCTCGTCCAGGTACATCGGCCGGACGTCGAGCGGGTCGTCGTCCCTCGGCAGGATGATCCGGTGCACTGCGTCCACTGAAGGTCCCCCGGTGAGAAGCGCGTGAGAAAGACGTGGGAGAAGCGAAGCGGGGCGACCGCTCAGGGCCGCCCCGCCTCACCGGTCACAGGTCGTACAACCGCCGCCAGTTCTCGCGGCTGGTGAGCTCGCCCATCGCGTCGCGGTAGGCGCGCTGCATCTCGGGAGCACGCTGGTAGAGCTCCTTGAGCAGCTTGGTGCCCTGCTTGCCGAGCCGGATGGCCAGCTCGCGGTCGCGCCGCCGGACCCGCACGCCCTCCTGGGACGCGTCGGTGACCACGGCGGTGTTGAACAGCGACACGTGCCACCACGCCGAGTCGCCCGCGGCGACCGCGCCGACGTCGTGCACGCTGCGGCCGAGCAGCTGGTTGACCACGCGCTTGGCCAGCACCGGCGCGAACAGCCGCGGCGCGGGCGGCGCCGTGATCAGCGGCAGGTCGCCGGAGGAGATGCCGGGCACCTCCGACGCCGGGTGCTTGACCGTCTCGGGGTACTCGGCGCGCAGCTTGCGGATGTCCGCCGCCGCCTGGACGCCGCCGTCGCGCAGCATCTCGGGGCCCTTGAGGAAGTCCTCGATGGCCTTGAGCTGGGTCGCCGCCAGGCCGTACTGCATGCCGACGAGGTAGGTGGCGAGCTGGGCCGCCATGGACCGGCAGATCCGCTTCGGGTCGAACTGGCTGTGCAGCGCCGAGGTGATCAGGGCGTTGCGCAGGTTGAAGTACCGGTGCCAGTCGTCCCAGTCCTTCCAGTGGAAGTCGGCGTGCCACACGCCCGCGCCGGGCAGCGTGACCGTGGCGAACCCGTGGGCCCGCGCGCGGTAGCCGTACTCGATGTCGTCCCACTGGAAGAACAGCGGCAGCGGGTAGCCGACCGCCTTGACGATCTCCGACGGGATCAGGCACGACCACCAGCCGTTGTAGCCCGCGTCGACCCGGCGGTCCTGCACGTTGCGCTTGCCGGTCTCCTCGTCGTACCCGGTGAGGTCGGCGTCGTGCAGGGCGCCGTCGACGACCTGGCCCGGGGCCAGCGTGTCGAGGTTGGCGTACTCCGCGCCCACGTGCAGGTGGTTCGGGTGCAGCAGGTAGAGCATCTGGCCGCCGACGATGACCGGCTGCGCGGTGCGGTTGGCGAACGCGGTCGTGCGGACCACGATCTCCGGCTCGCACAGCACGTCGTCGTCCATGAAGAGCACGTTGGCGTGCTCGGCGTGGTCGACCTCCATGACCTGGTACAGGCCGCGGGTGAAGCCGCCGGCGCCGCCGAGGTTGGGCTGGCGGATGTAGCGCAGCTTGTCGCCGAGCGCGGCGGCGACCTCGGCGAACCGGGGCCGCGACTCGACCGGGTCGCTGCCCTGGTCCACCACGTAGATCGCGTCGACCAGGCTCAGCGGCTCGGAGTCGGACGCGAGGGCCGCCATGGTGTTGAGGCAGTCCTCGACCCGGTTGAACGTGCAGATCACGACCGCGGTCGGCCGGACCCGCTTGGGCGGCGCGACCGTCCACCGGGCGTGCTCGACGACCAGCTCGTGCTCACCGGTGACGACGTCGAACCACAGCGCGCCGCCGTCGGTGAACTTGTCGATCTTGGCCGTCAGCGTCACGACCTGGCCCTGCGCGCCCGAGACCTGCTCGGCGACGATGGTCCGGGACTCGCCCTCCGCGTCGGAGGCCACGACCGAGACCGTGCCGGAACCGGTCAGGGTCAGGCTCAGCTCCACCTCGGCGCTGACGCACCACCGCTGCCAGTAGGTGGCCGGGAACCGGCCGAAGTAGGTGTTCATCGACACGGTGGCGTGCGGGTGCACGACCATGCGGTGCCGCTCGCGGTCGGCGATGCCCTGGGAGATCTCGGCGTAGAGGTCCTCCGAGACGATCTGCGACGGCCCGGCGAAGAGGCCGCGCTGCGCCAGCAGTTTCTCCGGTGCCTCGTGCTCGACGAGGGTGGAGTTGCCCGACATAACCGAATCAGTCCTCCAGCGAACCGTCCAGCGCCCGACCGGAGGCCAGGTGCGGGGCGATCTTGTTGTCGAACACGCTCAGCGCGGAACCGATCGCCATGTGCATGTCCAGGTACTTGTAGGTGCCCAGTCGACCACCGAAGACGACGTTACGCTCGGCGGCCTCGGTGCGCGCGAGCTCGCGGTAGCGCTCCAGCTTGGCGCGGTCCTCGGCGGTGTTGATCGGGTAGTACGGCTCGTCTTCCTTCTCGGCCGCGCGGGAGAACTCGCGCACGATGACCGTCTTGTCCGACGGGTACTCGCGCTCGGGGTGGAAGTGCCGGAACTCGTGGATCCGGGTGTAGGGCACCTCGGCGTCGTTGTAGTTCATCACCGGCGTGCCCTGGAAGTCGCCGACCGGCAGGACTTCCTGCTCGAAGTCCAGCGTGCGCCAGCCGAGCCAGCCCTCGCTGTAGTCGAAGTAGCGGTCGAGCGGGCCGGTGTAGACCACGGGCGTGCCGGCCGGGATCTCGTCCCGGACGTCGAAGAAGTCGGTGTCGAGCCGCACCTCGATGTTCGGGTGGTCGGCCATCCGCTCCAGCCACGCGGTGTACCCGTCGACGGGCAGGCCCTCGTAGGTGTCGTTGAAGTAGCGGTTGTCGAAGGTGTAGCGCACCGGCAGGCGGCTGATGACCGCCGCGGGCAGCTCCTTCGGGTCGGTCTGCCACTGCTTGGCCGTGTAGTCGCGCACGAACGCCTCGTAGAGCGGGCGACCGATGAGCGAGATCGCCTTCTCCTCCAGGTTCTTCGCGTCCTTGGAGTCGATCTCGGCGGCGTGCTCCGCGACCCACGCGCGGGCTTCCTCGGGGCTCAGGTAGCGGCCGACGAACTGCGAGATGAGGCCGAGGCCCATCGGGAACTGGTAGGCCTGGCCGGCGTGCATCGCGAACACCCGGTGCTGGTACCCGGTGAACTCGGTGAACTGGTTGACGTAGTCCCACACGCGCTTGTTGGACGTGTGGAACAGGTGCGCGCCGTACCGGTGCACCTCGATGCCCGTCTCGGGCTCCGGCTCGGAATAGGCGTTGCCACCGATGTGCGCGCGGCGTTCCAACACGAGCACGCGCTTGTCGAGCTGTGATGCGGTGCGTTCGGCGACCGTCAGGCCGAAGAACCCGGAACCGACGACGATCAGGTCAAATCCAGCGAAGCTCACAGCAGTCGAGGGTACGGCAGTGACCGGACGCGACCGTCCACACCCCATGGGGTGAAAGTGGGGCACCGATCGGTCGATACGCTCATCGGCCGGCCGCCGCCGCGGCTCCTTCGAGCACGTCCTCTTGGCCTTCGATTTCGTAAATCACCGAATCGGAGTTGCGGAACACCTCGTTGAAGCCCGCCGTGCGGTCGAGGCCGACGAACCCGGGCGCGATCCGGTTCTCCTTGCGCACGAAACCCCGGCCGACGATCACGTACCGGACCCTCAGCTCGGTCAGGGCCTCGCGCACCTCGGGGTTCTCGTCGAGCTCGTTGAGGTGCTTGGTCAGGAAGTTGCTCGGCGTGCCCGCGGGCGTGCCGTAGAACGTCCACTCGACCGGTTCGACCTTCGCCATCGCGTACAGCCAGCCGCTGCCGTCGAACACGTCGTTCATCACCCGCTCGCCGGGCCGGACGCGCTCGGCCAGCCACCGGTAGGCCTCCAGCTCGCCGTCGCTGACGGTGGGCCCGTTCTGGTAGTTCCCGGCCAGCCGGGCGCTGTTGCGCCCGACGTACGCGCCGCTGACCAGGCCGATGAGCAGGAAGAACACCGCGCTGACGGCCACCGGCGCCCACGGCGAGCGGCCGAGCGCGGGCACCCGGTCCCGGTAGCGGGCGACCACCCACGTGCCGAACGCGACCACGGCCACGCCGAACCCGATGGAGCCGGGCAGCGGCAGCATGACCGCGAGCCGCCAGTGGTCGTTGTAGAAGTAGCCGGTCAGCCGCTGGATGACGGCGCCCTCCAGCGAGACGGTGACGGCGTACAGCCCGCCGAACGCCAGCCACACGCCGACCATCCACACCATGAGCCGCCGCTTCGCCATGACCACCATGCCGAACAGCGCGGGCAGGCCGATCCACCACTGCGGGAAGTCGACCACGCCGGAGAACGTGAGCATCTGCCCGAACGCGCCCGCAGGCGTGGCCTCCGACGGCCACACCATGGCGGCCACGCCCTCGGCCGAGCGCATGGACGGCAGGATCAGCGGCACGGCCACCGCCAGGCCCAGCACGCCCAGCGCGACCAGGCCCGGCCACGCGCGCTTCCAGTCGATCGGCACGAGCCGGAACACGCACGCCACGAAGATCACGCCGAGCAGGCCGGCGAGGATGAACGCCAGGCTCGGCTGCAGGCCGACCAGCGCCGCCACCGACACCGCGATGGCGACCGGCCCGGTGATGCCGCGCGGCCGGACCAGGTACGTGACCAGGGCGAGCACGGCGGGCAGCAGGGCGATGCCGGCGACGTAGGGCCACAGCGGACCGCGCCACAGCGAGTCGTACGGGAACGGCGAGAACCAGGTGGACACGGCGGCGGCGGGCGCGACCATCCGGGCGGGCAGCTTCCAGGCCAGGCCCATGGCGGCGATGCCGACCGGCCACACCAGCACGGTGCTCAGCGCGCCGGAGTTGAGCAGCTGCGGCAGCGTGACGCCGAACTGGTCGAGCAGCAGCGCCAGCAGCTGGTGGTAGGTGGCCGGGTAGAAGTAGTCCGCGTTCTCCGGCTGGTTGCCGATCGCGCCCGCCGAGGACACCAGCGACGTCTGGTGCTCGGCGAGCCAGCGCACGAGGTTGCCGTGGTGCGGCGCGTCCCAGTCCTGGGCGAGGCGGTTCAGGCTGCCGATGCCGCGCAGGAACGTGACCGCGCCGACCGCGAGGCCGACGGCCACGCCCGCGCCGACCACCAGGTGGCCCCGGCGCGACACGCGCGGCTCGTCGTCGTCCACCCGGGCGGGCCACCGGCGCTGCACCAGCGTGGTGACGGCGAACAGCACGGCCGACGCGGCGAGCGTCCACGCGCCGAACGTGAGCAGCGTCCAGGAGAACCCGAGCTCGCCCAGCAGCAGGCCGCCGACCGCGACCAGGCCGTAGGTCAGCGCCGGCGCCGCCGCGGCGAGCGTCCACCCCCGCAACCGGACGGCCGCGCCGAACAACAGGCCAGGCACCCACAGCAGCAACAGCACCAGCAGTGCAGCACTCATCGCGTCAGCAACCCGATCACTTGGTGTAGGAGCGGGGCCCCCGTCCCGCCGCGACCGCAGACTACCCGCGCGGGCCTCACCAGCGGCGGTGGGCCACTTGCACGCCGAGCCACGCGGCGTGCCGGGCGGCGACGCCGAGCCCGCTGACCCCGATCCGCTTCGCCAGCGCCTGCTTGGACCGCCGCAGCAGCTTCGTGTGGGAGCCCATGAGCGCGCCGCGGCTGTACTGGCCGGGGTGCACGCGGTAGCCGACCAGCTCCTCGGGCAGCACGTCGCCGTCCGCCAGCGCCATGACGCGCAGCCACAGGTCGTAGTCCTCCAGCCGCACCAGGCGCGGGTCGAAGCCGCCGACGCGCGCCGCGAGCTCCTTGCGGACCACGATCGTGGAGGTGATGAGGCAGTTGTAGAGCAGCATGGTGCGCGCGACCTCGGGCCCGATGGCCGAGTGCATCTCGCCCACGACCTGCCCGGACGGGTCGATCTGCCGGGCCCACGCGCCGACCAGCCCCAGGCCCGGCCGCTGTTCGAGCACGGCGACCTGGTGCGCGAGGCGTTGCGGCAGGCACAGGTCGTCGGCGTCGAGGAAGGCCACGAGGTCGTGCTTGGCCGCGTCGAGCCCGATGTTGCGGCCGACGGCGGGCCCGCTGCGCGGCGCGGGCGTCAGGTGCACCTGCACCCGGTCGTCGGGCAGCGTGCGCGCGGCGGCCCGGTTCTGCTCGCACTCGCCGTCGAGGACCAGCACCACTTCCCAGTCCTGGTGGGTCTGCTCGGCGACCGAGCGCAACGTCTCGGCGAGGAAGTCCGCCCGGGGCGCGCACGGGATCACCACGGACACCGGCGATGGCATGGGGTTCTCCTGCTGCGGGGATGGATCGGACAACGCCGTACAGTAAGGCCCGCTCTGGCACCCCCAAGAAGAGGACACCCGTGACGGCGGCGAACAGATCACGGCTCGACGGTCTGCGCGCAGTGGCCGGCACGGCGGTGCGCCAGTCGGCCGTCACCCTCGACCAGCTGGTCTTCAGCGCCATCACGTTCGCCGTGCAGCTGATCGCCGCGCCGTTGTCGACCGACGCCGAGTACGGCGTGTTCTCGCTGGTCGCGATCGTGCAGATCGGCCAGTGGTACCTGGGTCGCGCGGTCGCCGCGGAGCCGCTGCTGGTGTCGAAGGTCGTCGCGTCCGGCGACGCGCGGGGTGTGCGCGGCGCCGCGGCGACGTCGTTGCTGCTCGGCCTCGCGATCGGGGTCGGGTGCCTGGTCGTCGGGCTGCTGTCCGACGGGCCCGCCCGGACGTTGCTGCTGGTCCAGGCGCTGGCCTCGCCGTTCACCGCGGTGCTCGACCACGGCCGGTACGTCTCCTACGCCCGGCAGCGGCCGTTGCGGGCGCTGGCGCTGGACGCCTCCTGGCTCGTGCTGTTCCTGGGCGCGATCGGCGTGGCCCTCCTCGTCGGCGAACTGGACACCTCGTCCACGTACTTGCTGTGGGCGCTGAGCGCGGTGCCCGTGGCGGCGGTGTGCGCGTGGCTGACCGGCGGCCCGTTCGCGGTCGGCGCGGTGCGCGGCTGGCTGCGCGACCGGCGGTCGTTGCTGCCGGGGTTCCTCATCGACGCCGTGTACCTGACCGCGGGCACCTGGGCCACGTTCGGCGTGACCGCGTGGGTGGTCGGCCTCGACGGGCTCGGCCTGCTGCGCAAGGCGCTGGTGCCGGTGACCGCGCTCACCGTGCTGTTCATCGGGATCAGCAACGCCCTGCTGGCGCACCTGGCGGGCCGGTCGGCGCGCGAGGTCGTGCGCGCGCCGATGCTGGTCTCCGGGCTGGCGGCGGTCGTCAGCCTCGTCTTCGCGGGCCTGGCCCTGGTCGCGCCCGCCGACCTGCTCACCGCCGCGCTCGGCACGCCGTGGGAAGGCCTGCGGCCGATCGTGCTGGTGCTCCTGGCGTACGCGTTCCTGCTGGCCACGGCGCAGACGGCGCTGGTCGCGGGCAAGGCGAGCGGCCGGGCCTGGCTCGGACCGCGGGTGCGCACCGTCCAGTTCGTCACCGAGATCGCCCTCGTGGCGGGCCTCGGCCTCCTGCTCGGCGTGATGGGCGTCGCGTTCGGCATGGCGCTGGCGTGGCTGACCGCCGCCGCACTGGCCTGGGCCGGCCTGCTCGGGCATCGGGAAAGGGCCTAGATTCGTGGCCGTGCACTTGGTCGACATGCCCGTCTACTACCCGCCTCACAAGGGCGGGGTGGAGGCGTACGCGCACGAGCTCCACCGGCGCATGCTCGAAGCCGATCCGGACCTGCGGATCACCGTGTTCACCTCGGCGGTCGGCGCCCCGGCGGGAGTGGAACGGCTGGGCGACCGGTGGACGGTCGTGCGCTGGCCGGGCCGCGAGGTCATCTCCCACTACCCGGTGCCCTACCCCGGTTTCACCCGGAAGCTGCGCGAGCTGTGCGGGCCGGACGCCGTGCTGATGACCCACACCCGGTTCTACTGGCCGCACCTGTGGGCGTCGCTGTTCGCCAAGCGGGCGGGGCTGCGCCGGCTGCACGTCGAGCACGGGTCGAGCCCGGTGCAGAGCGGCGGCTGGTTCGTCCGGTTCGTCGCGGCCACCGTCGACACGCTCACCAGCCAGCCCGTGCTGCGCTGGGCGGACGCCGTGGTGGCCGTGTCGCAGTCGGCCGCGCGGTTCGTCCGCGACCTGGCCAAGCGCGAGGCGAAGGTGCTCTACCGGGGCATCGAGCTGCCCGACGGCGTGGTGGCCCGCCGTCCGGACGAGGCCGACGGCCCGGTGGCCTGCTACGTGGGCAGGCTCATCAACGGCAAGGGCGTGGCCGACCTGCTCACCGCCACCGCCACCCTGCACCGCCGGGGCGTGCCGCTGAAGCTGCGCCTGTGCGGGGACGGCCCGGCCGCGGCCGACCTGCGGGCCCAGGTGGCGCGGCTCGGCCTGGAGGAGCACGTGCGGTTCCTCGGCGAGGTCGACCACGACACGGCGCTGCGCGAGATGTCCGCCGCCTCGCTGTTCGTCAACCCGAGCTGGACCGAGGGCCTGCCGACCACCGTGCTGGAGGCGGCGGCCATGGGCTGCACGGTCGTGGCCACCGACGTGGGCGGCACGGCCGAGATCGTGGACAACGGCGTGACCGGCTGGCTCGTGCCCGCGCGCGACCCCGCCGCGCTCGCCGTCGCCCTGGAGACGGCCGTCACCGACCCGGAGCGCGAGGCGCGCGCGGCCAAGCTCGGCGAGATCACCCGCGAGCGCTTCTCGTGGGACCGGACCATCGCCGAGTTCGCCGCAATGCTGGTCGGCGGCGGCGGGGACCGGTCCGCGCGCTAGCCTGTCTGCGAAACCCATCCGACTCACTCGCCAGGGAGGCCGCCGTGGCGGACCAGTCTGACGTATGGCTGGTCGTGCCCGTCTACAACGAAGCACAGGTGATCGCGGACGTGGTGCGCAACGCGCTCCAGACGTTCCCGAACATCGTGTGCGTCGACGACGGTAGCCGGGACGGCTCAGCGGACGCGATCCGCGGCACGGGCGCCCACCTGGTGCAGCACCCGGTCAACCTCGGCCAGGGCGCGGCGATCCAGACGGGCGTCGAGTACGCCCGCGAACAACCGGGCGCGGAGTACTTCGTGACGTTCGACGCCGACGGCCAGCACCAGGTCGCGGACGTGGTGCGGATGCTGGACCGGCTCCGCGCCGAGCCGGTCGACATCATCGTCGGCACCCGGTTCAAGGGCGACGACTCGCACATCCCGCTGATCAAGCGCGTGGTGCTCAAGACCGTGGTGGCGGTCAGCCCCAAGCTGCGCAAGCTGAAGCTGTCGGACGCGCACAACGGGCTGCGGGTGTTCAACAAGAAGGTGGCGGACGAGCTCCGCATCACGCTGAACGGCATGGGCCACGCGTCGCAGATCGTCGACATGATCTCGCAGCGCGGGTGGCGGGTCACCGAGGAACAGGTCGAGATCCTCTACACCGAGTACTCGATGTCCAAGGGCCAGTCGCTCATCAACGGTGTGAACATCCTGTTCGACTCGGCTCTCAAGACGGGGTCCAGGCGCTGACATGCTGATCCAGTTCCTGCTCATCGCCGCGGTCATCGTGCTGCTGGTGTTCTTCCTCAAGAACCACGGCACGACCAAGACCGCGGCCGGCGTCAAGATCGGCTTCCTGCTGTTCCTGGTGCTGGCGGTCGTCGCCGTCATCAGGCCGGTCGAGGTGTCGAAGGTCGCCGAGCTCGTCGGCGTCGGCCGCGGCACCGACCTGCTGCTCTACGCCCTGGTCGTGGCCTTCGGCTTCCAGACCATCAACACCTACCTGCGGTTCAAGGAGCTGGAGCTGCGCTACGCGCGGCTGGCCCGCGCCATCGCGCTGCGCAACGCGGAGGCCCCCGAACCGCCCCAGGACGCGCCGGTCGTCGAGGCCGTCGAGCGCGTCGAGGACCCGGCCCACACCTCCTGACCCGGACGAACCCCGGACGAACGCGGACGGGCCGGTCGCTCCCCTCCCGGGAGGACCGGCCCGTCCGCCTGTTCCGCTCGGTTCAGCTCTCCAGCGCGCGGAAGTAGTCCACGGTCAGCCGCACGCCGGTGGCGATGTCCACCTCGGGCTTCCAGCCCAGCTCGGCCCGCGCGAGCGACGGGTCGATGGCCGACGCGCGCAGGTCGCCGAGCCGGGCAGGCGCGAACTCCGGGTCGTCGGCCACGCCCGCCGCCTGCGCGACGAGGGTGTGCAGCTCGCGGTCGGACACCTGGTGCGCGGTGCCGATGTTGTAGCGCCGGCCGCCGCCCGCCTCGCCGGAGGCCGCGACGAACGCCGACACGACGTCCTCCACGAACACGTAGTCCCGGGTGTTGCCGCCGTCGCCGAACACCTTCGTGGGACGGCCCGCGAGCAGCGCGGACGCGAAGATGGCCACCACGCCCGCCTCGCCGTGCGGGTCCTGCCGCGGCCCGTAGACGTTGGCCAGCGCCAGGTGCGTGCACTCCAGGCCGTACAGCTGCCGGTAGGTGTTCAGGTACACCTCGCCGGACACCTTGGACGCCGCGTAGGGCGACTTGGGGTTGATCGGGGTCGACTCGGCGACCGGCAGCACCTCGGGCGTGCCGTAGATCGAGCCGCCGGACGAGGCGAACAGCACCTTGCGCACGCCCGCGCGACGGGCGGCCTCGGCCAGGTTCACCGTGCCCAGCACGTTCTTGTTGGCGTCCAGCAGCGGGTCGGCCACGGACACGCGCACGTCGATCTGCGCGGCCAGGTGGAACACCACCTCGGGGCCGAACGAGGACACCACGTCGGTCAGCTCCGGCGAGGTGATGTCGACCCGCGAGAACGAGTAGCGGTCGGCGTGGGCGGGGTCGGCCGGGGCCGTCCGCTTGCCCCGGCTGAGGTCGTCGACGACGTGCACCTCGTGCCCGTCCCTCAGGAGCCTGTCGACCAGGGTTGAACCGATGAAGCCGGCTCCGCCGGTCACGAGTGCGCGCACGGGTGTCTCTCCAGTGTGGGCCGATCCGGGTGGGGCGGATCGGGGTGGGTGTGGGGGTCGAGTCGTCACGGGCAGCCTAGAACCACCGCTCGAGCACCAGCGCGACCCCGTCCTCGGAGTTGGCCGCGGTGACCTCGTCGGCGGCCCCCCGGGCGTCCTGGTGGGCGTTGGCCATGGCCACGCCGTGACCCGCCCACGTGAGCATCGGCACGTCGTTGGGCATGTCGCCGAACGCCAGCACGCCGCTCGCGGGCACGCCGAGGCGTTCCGCGACGGCGGCCAGGCCGGACGCCTTCGTCACGCCGGGCGCCGCGAACTCCAGCAGGCCCTCGTTGGTCGACCAGGTCATCGCCACGGAGTCGCCGACCAGCGGGCCGACGGCCCGCGCCATCTCGTCCGAGCTCATGTTCGGGTGCCTGACCAGCAGTTTCACCGCCGGCTTGCCGACCAGCTGGGCCCGCTGGTGCCCCGGCAGCGGCTGGGCGCCGTCGCCCCACGGGTGCAGGTAGTGCTCGTCGGCGATGAACTCCGGCTCGGTGGAGCCGCGGGCGGACTCGCCGACCCGCTCCGAGGCCAGGGCGCAGCCGGGCAGCGCCTCGTCCAGCACGGCGGCCAGCTCGGTCAGCTGCTCGGGGGTGAGCAGCTCGGCCGTGACGACGCGGTCGGCGCCGATGTCGTAGAGCACCGCGCCGTTGGAGCACACGGCGTAGCCGGACAGGCCCGCGGCCTCGGCCACGTCCGGCACCCAGCGGGGCGGGCGGCCGGTGGCCAGCACGAACGGGACGTCGGCCGCCAGCACCCTGGCGATCAGGCCCGCCGTGCGCGGGCTGACCCGGCCGAGGGGCGTGAGCAGGGTGCCGTCGACGTCGGATGCCACAAGGGAAGGTCTCTGCACCTGCCCATCGTGCCTCTCGGCTACCGTCGCCGGGTGCGCACAGGGATTGTGATCCTGCCCGAACACCGCTGGTGGATGGCCGAACACAAGTGGAAGGCCGCCGAGGAGTACGGCTTCCACCACGCCTGGACCTACGACCACATGGGCTGGCGCTCGCTGGTCGACGGACCGTGGTTCGGCGCGGTCCCGACGCTGGCAGCGGCCGCCGCGGCCACCGGGACGATCCGGCTCGGCACGCTGGTCGCGTCACCCAACTTCCGCCACCCGGTGCCGTTCTCCCGGGAGCTGCTCGCCCTCGACGACCTCTCCGACGGCCGCTTCACGCTCGGCGTCGGCGCGGGCGGTGTGGGGTACGACACGGAGGTGATGGGCGCCACGTCACCGCGCAGCAGGCAGGGCCGGTTCGAGGAGTTCGTGACCGCGCTGGACATGCTGCTGGCGCAGGACCGGACCACGTTCAGCGGCGACTACTACGAGATCCGCGACGCCCGCAGCGCGCCGGGCTGCGTGCAGCGGCCGAGGCTGCCGTTCGTGGTCGCGGCCAACGGGCCGAGGGCGATGGCGGTCGCGGCGAAGTACGGCACGGGCTGGGTCACCACCGGGCCGGAGACCGAGGACGAGGACGAGTGGTGGGACGGCGTCGCCGCGATGACGGCCCGGTTCCGCGAGGTGCTGGCCGGGATCGGGCGGGCCAAGGAGTCGATCGACTTCCACCTCAACGCCGATTCCTGCCCGGTGTACTCGCTGACCAGCGTGGAGCGCTTCCGCGAGGTGGCGGGCCGGGCGCGCGGGCTGGGGTTCACCGACCTGGTCGTGCACTGGCCCCGGGCCGACGGCGTGTACGCGGGCAGCGAGGCCGTGCTGGAGCGGGTCGCGGCCGACGTGCTGCCCGAACTCGTCGGCGGCTAGCGTTCCCGGCTGTGCGACGAGTCGTGGTGATCGGTGGCGGGATCGTGGGGCTGGCGACCGCTCGGGAGTTGGCCCGGCGCGGTCACGACGTGGTGGTGCTGGAGAAGGAGCCGCAGTGGGCGGCGCACCAGACCGGGCACAACAGCAACGTGGTGCACGCGGGCCTGTACTACAAGCCGGGGTCGTTGAAGGCGCGCATGTCGGTCGCGGGCAACGCCTCGATCGTCGCCTACGCCCGGGAGCACGGCGTGCCGGTGGACGTGTGCGGCAAGCTCGTCGTCGCCACCTCGCCGGACGAGGTGCCGCGGCTGGAGGCGCTGGCGGAGCGGGCCGAGGCGAACGGGGTGCCCGCCCGGCGGATCGGCGTGGACGAGGCCCGGGAGTACGAGCCCGAGGTGGCGGCCGTGGCCGCGTTGCGGGTCGAGAGCACGGGGATCATCGACTTCCCCGCCGTGTGCGCGGCTCTCGTGCGCGAGCTGAACGGGCACGACCTGCGGCTGCACACGCCCGCGTTGGCGATCCGGCGGGCGTTGAGCGGCGGTGGCGTCGAGGTGGCCACGACGCGCGGGGTGGTGCGGGCGGACGCCCTGGTGAACTGCGCGGGCCTGCACAGCGACCGCGTGGCGCGGCTGGCGGGCGTGACGCCGTCGGCGGCGATCGTGCCGTTCCGCGGCGAGTACTACGAACTGCGGCCGGACCGCCGACGGCTCGTGCGCGGCCTGATCTACCCGGTGCCGGACCCGGCGCTGCCGTTCCTGGGCGTGCACCTGACCCGGATGCTGGACGGCAGCGTGCACGCGGGCCCGAACGCGGTGCTCGCGCTGCGCCGCGAGGGCTACCGCTGGCGTGACGTGTCCGGGGCCGACCTCGCCGACGTGGCCCGCTTCCCCGGCACGTGGCGGCTGGCCCGCAGGTTCGCCCGCACGGGGGCCGAAGAGGTGCTGCGGTCCTTGTCGCGCAAGCGGTTCGCACGCAGCCTGGCCCGCCTGGTGCCCGCGATCCGCGAGGACGACCTGGTGCGCGCGTCGGCCGGGGTGCGGGCTCAGGCGATGCGCGCGGACGGGTCGTTGGTGGACGACTTCCTGATCGACACCGCGCCGCGGCAGGTGCACGTGCTGAACGCGCCCTCACCCGCCGCGACGTCGGCCCTGGAGATCGGCCGGCACGTGGCCGGCCAGGTCGAGCTCAGCTGGACTTGAGCGAGCCCAGGAAGGACGCGAACGCCCCCCGGCTGAACTCCAGCACGTCCCCGCCGGGGTTCTTCGTGTCCAGGACCCCGGCGCGAGCCACCTCCACCGACACCCCGACACAGGCACTCGCGGTGTTGCTGGCACTGGAAGTGAGGTACACCCTTCCATCCCGAACGAGTCGCTTTCTCATGTTTCCCTCACCGCTCGAATGAAGTCGACAGTCTCCTCGACCGACAGCGCGTGGGCAGCCGCGTCATCCCACACCGCCCGCAGCCGCGCGACCCCTTCCGCATCCTCCACCGGGCTCAGCCCGGCGAGACTGTCCACATAGGCCGAGCCCAGGTCATCAGCGGGGAAGTCGTAGATGATCAGTGTCCCAGAGAGGGCGCCGTAGGCACCAGCACCATTCGGGATGACCTGGATGTTCACATTGGGCAGTCGCGCCGCTTCCAGCAGGTAGTCCCACTGATCGGCCATGGTGGCGGGTCCGCCGATCTCCCGGCGCAATGCCGCTTCGTCGATGAGCGCGTGCAGGATGAGCGGGTTCGGTTCTCGGCGCAGCAGGCCCTGCCGGTCCAGGCGTTCCGGCGCGGCCCGCTCTTCCCAGTTCTCCCCTGGCAGCAGGAACCTGTTCCCCACCGCCACCGCTGAGGCGTAGTCGCTGGTCTGAAGCAGACCGGGGACCAGCACCACGTCTATGGCCCGCTCCACCACCGCTTCCGTCTCGTCGCGACGGAAGCGCAGGTAGCTCTTGGGCAGCGAAGCTGCGTGTTCGATGGGGACCGCCTCGTCGTCGGCGATCTCCCACAGCGCCATTGCACGCTCGCGCTCTTCGTCGCTGACCTTCATCACGGAGAGGATGGCGAAGAACAGGGCCCACCTCGGCCTGGCCTCGCCCGCGATCATCCGGCTCCACGTCGAGCGGGACGTCCGGACCTCCTTGATGATCACGTCGGCCTTGAGGCCGGACTTCTCGCGGTACTCCTCCATGAGCGCGCCGAGCTTGCGCTTGCCGCGCGTGGTCCCTACTGCCATTGGCCCACCTTAGCGACACTGCGTAGCCGAACGTTCACCACAACATCACCCTTTTGGGAAGAGGAGTTTTGGGCATTGCGAAGACTACTGTGTCGCCATGGATAAGGTGATGAAGGGCATCCGGGCGTGCATGACGAAGGGCGCGGTGGAGGACGCGGCGACCTTGCTCCTGCACCTGTGGGCGGAGGCGCCGGACGTGGCCGGGCTGCGGGAGACGAGCGTGGAGTTGGCGGACCGGTTCCCGCTGTCCGACTCGGCGGCCGAGGTGCTGCGGGCGGCGGCGTTGAGCAGCGCGGAGCGGGGTCTGCTGCCGGCGGCCGAGGAGTTGGCCAGGCGGGAGGTGGGTGTCCGGCGGGCGCGGTGCCAGGCGGAGCCGACGCCCGAATCGCTGATGGCGCACGTGGGCGCGCTGGACGTGTTGGCGAGCGTTCGGCGGGCGCTCGGCGAGGAGGGTGGCGTCGCCGCGTGCCTGGCCGAGGTGGTGGAGTGGCAGTACGACCACGGCGACCGGGCGGGCGTGGCGTGGGCGTTGCGGGAGCTGGGCGTGCTGGCGATCGAGGAGGGCGACCTCCCGCTCGCGGGCCGGCGGCTGACCCGTGCCGTGTCGCTGTACCGCGAGCAGGCCGACGACTCGGCCGTGCGGTTGGCGCGGGCCGGGTGCTGGGTGCTGCTGGCGTGCGTCCGCTGGGCCGAGGAGCGCCCGACGGAGGCCCGGGTGCTGCTGGAAGCCGCGTTGGGCGACCTCGGGGACGACGACGCGGCCGTGGACGTGCTGCGCCTGCTGGAGGCACTCGACTCCGGCGACGACCTGCCGGAGTCGGTGCCCCTCGGTGCGGAGTTCGGGCAGCTCAGCTGGGTCTGATCAGCGGGGTCTGATCAGCGGGGTCTGATCAGCGGGGTCTGATCAGCGGGGTCTGATCAGCTTGGTCTGATCGCGATGCCCACCGGATCGTGGTCGACCACGAGACGTCGGTCAGGAGGGCTTGAGCACGTCCAAGCCGACGAACGGGCGCAGCGCCTGCGGGACGACGACCGAGCCGTCGGCCTGCTGGTGGTTCTCCAGGATCGCGACGATCCACCGCGTGGTGGCCAGCGTGCCGTTGAGCGTGGCGGCGATCTGCGGCTTGCCGTTCTCGTCGCGGTAGCGCACGTTGAGCCGACGGGCCTGGAACGTGGTGCAGTTCGAGGTCGACGTCAGTTCCCGGTACGCCTGCTGGGTCGGGATCCACGCCTCGCAGTCGAACTTGCGCGCGGCCGACGTGCCCAGATCACCCGCGGCCGTGTCGATGACCCGGTAGGGGACCTCGATCTTGGCCAGCATCTCCTCTTCCCACGCCAGCAGCCTGGCGTGCTCGGCCTCGGCGTCCTCCGGCTTGACGTAGGAGAACATCTCGACCTTGTTGAACTGGTGCACGCGGATGATCCCGCGGGTGTCCTTGCCGTACGAGCCGGCTTCGCGCCGGTAGCACGACGACCAGCCCGCGTACCGCTTCGGGCCGTCCAGGATCTCGTCCGCGTGGTACCCCGCGAGCGGCACCTCCGACGTGCCGACGAGGTACAGGTCGTCGGCTTCGAGGCGGTAGATCTCGCTCGCGTGCGCGCCGAGGAACCCGGTGCCGGCCATGATCTCCGGGCGCACCAGGGTCGGCGTGATCATCAGCTTGAACCCGGCCGCGGTGGCCTGGGCGACGGCCATGTTCAGCAGCGCCAGCTCCAGCTGCGCACCCACGCCGGTCAGGAAGTAGAAGCGCGAGCCGGACACCTTCGCGCCGCGTTCCATGTCGATCGCGCCGAGCCGGACGCCCAGGTCCAGGTGGTCGAGCGGCTCGAAGTCGAACTCGCGCGGCTCGCCGACGTGCTTGAGCACGGCGTAGTCGTCCTCGCCGCCCTCGGGCGCGTCGGGGTGGACCACGTTCGGCACGGCGCGGTGCAGTTCGTTCAGCTCCGCCTCGGCGGCGGACTGCTCCGCCTCGGCGGCCTTGACCTCGGCGGCCAGCTCCTTGCCCTTGGCCAGCAGCGCGTCGCGCTCCTCGCCCTTGGCCCGGCCGACCTGCTTGCCGAACGTCTTCTGCTCGCCGCGCAGCGCGTCGGCGCGGGCGATGGCGGCCCGGCGGCGCTCGTCGGCGGACAGCAGCGCGTCGACCACGGTCTCGTCCTCGCCACGCGCGCGTTGCGACGCGCGGACGGCTTCCGGGTTCTCGCGCAGTGCCTTGAGGTCAATCACACCAGGAAGGGTAGTACCCGGCCGGAAACGGTTTGCACGACGTCGCGCCCCGCTGCCGGACGCCGCTGTCGGACCCCTCGGGCAGGATGCGCGCGTGGTTGAACGAACGGACGACGACGACGCCGGCCTGCCCACCGAGGCGCCGGAACTGGCCGAGAACTACGCGCGCACCCTGGTGCACGCGGGCATGACCTCGTTGGACGACACGGTGGAGCAGGTGCTCGACTACGTGGCCGACGAGCACCCGATCACACCGGCGGTCGCGCGGGCGGTGGTGGAGCGGGTGTGGCGGGAGCGGTCCGCGGAGCAGGAGGCGTGGCCGGAGAGCACGGACGTGGACCGGCTGTTCGCCGTGTTCGACGCGCTCGACCGCGACGGGATCGTGGCGCGCGCCGACTTCACGTGCTGCCAGACGTGCGGGCACGCCGAGATCGGCGACGAGGCGGGCGACGACGCGCGCGGGTACGTGTTCTTCCACCGGCAGGACACCGAGAGCGCGGTGGCGGGCGACGGGGTGTGGCTCGCCTACGGCTCGTTCGGCGAGCCCGCGGGCCACGGGTCCACCGACCACGCGGCGGCCGACGAGGCCGTGGCGCGCGAGGTGGTCGCGGCGCTGGCGGCGAGCGGCCTGCCCGTCGAGTGGAACGGGTCGGCGCGCACCCGGATCAAGGTGGGGCCGATGGACTGGCGGAAGCGGCTGCCAGTGGCTTGACCAGCACATCCCTGGCGGTACGGGCTCGGCAGCACGCAACCCGGCAGCACGGCCCAGCAGCGCGAAGGGGGCGTGCCCGACCAGCGGGCACGCCCCCTTCGCCGTGCGAGCTACGAGATCGCGACGGCGACCACGAGACCGAGGGCGACGTGCGCCGAAGCCACGACGACGCTGGCCGGCGCGAAGCGGTCCGACTCGATCAGCGAGCCGATGTCCAACCTGGTCACCCATTCCAGCAGCCGCACCGCCAGGACCTGCACGATGATGCCGACGAAGCCGAAGATCAGGGCCGAGAGCAGCCCCTCGTCCAGCTTGCCCGCCGCGCTGTAGATCGCCACGACGACGATCAGCGCCATGCTCACCAGACCGGCGGAGGTGACGATGACCGCGTTCGGGGCGCCACCGCGGACCAGGGCGCTCAGCTTGCCCGGGGTGGTCCAGTCGATGGCGTAGAAGCCGACGACCATCAGGATGAGGCCGACGATCGCGTACAGCGCGATCGCACCGACGCCGGTGCCGATGGCGGACCCGAAGCCGGGGTCCAACGCGAGTGGGGGAATCACAGACCCTCCATGTGCAGGTTGATCGGTTGTGCCGCCGGTGAAGGAGCCGGTGACGACGGGTGTGGTGAGGACGGGCGTGGTGCGGTCACGCGTTACGGGGAGGGTCTCATTCGACGATCCTGTGCGGCACGAACGCCGCGCCGTCGTCGGTGACCAGGCCGACGGTCTCCCGGATGCCGAGGCCCGCCGAGGCGTCGCCGACGACCCACGCGCCGAGCGCCGGCCGGTAGCCGTCGAACTCGGGCAGCGGGTCGAAGAGCTGGTAGACGAAGCCCTCCTTGCCATAGACCCCGCCGGTCTGGGTCTCGTAGCCGGGGGCGACGATCTGGATGTTCTGCCCCTCACGGCCCAGCCTCGGCTTGCGCACGTACTCGGTGAGCAGGCCGGGGTCGTCCAGGAACGCGGGCAGCAGGTTCGGGTGGCCCGGGTACATCTCCCACAGCACGGCCAGCAGCGCCTTGTTGGACAGCAGCATCTTCCACAGCGGCTCGACCCACAGGGTGCCGGGCAGGCTCTCCACGGCGTAGCGGCCGAACTGCTCGTCGACCACCCACTCCCACGGGTAGAGCTTCACGACCGTGCCCATCGGCGCGTCTTCGAGGTCGACGAACCGCTTCAGCAGCGAGTCCCAGCCGATCTCCTCGATCGCCAGGCCGACGGTGTCCATGCCCGCCTCGGCCGCGGTCTCCTGCAGGTAGGCCACGGTGACGTGGTCCTCGCCCGAGGGGTCGGCACCCGACCAGGTGAAGTGCAGCTCGTTGGACGGCAGCCGACCGCCGATCTCGGCCCAGCGCTCGACCAGCTTCTCGTGGATCGAGTTCCACTGGTCGTCCTCGGGGTGGACGTCGGTCTTCCAGTTCCACTGGACGACCGACGCCTCCAGCAGCGACGTGGGCGTGTCGGCGTTGTACTCCAGCAGCTTGGCCGGCCCGCTGCCGTCGTAGCGCAGGTCGAACCGCCCGTAGACGTGCGGGTCGCGGCGCTTCCACGACTCGGCGATCGCGGGCCACAGCCACTCGTTGATGCCGAAGTCGCGGTAGCGCTCGGTGACCACCACGTTGTCGACGGCTTCGAGGCACATGTTGTGCAGCAGCTCGACGTCGGCTTCCAGCGACAGCACGTCGCTCATGTCGAAGACGTAGTGCGCCGACTCGTCCCAGTACGGGCGCGGGCTGCCGTCCGCGGCCCGCGCCGGCGCCCCGAACACCAGCCCCTGCTCGGAGACGGTGCGCTGCCAGTTCGGCCGGGGCGCGGAGGTCTCCCGACGCACTCAGCTGCCCCCGCTCTTGCTGCCGCCGGACACGCCGAACCCACCGCGCTGCACGACCGTGCCCGACTTGGTGCTGATGTTCGCGCCCTTGGGCATGGTGTAGGTGCCGCCGCTGATCTTCTGGCCGACGGGGGTGCTCGGCGCGCCGTAGTTGTACCGGTACGAGCTGCCGCCGATGTAGATGAACCCACCGCTGACGTAGCCGCCGTGCGACCGGGCGTAGCTCTCGTCGCAGTACTGGTCCTCGACCACCACGTCGTCCTTGACGCACTGCGCGACCACGTCGTCGGGGCTGGACGCGGCGTACCAGATGGCCACCACGCCGGCCACGCCGACGGCCACGCCACCGCCGATGAGCAGCCGCTTGCGCAGCTTCTTGCGCCGCGCCTCCTCGGCCTCGACGGCGAGCTGCTGCTCGCGCTGCTGCTCGATCGCCGCAGCGCGGGCGCGCTGCTCGGCCAGTGTCGGCGGCCGGGGCTTGGTCTGGCCCGCCTCCTGGTTGCGGATCTGGCCACGACCACCCGACGGCGGTCCTTGCGGCGCGCCCTGCGGCGTCGGGGGCACGTACGGCGGCGGCGACGCGCCACCGCTCCCCGGCCCCGGCGTCGCCGGTCCGCTCGATCGGTCCGGTCCGCTCGGCCCACCCTGGCCGGGCGTCGCGGCGCTACCGGTGTTGTCGTTCTCAGTCATCAGCCACTCCCGGCGGGGACGGTACAGAGATCGGCCGCCGAATGGGTGACGAGTGTCCCAAAAGCAACACTCTCCACCCGCCCGAACGGTTGCACGGCCTACACAGGCATCATGGAGTAGATGTCCGCCACCACGCGCTGGTTTCGTCGAGGTGACCACTTGGTCATGCTCGGCGCGTCGGCTGGCGCGTTCGTGCTGCTCGCCCTGAGCACGCTCACGGGCTGGCCGGTGGGCGCGGGCGGCCTCGGCAGCCCGGCCACGACCAAGGTCAACCCCGTCATGGCTGCTCAGGCGGGTGATTGCCTGAACTGGACCAAGCCGGACCTCTCGGACGTCGAGAAGGTCGACTGCGCGGCCCAGCACCTGTTCGAGGTTACCGGTGTGGCGGACATCTCCGCCGCTCACGGGCCTCAGGCGCCGTTCCCGGACGACGAGCAGTGGCAGTTGATCAGCCAGGAGCGGTGCGCGAAGACGTCGCTGGACTACCTCGGCGGCAAGTTGGACCCGTTCGGCAAGTACACGGTCGGTCCGCTGAACCCGGGCGAGCGGCTGTGGGGCGAGGGGCAGCGGACGCTGCGCTGCGGCCTGCAGGTGGCCGGTCCGGCGGGCGGGCTGCTCCCGTCCTACGGCACGGCGCGCACCCAGGACCAGTCCGACGTCTACGACCCGGGCGTGTGCCTCGGCATCACCGCCACCGGGTCGGTCGGCGACCCGATCGACTGCGCGAAGCCGCACACGTTCGAGATCACCGGCGTGGTGCCCCTGCCGCCCGGCGAGTTCCCGCCGGCCGAGCAGCAGGACGACGTGCTGTTCGGCGAGTGCGGCAGGCTCACCGCCGAGTACACCGGCGGCGCCGACCTCAAGGCCCGCGGCCTCATCGTCACGTGGGACACGCGGGCGCCGGAGAGCTGGGCCGCCGGCTCCCGGCTGGCGAACTGCAAGGTCGGCGCGCAGCCCGTGGACAACGTCCTGATCGCGTGGGAGGGCAGCGTCCGCAACCCGAACGCGCCGCCGCTGACCACGTCCAACCCGCCGCAGACGACCGCCGTGCAGCAGGACGAGCCGACCGGCGCGCCGCTGCACTCGCAGTCCAACTCCAGCTCCGCCGCGCCGCCCTCGTCGGGCTCCAAGCCGCCGAAGTCGGACGAGACGACGACAGCCACGACCACGACGACGTCGAGGTGACGACATGCCGGTGGAGATGACCCGTCAGCGGTTCGAGGAGCTGGTCGGCGAGGCCCTCGACCTCATCCCGCCGGACTTCGCGGCGGCGATGAGCAACGTCGTGGTGCTGGTCGAGGACCGCAACGCGGACGTGCCGAGCCTGCTCGGCCTCTACCACGGCATCGCGCTGACCAGCCGGACCACCGACTACGGCGGCGTCCTGCCGGACCGGATCTCCATCTACCGCGAGGCGATCCTGGACATCTGCCGCACCGAGGACGACGTGGTGGAGGAGGTCGTGGTCACCGTGGTCCACGAGATCGCGCACCACTTCGGCATCGACGACGCCAAGCTGCACGAGCTGGGCTGGGGCTAGACGCGCCCAGCCTGATCAGTCGGGCAGGTCCGCGATCCGGTTGGCGATGGTCTCCAGGGTCGTCAGCTCGTCGGCGGACAGGTGGTCGATGAACCGGTCCCGCACCGACCGCACGTGCCCCGGCGCGGCCTGCTCCAGCGCGGCGAAGCCCTCGTCGGTGAGGTGGTAGATGCTGCCGCGGCCGTCGTTGACGTCCTCGGTGCGTTCGAGCAGCCCGCGGGCTTCCATCCGGGCCGCGTGGTGCGAGAGCCGGCTGCGCGACCACTGCATCTTCGCGGCGAGGTCGCGCAGCCCCCAACGCCGG
Source organism: Actinosynnema sp. NPDC049800 (assembly GCF_040656635.1). Classification (NCBI taxonomy): domain Bacteria; kingdom Bacillati; phylum Actinomycetota; class Actinomycetes; order Pseudonocardiales; family Pseudonocardiaceae; genus Actinosynnema; species Actinosynnema sp. NPDC049800. The sequence continues at coordinate 134,645 of NZ_JBFAMT010000016.1, read as the reverse complement.
TCCGGCTTCTCCGACAGCGTGCTGAGCACCTCGTAGTCGGTCGAGGAGAGGCCGAGCGCGGCGAGGTCGCGAGCGGTGCGCGCGGGCAGCACGGTGAGCAGGCGCCGGAACGCCCGCCACGCCCGCTCTTCGTCCGGCGTCAACCACGGCACCTCGGGCATCGCCCCATCCTGCCACCTTTGACATGTCAACGAAACCGGAGCTAGCCTCGTTGACATGTCAAAGAAACCCGTCCGCGTCCTGGTGGTCATCGCCGGCACCCGACCCGGTCGGCTCGGCCGTGCCGTCGGCGAGTGGTTCACCCGGGTCAACCACGACGTCGCGGTCGACAGCGCCGCCGAGACCGCCATCGCCGACCTCGCGCGGATCGGGCTGCCCCTCCTGGACGAGCCCGAACACCCCTCCTCCGGCATCTACCACCACGAGCACACGCGGGCGTGGAGCCGGCTCGTCGCCGACGCCGACGCGTTCGCGATCGTCACCCCCGAGCACAACCACGGGATGCCGGCCGCCCTGAAGAACGCCCTGGACCACCTGTCCGAGGAGTGGGCGTACAAGCCGGTGTCCTTCGTCGGCTACGGCCACACCTCGGCGGGCACGCGCGGCGTCCACATGGCCAAGCAGGTCGCCACCACCCTGCGCATGATGCCCACCGGGGCCACCGTCGCCCTGCGCATCGGCGACCACTTCGGCGACGACGGGCGACTGCTCGACGACCCGTCCAGGGACGAGGCCGCGCGCCACGCGTTCCGCGAGCTGGTCCGCCTGGCCCGCGTCCTGCGCCCGCTGTACCGGCCGGACGGCGACGCGGTCGCCCCGGCCGTCCCGCCGCCGGTGCCGGGGGTGCGCCTGCGGCCCGCCGACGCCGCCGACGCGGCGGAGCTCGTCGTCCTGCAGCGCTGCTGCTGGGTCCAGGAGGCCGTCGCCAACCACGACTGGGACCTCGCGCCGCTGCACGAGGCGGTCGACGACGTCCGCGCCTGGACGGCCGACTGGGCGGTGTGGTGCGCGCGCCTCGACGGCCGGCTGGTGGGCGCCGTCCGCGCCCGCCGCGACGGCGACACGTGGGACATCGGGCGCCTGATGGTCGCGCCCGACCTCGCGGGCCGGGGGCTCGGCGCCTGGCTGCTCCGCTTCGCCGAGGGGCAGGCGCCGGCCGGGGTGCGCACGGCGCGGCTGCACACCGGCGCCCGGAGCCACCGCAACGTCGCCCTCTACGAGCGCTCGGGGTACCGGCGCGGCGCCGTCCAGGACGGCGTCGTCCCGTTGACCAAGCCGGTCCCGGCGGGCGCGCGGCGCTGATCAGTCCCCGACCACGTCCACCCCGGTCCACGACGTGCAGCGCCAGCCGTCGCCGCCGCGTTCCAGCACGACCCGGCCGGTGTTGGGCAGCAGGCCCGCCTCGGCCAGCGCGGGGCCCACGTTGCGGGCCAGGGCGAGCGCGCCCATCCGCAGCACCGCGCCGTGGCTGACCAGCACCACCGTGTCGCCGTCGCGGTGCTTGGCGGCGATCCCGTCGACCGCGGCCAAGTAGCGGTCCAGGGCCTGGCGACCGCTCTCGCCGCCGGGCAGCGGCACGTCCAGCTCGCCCTCGGCCCACTGCTTCACCGTGGCGATGAAGACCTCGAACGCCTCGCGGTCGTGCCGCCCTTCGAGGTCGCCGCAGAAGATCTCCTGCACGCCGTCCACGACCTCGACGTCCAGGCCGTGCGCCGCCGCCACGGGCGCCGCGGTCTGCTGCGCGCGCACCGCCGTGCTGGCGTACACGGCCGCCACGGGCTCGGCGGCCAGCTGCTCGGCCAGCGCGGCGGCCTGGGCCCGGCCCGCGTCGGTCAGCGGCGGGCCGGGTGGCAGCGAGTCCAGCGCCATCTTCACGTTCGACGCCGTCTCGCCGTGTCTGACCAGGATCAACCTCACGCGCCGTGCCCCCTCCGGACCGCGTCGACCCACTCGGCCGCCGCCACGAACTCCTCGTTGCCCGCCACCACACCGCCCGGCTCGGCCTTCGGGTACGAGCCCAGGAACCGGGTCTGCGGGCAGTGCCGGTGCAGCGCCGCCAGCGCGTCGCCCACCCTCGGCTCGACCACGTGGCCGTCGAAGTCGATGTAGAACCGGTACTCGCCGAGCCTGCCCTTGGTCGGCCGCGACTCGATGCGGGTCAGGTTGATGCCGCGCAGCGCCAGCTCGGTCAGCAGCTCCGACAGCGCGCCGATCCGGTCGGCCGCCGTGCAGACGACGGACGTGCGGTCGTGGCCGGTCGGCTCGGGCAGCTCGCCGGGCGGGCGGAGGAGCAGGAACCGGGTCTTCGCGTCCCGCACGTCGGCCACGTCGGTGGCCAGCACCTCCAGCGGGTAGTGCCGCACGGCCACCGGAGCGCTCACGGCGGCGTCGAACTCGCGGTTGAGCACGGCCCGCGCCGCGGCGGCGGTGGACGTCGTGGCGACCGCCTGGGCCTGCGGCAGGTGCTCGGCGAGCCAGTGCCGCACCTGGGCCAGCGCGTGCGGGTGGCTCGCGACCGTGCGCACGGGCTCGCCGCCGGGCCGCACCAGCACGCTGAACCGCACCGGGAGCACCGCCTCGGCGACCGCGACCAGCGGCTCGCCCTCGGTCAGCGCGTCCATCGTCGCCGGCACCGCGCCCTCGACGGAGTTCTCCACCGGCACGCACGCCGACGCGGTCTCCCCGCGCCGGGTGGCGGCCAGGGCGGCGGGCACCGTGTCGAACGGCACGAGCTCCTGCTGCGGAGAGGCGAAGCCGCGTGCGGCCTGCTCGGTGAACGTTCCCTGCGGTCCGAAGTAGGCGAGCACGGCCGCAACGATACGAGGACCACGTCCGGTGACCGTTGTTGAGGCGAGGATCACCCGCCTGGTGGGTGCCCGCCCCCGTTCCGCCGCAACCCGTTCTCCTGGAATGCTGGTGACGTGTCCGCCGCCGATACGGAGGGTGAGATCAACGCTCCGGTAGCAGTTCCCCGTCTGGTGTTGTGCGCCGTCGACGAACCGCTCGCCCGCGCCTGGCTCGCGGTGGCCGAGGGCCGCAGCGGCGTCGAGGTGCACCGGGGCTCGGTGCTCGACATCGTCGCCGAGGCCGTGGTGAGCCCCGCCAACTCCTCCGGCTGGATGCGCGGGGGCATCGACGCGGTCTACGCGCGGGCGTTCCCGCTGGTGGAGGGCAATGTCCGCAGTGCCGTGCTCGGCCTGCACGGCGGCGAGCTGCCGGTGGGCGAGGCGCTGGTCGTGCCGACCGGCGAGCCCGAGCCCGAGTGGCTGATCAGCGCGCCGACCATGCGGCAGCCCGGTGAGCTGCTGCCCGAGGACACCGTGCACCCGTACCTGGCCGCGCGCGCCGTGCTGCGGTTGTGGCTGGGCGGCCGGTTGGACGACGGCCGCCCGGTGCGCGAGGTCGTCCGCACGATCGCCATGCCCGGCCTGGGCACGGGCGTAGGCGGAGTCGCGCCCGCCACGTGCGCCCGGCAGGTCGCGGCGGCGTGGGACGAGGTGTTCAGCCCGCTGCCCAGCAGGTAGCCGCCAGTTGTGCACAACCTGTGGACAGTTCGCCCGGGACCTGTGGACAACTAGCGCGGCGCGACCCAACGTTCCAGGTCCAGCTCGTCGGTGATGGGGATGCCGTAGTCCCCGACGCTGGGGATCTCCGGCTTGAGGCGACGGGCTTCGCGCACCGCGTCGGCGCGCAGGGCGGTGAGCCGGAAGCCGCGGCGCTGGTAGAAGCGCAGGGCGTCGAGGTTGTCGTTGGTCGTGGTGAGCCTGACCCGGGAGCAGCCGAGCTGGCGGGCCCGGCGGACGGCGGCGTCGACCAACGAGCTCCCGACACCCCTGCCTCTTCGCAACGCGTCGATGGTGACGATCTCCAAGTGTCCGTCGGCGGCGGCGTAGGTCAGCAACCCGACCACGGTCTCCTGCTGTTCGACCAGGAACCCGGGCAGGCTCGCCGGGAAGAACACCTGGCCGTGGGCGACCGCGGTGTGCGCGCCCCACAGTTCAAGCACCAGCCTGCCGACGACGATCCGGTCGGCTTCCTCGATCGCGCGTACGAGCATTCCTGCACTGTCTTGGCGGGCGCGCGCGGTGGGTACCGGCATTCGACCTATGGTTGGTTCGTGCCGGTGCGAGTGTTGCTCGTAGACGACCACGAGGTGGTGCGCAGGGGGCTGCGCGAGTTGCTGGAGGACGAGGACGACATCTCGGTGGTCGCCGAGGCGGGCGGGGTGGACGAGGCCCTGGTCCGCGCTTCGGCGACCCGGCCCGACGTCGCCGTGGTGGACGTGCGGCTGCCCGACGGCGGCGGCGTGGAGCTGTGCCGCCGGCTGCGCGGCCTCGCGGACGGGCCCAGGTGCCTGGTGCTGACCGCGTTCGACGACGAGGAGGCGCTGGTCGGCGCGATCATGGCCGGCGCGTCGGGCTACCTGCTCAAGCAGGTGCGCGGGCAGGACCTGGTGACGGCGGTGCGCGAGGTGGCGGCCGGCCGTTCGCTGCTGGACCCGCAGACGACGTCCCGCGTCCTGGACCGCATGCGCCGCCCGGTCGAGGTGGACGTGCTGGACGCGTTGACCGAGCAGGAACGGCGGGTGCTGGACCTGATCGGGGAGGGCCTGACCAACCGCCAGATCGCCGAACGGCTGTTCCTGGCGGAGAAGACGGTGAAGAACTACGTCACCGCCGTGCTGTCGAAGCTGGGCATGGAACGCCGCACCCAGGCCGCCGCCTGGGTGGCCCGCCGGTCACGCTAGCGGCACGTGCCAGCTGATCGTGGTGCCGGTCCGGGGCGACGAGGTGATCTCGCAACCGCCGCCGGCCGCCAGGGCGCGCTCCTCCAGGTGCCGCAACCCCCGCTTGGCCACCCCCCGCGGGACGCCGCACCCGTCGTCGGCGACCTCCAGGTCGAGCCGGTCGGGCGTGCGGCGCAGCGCGATGCCGACGTGCCGGGCGCCCGAGTGCCGCACCACGTTCGACAACGCCTCCCGCAGCGCCGCGCGGGCGTGGTCGGCCAGGTCCGCGGGCACGTCCGCGACGTCGCCCTCGACGCGCACCTCCGGCTCGAACCCCAGCAGCTCGCCCGCCGTGCGCGCCTCGGCCAGCACCGAGCCCTTGAGGTCGACGTCGGCGGGCTTGCCCGGGTCCGCGCTGCGCAGGGCCCGGACGGTGGCGCGGACCTCGGCCATCGTCCGGTCGAGCTGGTCCACGCAGTCCGCCAGCCGCCGCGCCTCCCGGCCGTCGAGCTTGAGCCGCCGGTCGAGCAGGTCGAGCTGCACGCCGGTCGCGTACAGCCGCTGGATGATCACGTCGTGCAGGTCGCGCGCGATGCGCTCGCGTTCCTGGTAGACCGCTATCCGCTGCCGCGCGGTCGACCCCTCGGCCAGCACGACCGCGAGCCCCGCCTGCGCGGCGAACGCGGCCAGCACCTCGACCGTGTCCTGGCTGAACGGCTGCGCGCCCTTGCGCCGGTACACCGCCAGCGCGCCGATCCGGCGCTCCTTGGTGCCGAACGGCGCGACCGCGAACGGCCCGTAGCCCCGCAGCTCCTTGGGCACGAACGGCGCGGTGCGCGGGTCGGTGGTGAAGTCGTCCGCGACCACGGGCACGCCGGTCCGCGCCGCCCGTGCCGCCGACGAACGGCTCGACAGCACGACGCCCACCGGGTCGTCGTCGCCGGAGGACGCCTCGACGGTCAGCGTGCCGTCCTCCGCGGTCACCATGGCCAGGCCGAGGTCCGCGCCGGCGAGCTCGACGGCGCTGCGCACCACGAGCGGCAGCACGGCGTCCGGGTCGTCGCCGGCCAGGGCGGCCGAGGTGATCTCGGTCGACGCGGCGAGCACGCGGGCTGGGTCCACGGTGGTCAACGGTAGGCCCTGGTCCGCATCCGCCCGTCGGCGACGTCCAGCACCAGGTCGGCGCGGTCCGCTTCCGCCGGCCGGTGGGTGATGTGGATGACGGTCTTGTCCCGCAGCACGTCGTCCAGGCGGGCCAGCAACGCGGCGGCGGTCGGCTCGTCGAGGTGGGCGGTCGGCTCGTCCAGCAGCACGAGGTCGGCGTCGTGGAGCAGGGCGCGGGCCAGCGCGACCCGCTGCGCCTCGCCGCCCGAGAGCAGGGTCGGGCCGATCACGGTGTCGAGGCCCAGCCGGACGCCCGCGACGTCGAGCGCCCAGAGCAACCGCGCGTCATCCGCTCGGGGGTCGCCCAGCCGCAGGTTCTCGCGGACCGTGGTCGAGACCAGCATCGGCTCCTGCGGGCACCAGGCCACGCGGTCGGGCCGCCACACCAGCCCGCGTTCGGGTTCCAGGAACCCCAACAGCAACGCGAACAGGCTCGACTTGCCCGCGCCCGACGGGCCCACCACGGCCACCTTGGCGCCCGCAGGCAGGTCGAACGACACCCGCTCCAGCACGGGTTCCGCGCTGCCCGGCCACTTCAGCGTCACGCCTTCGAGCCCGACCGCGCCGCCGACCGAACCCTGCTCGACCCGGGCCGGCGAGGTGCTCGGCGACTGGTCGACGATCCGGCCGTACGACTCGCGCAACGCCGCGCGGTGCTGGGCGGCGGCGGGCAGCGCGCCCAACACCTCGGCCAACGCGAGCGGCACGAGCCCGAGGACGGGCACCAGCAGCGGGTCGACGCCGCCGGCCAGGCCGATGCACACCGCCGACGCCAGCCCGGTCGTCAGGTGCACGATGCCGATCGCCGCGCCCGCGCCGAGGGCCTGCCGCCGTGCCTGGCGGGCGAGTTCGGCGTCCTGGCGCGCCAGCTCGGCGCGCACCTCGCGGTCGGCGCCGAACGCGATCAGGTCGGGTGCGGCGGTGAGCAGGGTCAGCACCTGCTCCGACACGTGCCGCCGTCCCCTGGCGAGCACGGCGGTGGCGCGGCGTTCGGCGAGCACCGCGACGACCGGCGCGAGCGTGCCGCCGAGGACCAGCGCCACGGCCAGCGCGAGGCCGGCCATCGGCTCGATGATCGCGAACAGCGCCACCGCGGCGGCCGACACGCCCACCGCGATCAGCGGCGGCTGCAGGACGCGCGGCACCAGGTCGCGGACCGCGTCGACGTCGTCGACCAGTCGGGTGAGCTCGGCCCGACCCGGCCGGAGGCCGCGCCACAACCGGACCCGCAGCGCCTCGGCGTAGCGGAACGCGGCGTCGTGCGACACCAGCCGCTCCAGGTACCGGAACACGCCCTTGGCCAGCGCGAACGTCCGCACGCCCACCACCAGCACCGACAGCGTCAGGATCGGCGGCTGGGTCGCGGCCTTCGCGATCAGGTAGGCCGCGAACGCCGTCAACGCCACACCGCTCAGCGAAGCCGCCGCGCCCAGCAACGCACCCGCCAGCAGCCGCCGGGTCGGCCGCGGCGTCCGCGCGGTGGTCGACCGGTCGTCCACGACGCCGACCTCACGGGCCGCCGCGACCTCCTCGGCCTGCTCACCCACCCGCCGGTGCGTCGCCAGCACGACCGCCGCACCACCCTCGGCGGCCCGGTGCACGGCGGCCATCACCTTCGCGGCCGTCGCCGGGTCGAGGTGCGCGGTCGGCTCGTCCAGCAGCAGCACCGTCGCGCCGTCCCGGACCCGGGTCAGCGCACGCGCGACCGCGACCCGCTGCCGCTCCCCGGTCGACAGCTCCGCGATCGGCCGCGCCACCAGGTGGTCGGCCGCCACCGACGCCAGCACGTCGTGGTCGACCCGGCCCGCGGTCAGCTCCAGCTCGTCGGCCACGGTCCGCCCGGCGAACGCGGGCCGCTGCGGCACCCAGGCGATGGCCGACCGGTCGACCGCCACCGACCCGCCGTCCGGCTCCACGAACCCCAGCAGCACGGCGAACAGCGTCGACTTGCCCGCCCCGCTGGGCGCGTCCAGCCGGTGCACCTCGCCGGGCCGCACCCGGAACCCGACCCCGTCGGGCGCGAACCGCTCCCGCCGCCGGACGCGGAGATCACGGACCTCCACCCCCTCGACCGAACGGTCCGAGCCGACCGAGCCGTCCTGGCCGACCGAGCCGACCGAGCCGTCCTGGCCGACCGAGCCGACCGAGCCGTCCTGGCCGACCGAGCCGACCGAGCCGTCCTGGCCGACCGAGCCGTCCTTCGCCGGACCGGGCGCGGGGATCTCCGCGACCCGCCGCACGGCCTCCACCCCGTCCTCCGAGGCGTGGTGAGCCGCACCGGCCGCCCGCAACGGCAGGTAGCACTCCGGCGCGAGGATCAACACCACCAGGCCCGTGACCAGCGTCATCTCCCCCGACACCAGCCGCAGCCCGATGCCGACCGCGATCAGCGCCACCGACAGCGACGCCACGATCTCCAGCACCAGCGCCGACAGGAACGCCACCCGCAACGTCCCCATGGTCGCCCGCCGGTACCGCTCGCCCACCTCCCGCACGGCCGACGCCTGAGCCGCCGCGCGCCCGAACGCGGTCAGCACCGGCAGCGCCCGCACCAGCTCCGCCAGCCGCCCCGACAACCGCTCCAGCGCCGTCGCCGCCGCGGCCACCCGCGCCGAGGTGAACCGGCCGATCAGGATGGCGAACACGGGGATCAGCGGCAGCGTCACCGCGATCAGCACGGCCGACGTCGGGTCGGTGAAGAAGATCCAACCGCCCACCGCCACCGGCACCACGGCCGTCGTCACCAGAGCCGGCAGGTACCGGGTGAAGTACGCGTCCAGCGCGTCCAGCCCCTTGGTCGCGAGCACCGCCAACGACGCCGGCCCCCGCGCCACGATCCACGACGGCCCGAGCCCCAGCGCCCGGTCCAGCACCGCCGCCCGCAGCTCCTCCTTCGCGCCCGCCGCCGCACGCGCCGCCACCGTCTCGGTCGCCCACGCCAGCACCGCCCGCGCCACGACCGCGCCCGCCAGCACCCACAACGACCCGCCGGTCACCAGCGCCGACGCCAGCGCGACCGCCTGCCACACCAGTGCGCCGGCCGTCAGCGCGGCCAGCACCGCACACCAGGCCAACGCCCGGCGCGCCGAGCGCGAGAGCGCGGGCAGCGCGCCGAGCGGGCCTTTCCCCGGCTTCTTGGCGGAAGGGGCTCCGGGGAAGTTCATCGGGTCGTCCCGGCGGGCACGTGGGCCTCCGGGATGTGCCGGGTGCCGATCCGCTTGCGGAACACCCAGTACGTCCACCCCTGGTAGACGAGCACCGCGGGCGTGCCGAACGCGGCGACCCACGTCATCACGGTCAGCGTGTACGGGCTCGACGCCGCGCCCGCCACCGTCAGCGACCAGGCCGGGTCCAAGGTGGACGGCAGCACGTTCGGGTGCAGCGCGCCGAACAGCGCCGCCACCGCCGCCGCCACCACGACGCCCATCAGCGCGAACGCCTGCCCCTCGCGCCGCAGCACCAGCCGCCCGTACGCGCCCAGCGCCGCCAGCGCCACCACGATCGACGCGCCCCACGTCCACACCGAGCCGAACCGCAGCTGCACGATCAGCAGCAGCACCAGCAGCGGCAGCAACGCCACCGGCGCGACCCTCAACGCCAGCGCGCGCGCCCGTTCCCGCACGTCGCCCTCGGTCTTCAGCGACAGGAACACCGCGCCGTGCACCAGCGCGTACCCGGCCACCGCCACCGCGCCGAGCAGCGTCTCCCACCGGATCGAGGCGAACGGCGAGCCGACGCGGTCGCCGGCGGCGTCCAGCGGCATCCCGAACACCGTCGTCGAGAGCAGCAACCCGACCGCGAGCGCGGCGGTCCACGACCCGGTCACGATGACCGCGTCCCACACCCGCCGCCACCGCGCCGAGTCGACCTTCCCCCGGTACTCGAAGGCGACACCGCGCCCGATCAGCGCCAGCAGGAACAGCACCAGCGGCAGGTACACCGAGCTGAGCAGCGCCGCGTACCAGGCGGGGAACGCGGCGAACGTGGCGCCGACCGCCACCAGCAGCCACACCTCGTTGCCGTCCCACACCGGCCCGATGGTGTTGATCAGCACCCGCCGTTCGCGCTCCGAGCGCCCGAGCACGGGCAGCAGCATGCCGACGCCGAAGTCGAAGCCCTCCAGGAACAGGTAGCCCAGCCACAGCAGGGCGATCACGCAGAACCAGAACGTCTCCACGGCTCCCCCTCTCAGTAAGCGAACGTCAGGACGTCGTCGTCACGCGATCCGGCGTCGTCATCCGGCTTTCGAGCCGGCAGCACGCCCGCGATCCCCGCGCGGACGTACCGCCGGATCAGGAACACCTCGACGCCCGCCAACACCCCGTAGACCAGCGTCAAGGCGACCAGCGACGTCAACACCTCCCCCGGTGTCGACGACGACACGGCCCGCGCGGTGAACATCCACACCCCGTCCACCCCGCTCGGGTTCGGCACCACCACGAACGGCTGCCGACCCATCTCGGTGAAGATCCAGCCGAAGCTGTTGGCCAGGAACGGCGTCGCGATGCTGCCCAGCGCCAGCCACTTGAACCACCGGCCGCGCGGCGTCCGACCACCGCGCGTCAGCCACAGGATCAGCAGCCCCGCGCCGACCGCGATGCCGCCGAAGCCGATCATCAGCCGGAAGCCCCAGTACGTGACCGGCAGGTTCGGCACGTAGTCGATCGGCTTGCCCGACAGCTCGCCGAGCTTCGGGTCGACCGGGTAGTTCGCGCCGTACTTCTCCTGGTACATCGGCACCAGGTCCTCGATGCCCTTCACCTCGGTGGTGAAGTCGTTGTGGGCCAGGAACGACAGCAGCGCGGGCACCGTGATGCTCTTGACGTTCTCGCAGTCGGGCCGCGACACGTCGCCGAGCGCGAACACCGAGAACGCGGCGGGCGACTCGGTGTGGCACAGCGCCTCGGCGGCGGCCATCTTCATCGGCTGCTGCTCGAACATCAGCTTGCCCTGCATGTCACCGGTGATCGCGAGCCCGGTGAACGCCGCGACGCCCACCCACGTGCCGAACTTGACCGACGCGCGCCACACCGGCCCGTCGTCGCTGCGCCGCCACAGGTGCCACGCCGCGACGCCGACCAGGAACGTCCCGGCGACGGCGAACGCGCCGAAGATCGTGTGCGGGAACGCGGCCAGCGTGGTGTTGTTGCCCAGCACCGCCCAGATCGACGTCAGCCGCGGCCGCCCGTCGACCAGCTCCACGCCGACGGGGTGCTGCATCCACGAGTTCGCGGCCAGGATGAAGTACGCCGAGGCGATCGTGGCCAGCGAGAACGCCCACACGCAGGCCAGGTGGACCTTCTTCGGCAGGCGGTCCCAGCCGAAGATCCACAGCCCGAGGAACGTCGACTCGACGAAGAACGCGACCAGGCCCTCCATCGCCAGCGGCGCGCCGAACACGTCGCCGACGAAGCGCGAGTAGGCGCTCCAGGTCATGCCGAACTGGAACTCCTGCACGATGCCGGTGACCACGCCCATGGCGAAGTTGATCAGCAGCAGCTTGCCCCAGAACTTGGTCATCGCCAGGTACTTGCGGTCACCCGTGCGCACCCACGCGGTCTGCATCCCCGCCACCAGCAGGGAGAGCCCGATGGTCAGCGGCACCATCAGGAAGTGGTAGACGGTGGTGATGCCGAACTGCCACCGTGCCAGGTCGAGGACGTCCACGGGTCGACCGTAGGTCCGGGCCGGGGGCCGGCCTCAGGTACGACGGTCCCCCGGGACCCGGGACCAAGGTCCCGGTGTTCGGCGTCACGCCGGCGCCGCCGCCCGAACCGGCTACGATGTTCGGGCCAGAGGGGAGTAGTTCCCCCGGGTCACCACGACCGGGGCGAGAGGATCGACACACTGATCCGCCTGCGCGCGGATCCGGTCCCTCACCCGTTCTCCGGAACGGGCGAACGAGACCTCCGGCCGGGTAGCGCACCACGCCCGGTCGGGGTCGTGCTGCCTCCGTCCGGGTTCACATCGGACGTCGGAGGTTCCCGTGGCACCTGAACTCATCGCGGCGGCGACGGCTTTCGCCATCGTCTTCCTGGCCGAGCTGCCGGACAAGACCATGGTCGCCACCCTCGTGCTCACCACGCGGTACCGGGCGTGGCCGGTGTTCGCCGGCGTCACGGCGGCGTTCGCGATCCAGTGCGTGGTGGCCGCGACGTTCGGCGGCGTGCTCACCCTCCTGCCCGACCGGGTGGTCGCGGGCGTGGTCGCCGCGCTGTTCGGCGTGGGCGCGTTCCTGCTGCTCAAAGAGGGTTTCTCGAAGGACGGCGACGAGACCGGCGCGGCCGCGGACGGACCTGGTCGGGTGACGTTCCGGCGGGCCGCGCTCACGTCGTTCGGCGTGCTGTTCGCCGCCGAGTGGGGCGACGCCTCGCAGCTGGCGACCGCCGCCCTGTCCGCCCGCTACGCGAGCCCCGTGTTCGTCGGCCTCGGCGCGTTCCTGGCGCTGGTCACGGTCGCCGCCATCGCGGTCCTGGTGGGCCGCCGGATCGCCACCCGCATCCCGACGCACCTGATCCAGCGGGTGAGCGGCTTCGTGTTCGCCGCGTTCGCCCTGGTGGCCCTGTGGCAGGCGGTGGTGGGCTAAGCGGTCGCGTCGACGCCGCGGGTGAGCAGGTGGGCCTCGCGCATCCGGCCGTCCGGGGTGAACCGCCCGAAGAAGTGGACGTCGATGGCGAGCGGCTTGCCGAGGTTGACCACGTGCAGGGTGTACCGGGCGGCGATCCGGTCGCCGGGCGGCCGGCGCGGGTGATCCGGCGGGGCCGGGAGACGGGCGAGTTCGACGACAGGCTGCCGGTGGACTGCTGATCGCCGTCACGGTGAAGCTCGGCCACGCGGCGAGCGAGGAGGTCGAGGCCGGCCGAGCTGTCCGAGGAGGAGTCGGCGCACCCTCCGGACCACCCTCCTGCGCGTCCTCCGCGTCGGACCGCTGACCACCGGTCCGACCCGGGTGTCAGACCAGCCCGTCGAGCTTGAGCGTCACCGGGAACGGCACGGAGGTGGTGAATTCGCCTGTCACGTCGCCGGCGTCCTGGTACCCGAACTCGCCGGCGTGGTGGCAGGCCACCAACGAGACCGGCGGGTCGAGGTCGACGATCCAGTAGTGCGGAATACCCGCGTCCGCGTACTCCCCACGCTTGAGCACCCGATCCATGCGCTTCGACCCGGGCGACACGATCTCGATCACCACCAGCACGTCGGACGCCTTGAGCAGTCCCCCGCTCCGGGTCGCCTCACGCGGCACGACGACCAGGTCGGGCCGCCGCGAGAATCCGGGATCGCCCGGCGGGACCAGTTCCAGGTCGACGTCGACGTCCTGGATCGCGACCAAGTCGCCGGGCACCTGGTCACGGAGCTGGACGAACAGCTCACCCGAAGCCATCATGTGGCGCGGACTCGGGCTCGGTGACGTCAAGGTGCGACCCTCTTGCAGCTCGGAGTAGCCGCGCTCGGTCTCCCCGAGCGCCGCGTATTCGGCGACCGTGAACAAGTGGACGTCCTCGGCCGAGTTCTCCATGTCCTCGGACAGAGCGATCACTTCGTTCCCCTCAGTCTCACTGAGAGTGTCCCAGAGGCTACTGTGCGTCAGCGCAACGCGTCAGCGACCTCCTGGGCCGCCCGCACCACGTGCGGCCCCACCACGTCACCGTCCAGCTTCTCCAGGGCCACCACGCCCACGCTGGCCCGCAATCCGGGCACGCCCCGCACCGGCGCCGCCACCCCGAACGCACCCGGCTGCAACTCGCCCGTCGAGTGGACCCACTGCCGCCCTTCCGGCGACAGCCCGATGGCCTTGCCCGCCGCGCCCCGGTGCACGGGGTGGCGCGACCCGACCCGGTAGGCCACGTGGTACGCCGTCCACGACGGCTCCACCACGGCCACCGCCTGCGCCTCGCTCCCGTCGGCCACGGTCAGGTGCGCCGTCGCGCCCACCGTCTCCGCCAGAGTCCGCAGCGCGGGCTGCGCGGCCAGCCGCAGCTGCGGCAGCACGTTCGACGCCAGCCGCAGCACGCCGAGCCCGAGCCGCACCTTCGACCCCTCCCGCCGCACCAGCCCACGCGACTGCAACGGCACCAGCAGCCGGTACACCGCCGCCCGCGACGCGCCGATGGCCGCCGCCAGCTCGCTGATCGACGGCGCCTCCGACTCGGCGTCGGCCACCGCCTGGAGCAGGGCCAGGCCCCGCTCCAGGGTCAGCGAGCTCTCCTTCGACGCGGGTGCCGGCAGCCGGCCGCGGGGATCGGGTCTGACCACGCTCTACCTCTCGTCGGCGGGGACGACCGTGCCGAGGACCTCGGCCAGCCCGACGACCGAACCGCCTTCACCCGGAGCCGTCGCGGTGATCCGCACCGTGTCGCCGTCCTCCAGGAACGTCCGCTCGCCGTCGTCGAGCACCACCGGCTCCTTCCCGCCCCAGCTCAGCTCCAGGAAGGAGCCGCGCTCGTCGCGGGCCGGGCCGGACACGGTGCCCGACGCGATCAGGTCGCCCGGCCGAACGGTAGCGCCGTTCACCGACAGGTGCGCGAGTTGTTGCGCGAAAGTCCACGACATCTCGCGGAACGGCGGCCTGGACACCACCGTGCCGTTCCACTCGACCTCCAGGTCGATGTCCAGGCCCCACGACCGGTCCTCGACCAGGTACGGCAGCAGGTCGTTGCCCAGCGGCGGCGGCGACACCCGGGCCACCGCGAACGCCTCCAGCGGCGTGATCCACGCCGAGACCGACGTGGCGAACGACTTGCCCAGGAACGGCCCGAGCGGCTGGTACTCCCACGCCTGTACGTCCCGCGCGGACCAGTCGTTGACCAGCACCACGCCGAACACGTGCTCGACCGCCTGCGACGGCGTCAGCCGCGAGGCGACCGGCCCGCCGCAGACGAACCCGACCTCGGCCTCGATGTCCAGCCGGCCCGTCGGCCCGAACACCGGGCCGGACGACGACCGGCGCTGCCCGTGCGGCCGGACGATCGGCGTGCCGGACACGACCACCGTCCCGGCCCGGCCGTGGTAGCCGACGGGCAGGTGCGTCCAGTTCGGCAGCAGGGCCTCGCCGTCGGGCCGGAAGATCCGGCCGACGTTCTCCGCGTGGTGGCGAGACGAGTAGAAGTCCACGTAGTCGGCCACGGTGAACGGCAGCACGGCGCCGTCCAGCCCGACCAGCTCCGCGCCGCGCGGCGCCGACGTGGCCGAGACGATCTCGACCAGCCGCGCCCGCAGTTCGCTCCACGTGGGCCGGCCGGCCGCCAGCAGGGCGTCCAGCGTGCCCGTGGCCACCAAGGGCTCCAGCCGCTCGCCCAGGGCCAGTCCCCGCAGCAACAACGCCTGGTCGCCCACCCGCACCGCGACACCGCCGGGCACCACGCCGTAGGGCAGCGTCTGCGGCCCGAACGGCTCGTCCGCGGTGAACGCGGGGTCCTCGATCCAGCTCACAGCAGACCCAGCTCCTCCAGGTCGGCGATCGGCTCGTCCAGCGAGCACGACCCGTAGGAGGCGAACACGCCCCGGACGGCGTGCGCGGCCTGGTCGGACAGCCCGTTGGCCTCTTCGCCCAGCGCGACCGCGTCCGTGCTGGACAACGCCTCGCGCACGTCGCCACCGGAGAGCGAACGCGCGGTTGCGACGAGCAGGTTGAGGAACCCGTGGTGGGTGAACCCGGTCTCGGCGTCCGTGTGCCGCACGGCGTGGTGCAGGCCGGCGGTCGCCTTGAAGGCCACGCCGCCGCTGCTCACCACGGCCAGGAAGTCGGCGACCTCGTCCACGCTCGGGAAGTTCTCCTTGCTGACCCCGCCGCAGCGCAGCTTCGGCCAGCTGCCGTGCTCGATGACGCGGCGCACGCCGTCCAGCCACTCGGCGCCGCCCCGCCGGGGCTCGACGACGCGGATGACGTCCTCGGGCACGAACTCGGAGACGCGTTCGAGCCACACCTCGTCCACGTCGGACGGGGCCGGCATCTCGACCATCCGCAGCGCCAAGAGCTCACTGCGGGACTCGACGATCGACACGGCCTTGGGCACACCTCCCAGACCCGTGTCGATGACCAGCGAGAGGGCGACCGGCTTCACCGGCTTGACCTTGATCAACTCGGTGATGAGCTCGGCCAGTCGCGAAGCGGGGCACAGGAAGAGGCCGACCGCACCGGCCCATTCCCCGGCACGTGCGTCGAGGTGGCCGCGGACCGCGTCGGGCATCGAGGCGTTGCCCGGCGGGAACAGTGCGGCGTCGTCGACAAGCCTCGCGAGCAGGGGCGGAGTGCCGCGTGGACCGGGCGCACGGAGTTCGAAGGCGCTTGACACGGCTGACACGCTAGTGGCGTACCGGTCAATGAACAAAGATGTCCGACTATCGAACGCCCGGAGTGAACCATGGCGTACTACCGCCAGGTGGGTGAGATCCCCCGAAAGCGCCACACCCAGTTCCGCACACCGGAGGGCGGGCTGTACGCGGAAGAGCTCATGGGGGTCGAGGGCTTCTCGGCCGATTCGGCGCTGCTCTACCACCGCCACCTGCCGACCGCGATCGTCGACGCGGTCACCGTCGAAGAGACGCGCGGCGCGTTGACGCCGAACCTCCCGCTCAAACCGCGGCACTTCAAGACACCGGCGTTGACCTGGGAGTCCGCCGAGGTGGACGCGGTCACCGGCCGCCGCACGCTGTTCGGCAACGCCGACGTGGTCATCGGTTTCGTGACCGCCACCGCGCCCAGCCCGCTGTACCGCAACGCGGCCGGCGACGAGCTGCTGTACGTGCAGTCCGGCGAGGGGGTGGTGGAGACGATCTACGGCGCGCTGCCGGTCGCCGAGGGCGACTACGTGGTGCTGCCGACGTCGTGCACGTACCGCGTGGTGCCGTCGGAGCCCATGAACATCCTGGTGCTGGAGGCCACCGGACACATCGGACCGCCGAAGCGGTACCTGTCGGCCAAGGGCCAGTTCCTGGAGCACTCGCCGTACTGCGAGCGCGACGTCCGCGGGCCGGCGGAGCCGTTGCTGGTCGAGGGCGAGGACGTCGAGGTGCTCGTGCGGCACCGCGCGGGCCTCACCCGGTTCACCTACGCCAATCACCCGTTCGACGTCGTCGGCTGGGACGGCTGCCTGTACCCGTGGGTGTTCAACATCCGCGACTTCGAGCCGATCACGGGCCGCGTGCACCAGCCGCCGCCGGTGCACCAGACGTTCGAGGGGCCGAACTTCGTGGTGTGCTCGTTCATGCCGCGCAAGGTCGACTACCACCCGTTGGCGATCCCGGTGCCGTACAACCACGCCAACGTGGACTCGGACGAGCTGATGTTCTACGTCGGCGGCAACTACGAGGCGCGCAAGGGCTCCGGCATCGGCATCGGCTCGCTGTCGCTGCACCCGTCCGGCTGCACGCACGGGCCGCAGCCGGGTGCCGTCGAGGCGTCGCTCGGGGTGGACTACTTCGACGAGACCGCGGTCATGGTCGACACCTTCCGGCCGCTCGACCTCGGCGAGGCCGCGGTGGCGTCCGAGGACCCCAAGTACGCCTGGTCCTGGGCACGTCGGGGTCCTGACCTGGATTGATCGACTTTCTGCCGTCGAGTGCCCCGATTCTGTCGGTGGATGCCTCTAACGTCTGCCGGCATGGACGCACAAGCGCTTCTGGAGCAGGCCCCGGACGGCCAGGTGGCGAGCAGCGCCACCCGGCTGGCGGGGTTCTCCGGGTGGCAGGGGACGGGTCGCAGCGACACGGCCCTGTGGGGTCTGTGCAAGGGCAGCGGCAAGAACCCGTACCAGGTGTGCGTCGACCTGGGCGACCGGGCGACGAAGTGCTCGTGCCCGTCGCGGAAGTTCCCGTGCAAGCACGCGTTGGCGTTGCAGCTGCGGGACCTGCGCGAGCCGTTCCCGGTGGCGGAGACGCCCGACTGGGTGACGGAGTGGCTGAACCGCCGCAAGCGTGCCGCGGGTCCCGCCGGGTCGGGCTCGTCGGGCTCCTCCGCCTCCGACGAGTCGCCGGAGGCGGTCGAGCGGCGGGCCAAGGCCAAGGAGAAGACGGCCAGGGCCAGGGAGAACGCGGTGCGCGCCGGCGTCGCCGGGTTGACCGACTGGCTGGGCGACGTGGCCGGCGCGGGGTTGGCGGGGCTGCCCGCGCGTGACGCGGCGTGGTGGCACTCGACCCAGGCGCGGATGGTGGACGCGCAGGCCAAGGGGCTGGCGTCGGCGGTGGACGAGGTGCGCGGGATCGTGGCGGCGGGCGGGCCGCGGTGGGCGCACGACGCGGCGGACCGGCTGGGCGGGCTGCATTTGTTGGCGCGGCTGTCGTCCTCACCTGATCCAGTGATTCGCCGCCGGCTGGGGTTCTCCGTGGCCGAGGAGGAGGTGCGCGCCGGTCCGGGTTGGACGGACCAGTGGGCGCCGTTGTTGAAGGTGGAGAGCGACGACGGCCTCGTGCGGACCGTGCGGCAGTGGGCGTGGGGTCGGGCGCACGGCTGGGTGGTGGCCGTGCGGCATGCCGGTGGCGGCGCCCGCCCCGTGCCGCCGTTGACGCACGGGGTGCAGGTGCAGGGGGTGCTGCACCCGTATCCCGGCGTCCCGCCGCACCGGGTGGCCGTGGGCGAGTTGCTGGTGGAGCGGCAACCGGACCCGGTGCCCGCGCCGGCGTCGTGGCGTGCGGCGCTGGCCGGGCTGGAGGAGCAGCTGAAAGCCGACCCTTGGCAACGCCTCCACCCGCTGGGCTGCGCGGCGGTCCGGGTCAGTGCGGACATCAGGCACCTGGTCGACGGCGAAGGCCGCGGCCTCCAGGTTCGCGGCGACCTTGCCTTGGACCAGGCGCTGGCGCTGACGGGCGGCGAGGAGTTCGACGCGTGGGGCCTGTGGAACGGCCGCGAACTGCGCCTGGGCGCCGTCGCCACGCCGGGCGGAGCACCGGAGGTAGTGGGATGATCACGCAGGCAGCACGGGCACTCCTCGAACACGATCGGGTGATCATCGCCCGAAAATGTACGGAAACACCGTTACCAACCCTCGGTTGCATACGAGGAACCGCGACCCCCCAACCCCACCCCCGACCGACCAGCCGCCCCCGTCCCACCGACCACCGTCCCACCGACCCCCGTCACGAAACCCTCCGACGCACCACCACCCCAGCCGAACCAACCACCTCAGCCGACCCAGCCAATCCGGCCGACCCAGCCAATCCGGCCGACCCGGCCGACCCAGCCAATCCGGCCGACCCGGCCGACCCGGCCGACTGGATCTCGATCGGCGGCCGGCCATGACCCTCCAAGCCGAATGGGACGAGGCCGTCCAAGCGGCCCTGATCGGCGCCCACCGCGCGGGCACGACGCCGACCGCCCTGCTGGACCGCGTCGCCGCCCTGGGCCTGGCCGCACACGGCGCGCAGCTCCCGCCGCCCGTCGACACCCCGCCGCTGCCGGCCGCCCCGGCGTCCGACGACGTGCGCGCCCACCCGGCCGCGAGGTCCGTGCTGGTCCAGATCCTGGCTCTCGACGACCAGGTGCTGCTCACGGAGTGGTGCGGCATGGCCAAGACGGCACGCGTCGTCGCCGACCACCGCGAGCTGCCCGCGCTGCTCGGCCTGGGCACCGCGCACCCCGGCCTGCGCCCCGCCGTGTCCGCCGTCCTCGGCGCCCGCGGCCGGTGGCTGGCGGCCATCCGCCCGGCCTGGGCGTGGGCGGCGACCGGCGCGGTCGCGGAGGAGATCGACCTCGAACAGGCCCTCGACCTGCCCGGCACGTCCCGCCTCGCCGCCCTGCGCCGCGCCCGCCACCAGGACCCGGCGGGCACGCGCGCGTTCCTGGCCGCGCAATTCGAGGTCCAACGCCGCGCCACCGACCGCCAGGTGCTGATCAGCGCCCTGGAGGCGAACCTCGGGCCGGACGACGAACCGCTCCTCGAACGCGCGCTGGACGATCGCGCGATCGGCGTGCACGACGAGGCGTTGCGGCTGCTGCGCACCCTGCCCGCGTCCGACCTGGCCGAACGCGCCGCCGAACGCCTGCACCGCGGCCTGTGGCTGACCGCGGACGGCTTCGACGTGCAGACCGACGAGCTGTGGGCCGAGACGTCCCCCGAGCCGGACGAGGCCCGTGACCTGCTGAAAGACGGTTCCGAGGCGGGGGTCGCGGGTCGGCTGCGCGGCGCGGCGGCGAGCGTGCCGCCACAGCACTGGACCGGCCGGCTGAACACCGACGACAAGGGCGCCGCCGCCGAACTCGCGCGCGGCCCGTGGGCGAGTTCGCTGCTGCGCGGCGTGGCGCAGAACCTGAAGCTCGCCGACGACGCCCGGCCGTGGGCGGTCGCGGCGACCCGGTCGCTGACCGGCATGGAGCAGCTGGAGATGCTCGGCGGCCTGCCCGCCGAGCTGGCCGCGCGCACCGTCGTCGAGGTGTCGCGGCAGTGGAACTACGACCTGCTCGACCACGCGTGCTCGCAGTTGCCCGGGCCGTGGAGCGCGCAGGCCACCGCGGACCTGCTCGACCGCTACGCCGGGATGCGCGACCCGAGGTGGCGCGCCGGCCGGCCGCCCGCGGTGCTGCTGGCCAGGGGTGACGCCGAGGTGCTCGGCGCGAACTGGGCCCGCATCACCGAGCGCTGGCCCGAGCACACCGTCGAACTCGACGTCCTGCGCCTGCGCATGCAGCTGCGCGAGGCGTTCAACCACCGGGAGGAAAGCCAGTGACCACCGAATCCGTGCTGCGGCCCGCCGCGGAACAGCAGTACGCCGCCGAGCTCGCGGCCCTGGCGGCGGCGGACGACCGGCCCCGCCCGCCGCAGTGGCGGATGTCGCCGCAGGCGGTGGTCACCTACGTGCTCGGCGGCACGCTCGCGGACGGCACCGTGATCACGCCGAAGTACGTCGGCGACCGGCGGCTGGTCGAGATCGCCGTCGGCACGCTGGTCACCGACCGGGCGTTGCTGCTGGTCGGCGTGCCGGGCACGGCGAAGTCGTGGCTGTCGGAGCACATCGCGGCGGCGGTGAGCGGCAACTCGACGCTGGTCGTGCAGGGCACCGCGGGCACGGGCGAGGACCAGGTCCGCTACGGCTGGAACTACGCGCGGCTGATCGCCGAGGGGCCGTCCGAGGCGGCGGTGGTGGCGAGCCCGGTGATGACGGGGATGCGCGAGGGCGCGGTCGTCCGGGTCGAGGAGCTGACCCGGATGCCCGCCGAGGTGCAGGACTCGTTCATCACGATCCTGTCCGAGAAGACGCTGCCGATCCCGGAGCTGGGCGTGCAGGTGCAGGCCGTGCCGGGGTTCACCGTGATCGCCACCGCGAACGACCGCGACCGCGGCGTGAACCAGATGTCGTCGGCGCTCGCCCGCCGCTTCAACACCGTCGTGCTGCCGCCGCCCGCGACCGAGGACGACGAGGTGGAGATCGTGTCGGCGCGGGCCGCCCAGCTCGGCCGGGCGTTGCGGCTGCCCGCCGAGCCGCCGGCGTTGGAGGAGGTGCGCCGGGTGGTGCGGATCTTCCGCGAGCTGCGCAACGGGTCCACTGTGGACGGACGCACGCAGCTGAAGAAGCCGAGCGGCAGCCTGTCCACGGCCGAGGCGATCTCGGTGGTGACCAGCGGCATGGCGTTGGCCGGGCACTTCGGCGACGGCACGATCACCGCCGACGAGCTGGCGTCCGGCTTGCTCGGCGCGGTGGTGAAGGACCGCGTGTCGGACACGGCGGCGTGGCAGGAGTACCTGGAGGCGGTGGTGAAGGAGCGCGCCGAGTGGCGTGACCTGTACCGGGCGTGCCAGGACACGGTGGGCTGATGGCGCGCGACCAGCCCTTGCCGGAACGGGTGACGCTGCTCGGTATCCGGCATCACGGTCCGGGTTCGGCGCGCATGGTCGCGGCGGCGTTGGCGGCCGTGCGGCCGGAGGTGGTCCTGATCGAGGGACCACCGGAGGGTGACGCCCTGTTGCCGCACGTGCCGAACCTGACCCCGCCGGTGGCGTTGCTGCTGCACGACGAGGCGGAGCCGGCGCGGGCCGCGTTCTGGCCGTTCGCCGAGTTCTCGCCGGAGTGGCGGGCGATGACGTGGGCGCAGGCCAACGGCGTCCCGGTGCGGTTCTTCGACCTGCCGGCCGCCGCCTCCCTGTCCGACCCCGAGACACCCGAGACACCCGAGACTCCCGACTCCCCCGACACTCCCGACACCTCTGACTCCCCCGAGAACGCACCGAAGGCGGCGCTCGACCCGCTCGGCACGCTGGCCGAGGCGGCGGGTTTCGACGACCCCGAACGCTGGTGGGAGGACGTGGTCGAGCACCACACCGACCCGCGTGACCTGGCCGAGGCGGTCGCGGAGGCGATGGGCGCGTTGCGGGAGGAGTTCGCCGACCAGGTGGACGTCCGCACGTTGCGCCGGGAAGCCGCGATGCGGCAGAACGTCCGGCAGGCGTTGAAGGACGTCGAGGGCCCGATCGCGGTGGTGGCCGGCGCGTGGCACGTGCCCGCGCTGCGCACCCTGCCGCCCGCGTCGGTCGACGCCGCGGCGCTGAAGGGCTTGCCGCGCAAGAAGATCTCGGGCACGTGGGTGCCGTGGAGCCACGGTCGGCTGGCGGCGTCGTCCGGTTACGGCGCGGGCGTCGCTTCGCCGGGTTGGTACGCGCACTTGTGGGAGTGCGCCGAACGCGGCGACGCCGTGCCGCGGTGGTTCGCGAAGGCGTGCGCGGTGTTACGGGCCGAGGACTTGCCCGCGTCGACGGCGAGCGCGGTTGAGGCGGTGCGGCTGGCGGACGCGTTGGCGGCGATGCGCGGGCGGCCGTCGCCGGGGCTTTCGGAGGTGATGGAGGCGTCGCTGGCGGTGTTGTGCGGCGGTGACGCGACCCCGCTCCGCTTGGTGCACGAGCAGTTGGTGGTCGGTGAGCGGTTGGGCGTGGTGGGCGACGACGTCCCGACGTCACCGCTGGCCGCGGACCTGGCGCGGTGGCAACGCCGGCTGCGGATGCCCGCCAGTGCGGCGATCAAGCCGATGCGCTTCGACCTGCGCAAGGACACCGATCGCGAACGCTCGAAGTTGTTGCGGCGCTTGGAAGTCCTCGACGTCCCTTGGGGCACGCCGGACACGACCCGGACCCTGGGCACGTTCGCCGAGGCCTGGCAGCTGCACTGGCGGCCGGAGTTCGCGGTCGCGCTGGCCGTCGCCGCGCGGCACGGCACGACGGTCGAATCCGCCGCCCGGACCGTGCTGATCGCCCGTGCCGCGGCGGCCACCCGGGTGGTCGACGCCGCCGAAACGCTGAGCCAGGCCGTGGGGTGCGAGATCCCGGAGGCCGTCGCCGCGTCCCGCCAGGCCCTGGACCGCTGCGCCGCCGCCGCGACCGACGCACTGGAACTCCTGTCCGCCCTGCCGGACCTGGCGACGACCGTCCGCTACGGCTCGGTGCGCGGCACGGATCCGGAACTGCTTCGCGTTGCGCTGCACGGATTGCTGGCCCGCGGCGCGGTCGGCCTGCCGCTCGCGTGCCGGGGCGTGGACGAGGACACGGCGGAACGGGCGGTCAAGGCGGTCGAGGGCGCGGACGACGCGGTGCGCCTGGCCGCCGACGACGAGCACCGCGACACGTGGCAGCGCGCGCTGAAATCGCTGGTCGCGATGCCCGACACGCACGGCCTGCCGACCGGCCGGGCGACGCGCCTGCTGTGGGAAACGGGCGCCCTGGACTCCGACGAAGTCGCCACCCGCCTGCACCGCGCGGTCTCGCTGGCGGCCGGCGCGACCGCGTTCGTGGCGGGCTTCCTGCGCGGGTCGGCCGCGCTGCTCACCGCCGATCCACGCCTGTTCGGCGTCGTGGACGAGTGGCTGACCGGCCTGTCGGGCGCGGATTTCGCCGCCGCGCTGCCGCTCCTGCGCCGCGCGGTGGGTGATTTTAGCCCGGCCGAGCGCCGGATGCTCGGCGACCGGGTCAAGGGCACGGTGGCGGGCGGTGCGATGGCGGCGGGCGACTGGGACGAAGAGCTCGCGGCACGTCTTGCCGGCCACGTGCGCGATCTGCTGGGTGCGGGCACGTGACGCGCGTGACGCGCGTGGCCACGCGGCAGAGGCAGGGGCAGGAGGTGGCGGGCGGGGTGCGGGGTGAGGCGGCCCGTGGTCGAGAGGCGGTGGGTCGGGAGGCGGTGGGTCGGGGTCGTGGGGTGGGTGGGGCCAGGGGTCCGGGGGGTTGGGATGGGTGGTGGTTGTCGGGGCTCCTCATGTTTTAACCGAGGGGCGGTAACAGTGTTTCCGTACATTTTCGGGCGATGATCACCCGATGGTGTGACTGAGGGCCCTGGGGTGGCCGGGATGGCAGGTGGGCGCGTGACGCAGGATATCGCGGTTGAGCGGCAGCGGCGGTGGAGGTTGTTGTTGGGTGGGGCGGCCGGGGATCTCGGTGCGCTCGGCGAGGACGACCAGCGGCGGGATTCCGCGTTGACCGGGTTGTACGGCGGTGGTGGGGACGCGGTGGACGCCGGTGGCAAGCGCGGTGCCGGGTTGGGTGGGTCGTCGCCCGTCCTGCACCGGTGGTTGGGCGATGTCCGCACGTACTTCCCCAGCTCGGTCGTCCAGGTGATGCAGAAGGACGCCGTGGAACGCCTGGGCCTGCGCCAACTGCTCCTCGAACCGGAACTGCTCTCCAGCGTCGAGCCGGACGTGAGCCTGGTCGGCACGCTGGTCTCGCTCTCCCGCGCCATCCCCGAACGCACCCGCGAGACCGCCCGCGCCGTGGTGCGCAAGGTGGTCGAGGACATCGAGCGCAAGCTCGCCGACCGCCTCCTGGCCGCCGTGCACGGCGCGATCGACCGGTCCCGCCGCACCAGCCGCCCGCGGCTGTCCGATGTGGACTGGAATCGCACGATCCGCAAGAACCTGCGCCACTACCAGCCCGACCAGCGCACGGTGATCGTGCAGGACCTGGTCGGCAACAGCAGGCGCAGCCGCCAGGCCTCGCTGCGGGACGTGGTCCTGCTGGTCGACCAGTCCGGCTCGATGGCCGAGTCGGTCGTCTACTCCGCCGTGCTCGGCGCCTCGCTGGCCTCGTTGAAGGCCGTCGACACGAAGCTGGTCGTGTTCGACACCGAGGTGGTGGACCTGACCGAGCAGCTCAAGGACCCGGTGGACCTGCTGTTCTCCACCCAACTGGGTGGCGGCACGGACATCAACCGCGCCGTCGCCTACGGCCAGTCGCTGGTCCGCCGCCCGACGGACACCGTCATGGTGCTGATCAGCGACCTGTACGAGGGCGGTGTGGCGCGGGAGTTGCAGCGGCGCGTGCGGGAGTTGGTGCAGAGCGGGGTGACGGTGGTGGTGCTGCTCGCGTTGTCCGACGGCGGCACGCCCGCCTACGACCACGAGCTGGCCGCGAAGCTGTCCGAGCTGGGCGCGCCGGCGTTCGCGTGCACCCCGGACCGGTTCCCGGACCTGCTGGCCACGGCCCTGCGCCGCGAGGACGTCGCCGCGTGGGCCGAGCAGAGCGGGATCCCGGTGGGCCGGTGAGCCTCAGCGGATGACGATCCGGCCGAGCGTCGTGAACGGCGCGCCCCTGGTCAGCACGGCGGTCCGGCCGCGCGGGTCGGGTCCGGCCAGCCACACCCGGCCGCCGCGGCGGATGTTCTCGCGGACGCGTTCGGGGATCTCGGCCAGCCGCAGGAACGTCCGGTCGGAGCCCGCCGTCTCCAGGTACGTCTGCCGCCCGACGCGGGTGCGCCCCGGCACGAAGTGCACCGAGACGGCGTGCCGGGGGTAGGTGTCGAGCAGCCGCCGCAGGGCGCGCCGCGAGAAGAAGTGCCGCAGCCCGGGCACGGCGAGCTCCACGCACAGCGGTGTGAGCACGAACACCCAGCGCGACCCGGCCCACTCCGAGACGACCCACAGCGTCAGGAAGGCGAACACCGCCAGCCCGAGGAACCCGACCGCGCGGCGATCCGCACTGGTCAGGCACTTGTCCACCCAAGCCTCGCCCACCACCGCTCCCAGCAAACCAGAAGTCCCCCCGGTGGGTAACCGAATAGATGATCAGCAAACTCACCGGCGGACGACCTTCGCCGGGAACAGCTTCGGCACGCCGCGGAACGTGACCACGGTGTTCCCGGCGCGGTCGGGGGCGACGACCCACGCGCGCCGGTGCCGGTTGATCCGCCCGCGGGCGAGGGGTCCGGCGCTGACGTCCAGCACGAGCGGCCGCGGTCCGTGCACGACGAGCAGCCCGCCGCGCCAGTGGATGCGCACGTAGACCCACGCGTGCTCGCCGAGGACCTCGGGCAGCACCTGCCGCCGCGTCAGCCCGAACCCGAGGACGAGCACGGAGAACAGCAGCAGCACGAGCGGCAGGGCGGACGACACGGTGAACACGAAGATCAGCGCGAGCTGGAGCACGAACGCGAGCGCGCCGACCACGACCCAGCCGAACGCCCGCCGGCCCGCGATCTCCATGCAGTACCGGGTCCACCGGTCGTCGAGGGCCGCTCCCCGGGTGGACGGCTTGTTCGGCACGACCACGAGCCACCTCCGCCAGGCGTGCCAAGGTTACGACGAACGCGCGGCCCGCCGAATCGGCCAACCGGACCGAACCGCAGACCGACCGGGGCGACCCGAGGGCCGACCGGGGCGATCCGAGGGCCGACCGGGGCGATCCGCGGCGCTTTTCCCGCGCGCCTGGTCGGCACGGCCGCGGCGGACCCCCTAACCTGCCTGGACGACTCCGGCCCGGCGGAGCGCCGGTAAGCCGGTCGTGGGACTACCGCCGCGGGGCCCCATCAAGTTAGGCTGCCCTAAGTTGGGAGGTGAGCGGGTGAACGAGACACGTCGTCCGCCGGCGCCGCATCCGGCGGAGCGGGCCCGCACGATCGCCGCCCGTGGTGGGCGCGCGGCCCTGCTGCCCTCCGGCGGCACGGAGAACCGGATCACCCCGGTGCTGCACCACGTCCACGCGGACGGTGACGCGACGATCGTGCTGCCCGACGGGCACCCGCTGGTCGAGGCCGCGCGCGGGACCGAGGTGACCGCGATGCTGGAGCTCGCCGACCAGGCGCCCGTGCAGCTGCGCGAGCCGGTCCGGGGGCTGCTGTGGATCACCGGTTGGCTGCGCACGCTCACGCCGGGGGAGGCGCGCGAGGCGAGCCTCCAGGTCGCCGAGGCGCGGCCGGACCCGCGGCTGCTCGACGTCGGGCACGGCGCGTCGGCGCTGCGGCTCTCGCCCGCGTCGCTGGTGGTGGCCGACGCGGAGGGCACCACGTCGTTGCGGCCGGAGCTGTTCGCGCAGGCGGAGCCGGACCCGTTCGCCGCGCACGAGGACCACTGGCTGCGCCACCTGGAGCTGTCGCACCGGGACGTGGTGGGCCTGCTCTCCCAGCACCTGCCGGAGGAGCTGAGGGGCGGTCACGTGCGCCCGCTCGGCCTGGACCGCTTCGGCCTGCGGCTGCGGGTGGAGATGGCGGACTCCGACCACGACGTGCGGATCGCGTTCTCCCGCCCGGTGGGCACGGCGCAGGAGCTGGCCGCGGAGCTGCGTCGCCTGATGGGCTGCCCTTTCCTGGCCCAACGCCGGTGACGCCCGCGCGGTTAACGTAGGGGCGTGATCGAAGACCTCGACGCCCGGACGCGCCGCGGCTACCGGCTGGAACTGCTGCTCGTCTTCGCCGTGACGCTCGGGTTGTCCGGGGCGCGCAGCCTGGTGCGGCTGCTCGACAGCCTGCTCGACCCCGTGCCGCTGAACGAGCAGAAGGTCGCGATCAACGTCCCGCAGGCGCGGTTCGACCTGCTCGACCTGATCGCGCAGCTGCTGGGCGTCGTGCAGCTGGCCGCGTGGGGCGGGCTCGGCCTGTACCTGCTGTGGCAGGGCGGGATCAAGCTGAAGGCGCTCGGGCTGGACCGGACCCGCGTCGGGCCGGACGCGCTGGGCAGCCTCGGGCTGGCGGCCGTGATCGGCGTTCCGGGGCTGGTGTTCTACCTGGTCGCGTGGAACCTGGGGTTGAACCTGGCCGTGCTGCCGTCCACGTTGGACTCCTCGTGGTGGCGCAGCGCGGTGCTGGTGCTGTCCGCGGTGGGCAACGCGTGGGCGGAGGAGGTGCTGGTCGTCGGGTACTTCATCACCCGGCTGCGGCAGCTCGGGTGGCGGGAGAACACGGCGTTGCTGGCCAGCGCGGTGCTGCGCGGCTCGTACCACCTGTACCAGGGGTTCGGCGGGTTCATCGGCAACGTGGTGATGGGCCTGGTGTTCGGCAAGGTGTGGCAGCGCACGAACCGGCTGTGGGTGCTGGTGGTGGCGCACGCGCTGCTCGACGTGGTCGCGTTCGTCGGCTACACGCTGCTGCGCGGGCACGTGTCCTGGTTGCCCTGAGGTCCTCCGCGCGAACGACGCCCGGTCAGCCGCGAGGCGGACGCGTGGCGACAGCCGCTCCCGACAGCATCAGGTGACCCGACAAGAGGGGGGACCTGATGCGCACCACAGCACTCGCCGTCGCGGCCGTCGCGACTCTCGGTCTGGCCG
The DNA here is from genome assembly GCF_040656635.1 of Actinosynnema sp. NPDC049800. Lineage (NCBI taxonomy): Bacteria > Bacillati > Actinomycetota > Actinomycetes > Pseudonocardiales > Pseudonocardiaceae > Actinosynnema > Actinosynnema sp. NPDC049800. The sequence continues at coordinate 106,313 of NZ_JBFAMT010000016.1, read as the reverse complement.
CGCCCGCGGCCGCCGACACCGGCTTGCGGATCACGATGCCCGAGCTGAGCGGCCGGCACGCCGTCGGCACGACCGAGCTGCACCTGGTCGACCGGCGGCCGGACCCGTGGCGACCGGCGGAGGACCGGGAGGTGATGGTCACCGTCACCTACCCGGCGCACGGCTCCGGCGGCGGACGCGCGCCGTGGATGACCTCGGGCGTGGCGGCGGCAGTCGACCGGGAGGCGGGGCTCCTCGACATCCCGCCCGGCGCGGTCGACTGGGGTTCGACCCGGCGGCACGCCCGCACCGGCGCGCCGGTCCTCGGCCGGTGGCCCGTCGTGCTGCACTCGCCCGGTTTCGGCTCGGCGCGGGAGCTGGGCGCGGGTCTCGTCGACGACCTGGCGAGCCGCGGGTACGTCGTCGTCTCGATGTCGCACACGCACGAGTCGCTCGCGGTCGAGTTCCCCGACGGGCGGGTCGAGCCGCCGATGATCGACGAGGACGACCCCACCCAGTTCAAGACCGCGCTCGACGCGCGGGTGGCCGACACCCGGTTCGTGCTCGACCAGCTGGGTTCGATCGCGCGCGGGCACAACCCGGACGCCGAACGCGACCCGTTGCCGCGCGGGCTCGGCCGTGCGCTGGACCTGTCGCGGGTCGGCATGTTCGGCCACTCGTACGGCGGGTTCACGGCGGGCGAGACGATGGTGCACGACCGGCGGATCGACGCGGGGATCAACGTGGACGGCGCCATGTCCCACGGCTTCGGTGACGGCTACCGGCCGGGCGAGGTCGTGACGCGCGGGCTGGACCGGCCGTTCATGCTGGTGGGCGCGGACTTCGTGGACCCGGTGACGGGCGGGCGGGTCGAGCACTCGCACCTGACGCCGGAGTTCGACCCGACGTGGGCGGACTTCTGGGTGAACCAGCGCGGGTGGAAGCGCGACCTGCACTTCGACGGGGCGACGCACTACAGCTTCACCGACCTGCAGTTCGCCGTGCCGCAGCTGGGCGGGGTGATCAGCCCGGACAAGCAGCGGGAGCTGGTGGGCGAGATCGACGCGACCCGGTCGTCGGCCGCGCAGCACGAGTACTTCGCCGGGTACTTCGACCTGCACCTGAAGGGGCGCGACACCGGGCTGTTCCGGGGCGACTCGCCGCAGCACCCCGACGTGCGGTTCATCGCCTGAGCGTTCGACCCGGGTCAGTGGACGAGGAGGAAGCGGGAGGTGGTGTGGGCGGCGGCGGTGACGACGGTGCGGGCGACGCCGGCCGAGTCCAGCAGGGTCTCGTCCAGGTCGGCGACGGCCAGGGCGGCGTTCTCGGCGATCCGGGCGGCCGGTTCCGACAGGGCGGCGGCGAAGGCGCGCCAGCCGGCGATCTCCTCCGGGCCGCCGGCGGCGTCCCGCGCGAGCAGGGCGCCCACCTCGGCCAGGCCCACGCCACCGCCGCGGATCACGCCCTCCTGCACCGCGCTGTCCACCGCGCGCACGGCCCGCCGCACCTTCTCCACGTCAGCGGCGGGCGCCCGGATGAGAGCGGCGGTGTGACCGCGGTTCGCCCCGGGGTGGGCCAGCACCGTTGTGTCCCGTTCGGTCACCACGACCCTCGCCGCGCGGCCCAACGACGACTTCAACGCCGGGTCGCTCCCCCAGTACGGGTAGTGGATCGCGCCGCCGACCACGCGCTGGAGCCGCTCCACCTCGTCCAGCTCGGCGGTCACCGCGACCACGTCCCGCGTCCCGCCCACCCGCAGCAGCTCGGCGAGCTCCGCGTGCGGCAGCATCTCGCAGACCACGAGCAGCGGGTGCTCGCCGAGCTCCAGCCCTCCCGTCAACCGGTCGACGTCGGTCAGCCGACCGGCGGCCAGCAACACCCAGGCGTCCTGCAGCACGACGGTGCCGCCGACGGTGTCGGTGACGAACCGGTCGGACGCGTAGCCGCGGTCCAGGCGCAGGCCGCGGTGGAACTCGAGCTCCAGCTCGAACCGCTTGCTCTCCTCGACCAGGACGGGGCCGACGGCCACGGACCCGACGAGCCGCCCGACCTCGGGGTCACCTGAAGCGGTGGTGGCCAGCAGGGTCAGCTCGTCCGGCTGCAACGGCCGCGCCAGGGACAGTTCGATCAGCTCGTCCGCACGGGCGGCGGCGGCCGTGACGCCGCGCAGCAGCCGCACCGGGTGGTGCCCGTCGCGCATCGCGTCGACCAGCCCGCCGATCGCGCCGCGCGCCACGGCCACCGCCGACGCCGCGCCGTCACCGGCCTCCCGTCGAACCTCCCGCACCAGGTCGCGCACGTACCCGGCGCCGAGCCGGTCACGCGGGTCGTCCGGCTCGAACGCGTCCGCGATCGCCGACGCGTCGGACAGCTCCACCGGCCGCCGGTCGACGAACACCACGGCCCGCCGCCCCATCGGGCCCAGCGTCCGGCACACCGGCTCGGCGGCGGCCCGAAAACCACGCGCCACCAGCAACTGCGCGGACGTGTACGACGCCGTGCCGCGCGGCCGACGTCCCGAGGAGCCACCGGCGCGGGCGATCCGCAGCGGCTGCGACGAGCCGTGCGCGAAGTACTGCGGCGTCTGGTCGGGGCGCCTGGCGCGCACCTCGGCCTGCGCGTACTTGAACAGCTCGTCGACGTCGATCCACCCGTCGCCGTCGAGGTCGGCGCCGCCGCCTGCCAGGCCCTCGATCAGCACGTCGGTGAACAGCGACGCGAGCGGCGCGTCCAGGGACAGCGAGTCCTGCTCGAACGCGTACTCGTAGGCGTTGGACGCGGTCATCACCACGTACCCGGAGCCCGCCCCGTCCAGGGCCCCGCCGTCGAGCACGCCGGTCCCGCCCGCCTTGAAGCCCTCCACGAACGCGCCGCTGAAGCAGCAGTCCAGCAGCAGGACCCGCCCGGACGCCCGGCAGTCCTCCAGCTGCTCGTTGAGGAACGAGCGCGGTATCGCGGTGCCGGCGGGCCGGTCCTGCACGGTGTTCGACGCGGCGAAGTACAGCCGCCGCGCGGGGGTGGTCAGGCCGTGGCACGAGAAGTACAGCAGCACCAGGTCGTCGGCCTCGCGCGGCGCGAGCAGGTCCTCGACCGCGCGCCGGATCTCGTGGTCGGCGCGGTCCCGCAGCACCTCGACCGTCGTGAAGCCGCCGACGTCCGGGTCCTCCAGCACGGCGGCGAGCCGTTCCACGTCCTGCTCCGGCGCGCGCAGCCGGCTCAGCCGGACGTCCTCGTACTCGCCGGTCGCCACCAGGAGCGCGTGCCGGCCCACCTCACCCCTCGCCCTCGTGCTCGCGCAGCCACGCCTCCAGCAGCGCCTTCTGCGAGCGGGCGTCCACGCCCTCGACGGTGATCTCGTCGTCACGGGTCTTGATCGTCACCTTGCGCGCGCTGCCGCGCTGCACGAACGACGTGACCACGGACGCGACCGCGGCGGCCACCGCGGCGGGCAGCGCGCCGTTGAGCACGAGCTCGGCGACGGTCGCGCCCGCGCCGCTCTTGGAGCCCTCCGGCGACGCGGCGGGCGCGGGCCGCGCGTCGACCTTCGCGCCCCTGACCAGCTCTTGCAGCAACTGGCTCGTCGCCGAGGCGGCGTGGCCAGGCGCGTCGACGAACAAGCGGAAGTCCGACACTGATCCTCCCCCGGTAGAACACGATCATCCCGCAACCGCACCCCCGGACCGGTAGTCCACGTGACAACGCAACGTTCACAAAGCCCCAGCACCCGATCACGCAATGAATCGCCGTTCGAAGGCGGTCATACGATCGAGTCTCGCCGGAACAGGCCACTCAGAGCTGCTGATCCGACCGACCTCGGGTTACCCTCGATCCGTGACTGCGCACATCGCCCAGACCGCGTCCACCGACGGCGAGCCGGCAGCGGCGCCCCGCGTCGACAGCGAAGTCGGACCCCTGCGCACGGTGCTGCTGCACCGTCCCGGCGCCGAGCTCAAGCGGCTGACCCCGCGCAACAACGACCAGCTGCTGTTCGACGGCGTGCCGTGGGTCGACCGGGCCCAGGAGGAGCACGACGCGTTCGCCGAGCTGCTGCGCGGGCGCGGCGTCGAGGTGCTGCTGCTGGCGGACCTGCTGGTCGACGCGCTGCACGACGACCGGGCCCGGATCGCGGGGATCCACAGCGCGGTCAACGAGCGGCGGCTGGGCATCGACCTGGCCGACGCGCTGCGCTCGCACCTGGCCTCGATCAGCCCCGACCAGCTGGCCACCGCGCTGATGACCGGCATGACGTTCGAGGAGCTGCCCGCCGCCGAGGGCGCGTCACTGGTGCGCAAGATGCACCACCCGATCGACTTCGCGGTCGACCCGCTGCCGAACCTGCTGTTCACCCGCGACTCGTCGGTGTGGGTCGGCGACCGGGTCGCGATCACGTCGCTGGCGCTGCCCGCGCGCGACCGGGAGACCGCGCTGACCGACCTGATCTACGCCTACCACCCGCGGTTCCGCCGCACCGGCCGCGCCTACGGCGCGCACTCCGCGCCGGTCGAGGGCGGTGACGTGCTGCTGCTCGCGCCGGGCGTGCTGGCGATCGGCGTCGGCGAGCGGACCACGCCCGCGGGCGCGGAGTCGTTCGCCCGGTCCGCGCTGGCCGACGGCCTGGCGCACACCGTGCTGGCGGTGCCGATCACGCAGGAGCGGGCGACCATGCACCTGGACACCGTGTGCACGATGGTCGACCGGGACGCCGTGGTGATGTACCCGGCGGTGCGGGACAACCTGTTCGCCTACCCCGTGCGGTCCGACGGCGGGGGCGGCGTCGTGGTCGAGGACCGGCGGCCGTTCCTGGAGGCGGCGGCCGACGCGATGGGCATCGAGCGGCTGCGCGTGATCGACACCGGGCTCGACCCGGTGACCGCCGAGCGCGAGCAGTGGGACGACGGCAACAACACGCTGGCCGTCGGCCCCGGCCTGGTGGTGGCCTACGAGCGGAACGTGGAGACGAACGCGCGCCTGGAGGACGCGGGCGTCGAGGTGATCCGGATCAGCGGCTCCGAGCTGGGCTCCGGCCGCGGCGGACCGCGCTGCATGTCGTGCCCGATCGACCGCGCGCCGCTCGTCTGAAACGTCCCGGAAAGGGTTGCCTAAGCTTTCTTCGGCAACCCTTTCCTTACCTTCGTAAGCCTTACCTGAAATGCATTAAAGCGCACTTTCAGTTATTCTGCGAGTATGGCTGTCAACTTGAAGAAGATTACCGCCGCGCGTTCCTCGAAGTTCCACGACCTGCTTCAGGAGCAGGTGCGCAACGAGTTCACGGCCTCGCAGCAGTACGTGGCCATCGCGGTCTGGTTCGACGCCGCCGACCTGCCGCGCCTCGCGTCGCACTTCTACAAGCAGGCGCTGGAAGAGCGCAACCACGCCATGATGATCGTGCAGTACCTGATGGACAGCGGACTGCCGGTGGCCATTCCCGGTGTGGACGACGTGCGCAACGACTTCACCGCGCCGCGCGAGCCGGTCGCGCTCGCGCTGGAGCAGGAGAAGAAGGTCACCGAGCAGATCGTCACGCTCGCCAAGACGGCCCGCGACGAGGGCGACTACATCGGCGAGCAGTTCCTCCAGTGGTTCCTGAAGGAGCAGGTGGAGGAGGTCGCGTCGATGAGCACGCTGCTCACCGTGATCGACCGCGCCGACGGCAACCTGTTCCACGTGGAGGCCTTCCTGACCCGCGAGAGCGTGGGCGAGGAAGCCGACAACGGCACGCCGCGCGCCGCGGGTGGCGCCCTGTAAAGGGCCCGCACAGGCCGACCCGCCGACAGCGGACGACGCCCGTCACCCTTGGGGGTGGCGGGCGTCGCGGTCAGTTCAGGCAGCCGTGGCCTTCCCTGGTCAGGCCGATGCCGGTGAGGGTGTCGCCCGCGTCGCGGAAGTAGAACCACGACCAGGTCCCGCTCTCCGCCGCCCGGACGAACCCGTGCGGTGTCTGCTCCACGTCCGGGTAGACCTCGTGCATGCGGGCCCGCGAGTCGCCGAGGCGCAGGCCCTCCGGGGTGCGGGCGCCCGACTCGACCCGGAGGTCCACCGCGACGCCGTCGTGCAGGCCCACCCAGCCCTCCACGGTCCGCAGCTCGTGCACCGGGCACGAGAACTCCGGCTCGGTCATCTCCTCGCCGACCTCGCCGGTGGCCTTGAGCTGCTCCAACGACATCCCCAGCCGCACCGCGCCGATGCCGCGGGCGTCGAGCACGGCCGCGTCACCCGCCCCGGACGTGCCGCTCACGTTCGTGACGGGTGGCACGACCTGCGGCGCGGACGACTCGCAGGCGGTCAGCAGCAGGGTTGCCGCCACCACGACCAGCCACTTCATCCGTCCATCCTCCCGCTCGGCCCCACCCGCGGCAGGATCAGCTGAAGCAGGCCTGACCCCGACGGGCCAGCGACGTGCTGCCCCGGAACGTGTACCTCACGTCGTCGCTCACCCACACCTTGAAGGCGGCCGTCACTCCGCCGCCATCCTCCCAAGGCTCGCCGCTCGGGTAGGTCTCGGCGAGCCGCGGGTCGGCCGGGCCGATGTCGACCGGCAGGCCCTCCGCGGTCACGGCGCCGTGGTTCATCAAGATCGCCATGAGGCCCTGGCCGTCCTGGATCCACGCGGAGCCGTTACCGGACTTCAGCGGGTACATGTCGCACATGGCGCTCATCCGCAGCGTCGGCTCCCCGACCAGGCCGGTGGCCACGAGCTGCTCGCGCGTCATGCCGAGCTTGACCGCGCCGAACGCGGAGTGGCCGAGCACCGGCGTCGTGTCCACCACCACGGTCTCCTGCACGGTGCTCGTCACCGTCGACCGCACCGTGACGGTGCTCGGCGCGACGGCCGACGCGCTCGACGTGCCCGACGCGCTCGACGGCGCGGTGGTCGTGACCGCCGTCGTGGTCGTGGCCGACGCCGACGACGCCGAGCCGATCGACGCGTCCGTGCCCGCCGTGCACCCCACCAGCGCCAGACCCGCGACCACCAGCACCACGACACCCCTGACCTTCATCGCTGTTCCCCCTGCTGCGCGCAGTCGGCGGTGAGCCGCTGCATCCGAATACCGACGACCCGCTCCGCGTCCAGCGCGAACACGTACATCCAGCCCACGTCACCGGTCATGGAGACCTGGTAACCACCGTGGGTCGGCTCCCCCTGCGGGTACTGCGCCTTCACCTGCTCCAGCGTCGAGCCGACGCCGATCCCCTTCGACGTCGTGCCGGCCGCGGGCAACGTGATGCGCACGACGCCCTGTCCCGGCGCCACGAGCACGGCGTTCGCGGTGCCCGGGTCGCTCGTCCACGTGAACGCCGCGCACTCGCCACCGGGCGCCCCGGTCACCAGACCGGTGGCCGCCACCTCCTGCGCGGTCATGCCGAACTTCACCGCGCCGTACCCCACGTTCGGCCGCGTCGGCCCCACGGTCACCACCACCGTGACCGTCTCCACCACGGTGTGCGGTGGCGGCGCGACCTCCGTCCCGCCGGCGGGCGTCGCCGTCGTGGCGGTCGTGGTGGTGGTCGGCAGCACGGCCGGGTCCACCGGCGGCAGGCTCAACGAGCCGCCGAGCGCCGTCACGCCCCACCCGCTCGCCACCAGCGCGACCGCCGTGACCGCGCCCACCACCGCGGTCCGCCGGTGACGCGCCCGGCGCGCACCCGCCACGACCACCTCGGTCGCGTCCGGCCTGGGCCGCACGTCCAACCGGTCGTCGTGCAGCAACCGGCCCAGCTCCTCCTCGAGGTTCACCCCGCGTCCCCCAGTCGTGCGCGCAAGGTCGCCATCGCCTTGCTGTTCTGGCTCTTGACCGTGCCCGCGGACACGCCGAGCGTGCGGGCGATCTCGGCCTCGGACAGACCGTCGTAGAAGCGCAGCACGACCACGGCGCGCTGACGCGGCGGCAGCGACCGCAGCGCCTGCCACAGCGGCTCGTGCTCCAGGCGGTCGTGCCCGGCCGCGGCCACCCCGTCGGGGAACTCCGCCACCAGGTCCTCACGCCGCCGACGGCGCCACCGGCTGGTGTTGGCGTTCGCCATGGACCGCCGCACGTACGCCAAGGGGTCGCCCTTGCGCAGCACCGCCGCCCACCGCGCGCCGACCTTCTCCAGCACGGTCTGCACCAGGTCTCCCGCGTCGTGCGGGTTGCCGGTCAAGGCGTGCCCGTAGCGCAACAGGCCCGGTAACGACATCCGCACGAAGTCGGCGAAGTCGGCCGTCGTCCCCCCACCCCGATCGGTGGCTCTTTCCCCCGGCAAGACCGCGGTCACCTCGACAACCCCCTCCGGCGGCGGCCCCTCGGCCACCGTCGGAGAGGACACGTTCGAGAGGGGGTGTCGGTTGCCTCAGACCGAGGTCACAAAACGGGCAACGGCCGGAAGGCGCCGTCGGCGTCCGGCGTGAACTCGTGCACGGCCACCACCGCGTCGGCCGGGATCGGCCCGTAGACGTGCGGGAACCACGGGCCGTCCTCGGTCTCGCCCGGCTCCCACAGCACGGGCAGGCCCTCGGGGTCGATCACCAGCAGCACGAGGTCGTGGCGGTGCGGGTACAGGCGGTTGGCGGGCAGGTGCACCGTCCCGGGGTCCGAGCAGTGCACGAAACCGTCGAGGTCGAGCGGGATCGCGCCGTCCTCGCGGGCCCGCCTCCAGTCCTCCTTCGGGCTGATCCGCAGGATCACTCCGACTCCTCACTTGTCCACAGGACCCTGTGGACAAAGCTGGGGATACCTGTGGACAGGTTCAGCGCAGGGTGATCTGCCGCCCGCGCAGACCGTCGCGCGCCCGCCGTTCCTGCTCGGTGAGCGGCTCGTCGTCGAGGCTGGTCAGGGCGTCCCGCAAACGGTTGCCCAACGCCTCCGCGCCCGGCGCCCACTCGCTGGAGTGCAGCTCGCGGTCCAGGTCCCACACCGGGACCAGCAGGCCGTGCGCGCGGAACGACCCGGCGTACCGGGAGCCCTCGCCCAGGTCGAGCTCGCCGCGCACGGACAGCCGGGCGAGCGCCGCGAGCAGCGTCTCCTCCGGCTCGGGGCGGACCCAGCGCAGGTGCGCCTTGTCGCCCGCGTCCACCCAGTAGGCGGCGGCCACGCCGGGCGCGTCGAGGCGCTCGGTGGGCAGGATCGCGGCGTTGGCGCGCTCCAGGGACAGGGCGACCTCGCCGGCGGGCTCGTTGTCCGGCGGCAGCCACCACGCGAAGTCGGCGTGCAGCTCCGGGCTCAGCGTCGCCTCGACGTCCAGCAGGTCCTGCAGGCGGCCGGGGTTCGAGCCGTCGTCCGGGCCGACGACCGCGAGGGCGTCACCGGTCTTCGCGGTCTGCGCCCACCGCACGGCGCGCGCCAGGTCGCGGCTGAGGTCGCCGGACCGGGTCTGCACCTGCAGGCCGACGAACGCGGTGCCGTCCGAGCGCACCAGGCCCGCCGCCGCCATCGGCAGCACGGTCGCCAGCACGACCTCACGACCGCCGTCGGTCGCCTTGAGCGGCAGCTTCACCGTCGCCGAGGGCACGAACTCGCGCAGCGCGATCAGCTCCGCCTCGGCGGCCAGGCCCTGGAACGGTCGGGAGACGATCACGTCCGCCGCGCCGCCCGCCGAACCGTGGCAGGCCTTGTAGCGCTTGCCGGAGCCGCACGGGCACGGCTGCCGCGGGTTGACGCCGTCCGCCGGCTTGTTCTTCACGGCTGTCCGCTTCGCCACCGCGCCTCCTCGGTCTCAGGGCTGGTCGGGCGTCAAGTTATCCGCAAGGTGCTCGCGCGTCTCCTCCGGGTTGTTGGTGGCGAGGAACCGGACGCCGCGCTCACGGCACAACGCGATGTCGGCCGGGTCGTCCACCGTCCACACGTAGGCGCCCTCTCCCCTGCCCGGGTGACGTCTGAGCAGGTGAACTCCAGGTCCGGCGTAGTCGGCGAAGTGGGGCTTGGTCCTCGGCCACAGCCGGTCGTAGAGCAGGACCGTGGGCACCTCGGGCCTGAGCTTCTTGAACCGGTGCACGGCGAAGACGGAGAACGACATCATCACCGCGTCGACCCGGTGGCGGCCCAGCTCCTCGGCGAGGCGGCGCTCGACCAGGCCCCGGTACCGGACGGGGTGCTTGGTCTCGACGAACAGCCGCTTGCCGTGGTCGGCGGCGAGGCCGAGCAGCGCGTCCAGGGTCAGCACCTCGGCGGGCTCGCCGCCGTGCCAGCTGCCGAAGTCGTGCCGCCGCAGCTCCTCCAGGGTCATCGCGCTGACCTTGCCCTCGCCGCCGCTGGTGCGGTCGATCGTGCGGTCGTGCACGCACACGAGGTGCCCGTCCCTGGTGAGCCGCACGTCGCACTCCAGCCCGTCGGCGCCCTGCCGCAGGGCCAGCTCGTAGGCGGCGAGGGTGTGCTCGGGGCGGCGGGTGGACGCGCCGCGGTGGGCGATGACGTCAGGTGACACGTCAGGGATGCTCCTGGTGGGGCACGCACGGGGTCAACCTGACTACCCGATGTCACAGCTCGCTGAATATTTGAAACAACAACCACACTCGGATGGACGCGAGCCGCGCTCAAGACCTACCGTCCGTCACCGTGGCATCCTTCGACCAGCACGATCTGGCATTCATCGCGGATCCGTACCCCGCGTTCGCCGCGATGCGCGCGCAGGGCGGGGTGCACTGGCACGAGGACCTGGGCGTGGCGGTGGCGGTGTCGCACGCGGCGGCGTCGGCCGTGCTCAGGCACCGGTCCCTCGGCCGCATCTGGACCGACGCGAAGCCGGTGGACCGGTTCGCGTCGTTCAACCTCCTGCACCGCAACTCGATGCTGGAGAACGAGCCGCCCACGCACAGCCGGCTGCGCAGGCTGGTGGCCGCCGCGTTCGGCCGCGGCCACGTCGAGCGGCTGCGGCCGTGGATCGTCGAGCTGGCCGACCGCCTGGTGGACGAGCTCGTGGCCAAGGTGTCGTCGGAGGGGCAGGCCGACCTGCTGTCCCACGTGGCGGCGCCGCTGCCGGTCGAGGTGATCGCCGAGCTGCTGGGCGTGCCCGCGCGGGACCGCGCGCTGTTGCAGCCGTGGTCGAACGCCATCGTGAAGATGTACGAGTACGACCTGGCCCCGGACAAGCAGGAGGCGGCCGAGCGCGCGGCCGCGGAGTTCGTCGCCTACCTGCGGGAGCTGGTCGCGCTGCGGCGCACGTCGCCCGGTGACGACCTGGTGTCCGACCTCGTGGCGGTCACCGACACCGACGGCGCGAAGCTGACCGAGAACGAGCTGGTGGCGACCGCCGTGCTGCTGCTCATGGCCGGTCACGAGGCCACGGTCAACGTCATCGGCAACGGCGTCCAAGCGCTGATGAATCACCCGCACGAGTGGCGACGCCTGGTGAACGACCACGCTCTGCTACCCACGGCGGTGGAGGAGCTGATCCGCTACGACTCGCCGTTGCAGCTGTTCGAGCGCACCGCCACCGAGCCCGTGACCATCGCCGGGTACCGGGTCGAGCCGGGGCAGAAGATCGCCGCGCTGCTGGGCGCGGCGGCCCGCGACCCCGAGGTCTTCACCGACCCGGACACCTTCGACATCACCCGCGACCCGAACCCCCACCTGGGCTTCGGCATGGGCATCCACTACTGCCTGGGCGCGCCCCTGGCCCGCATCGAGGTCCAGGCGGCCCTGTCCTCCCTGATCCGCAAGCTGCCGAACGCGACCCTGGCCGCCGAACCGCGCCGCCGGGCCGAGTTCGTCATCCGGGGCCTGCACGACCTGCCGCTGACGTCCGCGTGATCCGGTGACCCGGTAATCCGGTGGACGGCACGGCAACCGGCCGCCACCCTGCGTCGATGAGGTTGTCGGTGATCGCGCACCCGGTGGTGCGGCACTCGCCGCTGCACCGCGTCCTCGTGCCCGCCGCACGGTTGCGCAACCTCTGGGTGCGGCCCCCTGAGCCGATCGTCGGCACGGCGACGGTGACCGGGTCGCGGGCCGACCTGCTGCGGCTGGGCGCGTTGGTGCGGTTGGCGGCGACCAGTCGGCACAGCGCGCTGTTCGTCCCGGCGCGGGACAACGTGCCGGAGGGAGAGCGGTGGCGGATGGGCTGCGCCCGGCCCGTCGACCTGCTGGTGGTGCGGCGTGACGTCGGGCTGAGGCCGTCGCGGTGGCCCGAGGTGCGGCGGGCGTTGCGGCGGTCGACGGCACGTCCCGCGCGGTTCACGACGCCACCAGCGCGCACGGACGAGGAGTGGCGCGACCGGGAGTGGACCGGGTCGCACCGGATCACCCTCGCCGAGCACGCGGCCACCCTCGTCGTCTCCAGCACGAGCCGCTCGCTGCTCCGCCTCGGCGACCTGTTCACCGAGGCGGGCGAGCTGGTCGCCGCGGACCGGGAGGTCCACCGGCACGGGCACGCGCACCTGACCGGCCTGCGGAGGGTGTTCGCCGAGCCCGACGTGGCGCTCGACGTCTACGGCCGCGACCCGATCTTCCACAAGGGCCGCTGGGCGCGGGCCGCTAGCGCTTGAGCGTGTGCTTCTTCGGCAGCTTGAAGCCGCGTTCGGCCATCACCGCGCGCAGGCGGTCCGGGTAGTCGGTGATCAGGCCGTCCACGCCGTCGTCGATCAGCTTGTGCATGGTGGCCGGGTCGTTGACCGTCCACGGGACGACCTTCAGGCCGTGCGCGTGCGCCTCGTCCACCAGGGCCTTCGTGGTGAACGGGACGTAGTCCGGGTCGCCGACCTTGCCGTTCTGCGGGTTGCCGTGCACCGGGGAGAGCGCGGACGCGCCGAAGCTCTTCACCGCCCTGACCACGCTGCCGTCGAAGTCGGCCAGGTCGAGGCCGCCCGTCCACGGGGAACCGGGGCGCAGGAACTCGGGCTGCGTCAGCGCGACCAGCGGGAGGCGCGGCTCGGCCTTGCGCCACAGCATCAGCGTGCCCCAGTCGAACGACTGCACGGTGACGTTGCGGAAGAAGCCGGACCTGCGGATCTCGCGGGCCGTGACCTCGACGAACTGCTCGCGCGGCGCGGTCTCGTGCGGCGCGGCGGCCTCGACCTTGGTCTCGATGTTGAACTTCACGGTGAACGCGCGGTAGTCGCGGGCCAGCGCGAAGACCTCGGCCAACGTGGGCATCCGCGCGCCCGGCGACAGCTCCTGCTCCGGGTACTGCGCCCACCGCCGCGATCCGCAGTCCAGCGTGCGGACCTGCGCGAACGTCAGGTCCTTCACGTACTTGCCCGCGTACGGGAACGCCGGGTCGCCGGGGAACGCGGGCGCGGTGTCGACGCACTTCGCCGGGTTCGTCCTGCGGTCGTGCGTGACGACCTCACGGCCGTCCTTGGTGATCTGGACGTCCAGCTCCAGCGTCGTGACGCCCAGTTCGAGCGCCTTGGCGAACGCCGCCAACGTGCTCTCGACCGTCAGCCCGATCCCGCCGCGGTGGGCTTGGAGGTCGAACTTGCGCCCGCTGTCGGCGTTCGCCACGCCGGAGCTCAGCCCAGAGGTCAGCCCGGAGGTCAGCAGGGTCAGGATCAGTGCCGCCGCGAGTGCCCGCATGGGGTCACGGTGGCACGTGGCAGGTCAGGAGCCCAAGTGCCGGAGGAAGAACGACCACTGAACAGCGGGGAACGCGAGCGTTGCGGCGTCCGGGTTCTTCGAGTCCCGCACGGCGACCGCCGGCCCCGCGAACGCCACCTCGACGCAGTTGGTGTTGCTGGCGCCCCCACTACGGCTGCTCTTCCGCCACACGGCGCCTGAAAGGTCCACAGTGGACACAGCCATCGCCTCTTTCACTCCGCCAGAACGCGTCCGACCAAGGCGATCGACTCATCCGGGCTCAACGCTTGGGACGTCAAGTGCTCGAACACGAGTTTAGCTTCCCGGAGTCCCCGCTCGTCCTCGATGTGCACAGCGCCCGCCATGTGCTCGATGAAGAGGACCGGCGACTCGTCGTCCTCGAACCCGAGCAGGGCGAAGCCGCCGACCATGCCGGCGTGCGCGCCCCGTGCATCGGCGAGCACCCGGATGGTGATGTTCGGCAGTCCCGCCATGTCCAGCAGGTGCTGCCGCTGCTCGCGCATGACGCCCGGCCCACCGACCTGCTTGCGCAGCGCGGCTTCGTCGATGATCGCGTGCAGCCGCAGGGGATCGTCCTGATCGGTCAGCCGCTGCTGGCGGATCTGGCGAACGCGGATGTCGTTCTCCAGCCACCGCTTGGTGCGCGGCAGGCGATGGGCCTCGAACAACGCGCGCATGTAGCCGACCGTTTGCAGCAGGCCAGGGATCACCAGCAACGCGAGTTCGGACACGTCCGAGGCCTCGGTCTCGACGTCGATGTAGCCCTGGTTCTCGATGCCGTAGGTGGTCCACCAGCCGGGCTCGCGGGCCCGCAGCGCCTGGTCGATGAGGTCGGGGTCGTACTGGTCGTAGAGGTCCATCATCGACTTGGCGAGGTGGACGTCGAGGATCGTCTCGCCCTTCTCCAGCCGGTGGAGGGTGGACTTGGTGCGGTAGAGGGCTTTGGCGGCCTCGTCGAGGGTCAACTTGGCCTGGGTCCGCATCCGGGCGAGCTTGCGCCCCAGCCGACGGCGGCGGAACGGTGGCGGAGTGGGCACAGGGCAGCATGATCCGGTGGGACTCGCGGATGCGGGATTCCCGCCGCGCGTCACCGCATCGGGCGGATCTCCCGGCCGCACAGTGGTCCCCGTGGAAGCGAACCTCTTCAGCCTGGTGGACGCGACCGACCGCCGACGGATCTTCGCCTGGGGCATGGAAATCGTGGACGAGGACCGGTCGGACGCGGTCGTCTACCGGCGTGATCCCGAGACCGGCCGGACGTTCATCGGGCAGCACGTGTCCGCCGAATCAGCCCTCAAGCGCTACGGCAGGCGCGTCCCCCTGGCCCTGGTCTGGGAGTACGAGCACGTCCTTGAGGCGTTCGCGGTCGGCCAGCACGTCGATGGCGGCGATCCGGCCCCCGGTGACGGTGAAGGCCATGACCGACAGCGCCCGGCCGTCGGCCGCGACGACGACCCCGGCGACACCGTTGACCAGGGCGGGACGGGCGAGCGGGAAGAGCCGGCCGAAGGTGACGGCCTGGCCGGCCACGGTGCGCGCGCCGGACAGGGTGACGCTGAAGCGTGACCCCGCCCCGCCGTCGGAGCGGAGCACGACGTCCGGGTCGAGCACCGCGACCAGGGCGTCGAGGTCACCGTCGCGCGCGGCGGCGAAGAAGGCGTCCACGACCTCCCGTTGCCGGGTCGGGTCGGTGTCCGGGGTCGGGACCCGGCCCTGGACGCGGCGGCGGGCGCGGCTGGCCAGCTGGCGGGTCGCGGCCGTCGACTTCTCGATCACCGCGGCGATCTCGTCGAACGGGACGGCGAACAGGTCGTGCAGCACGAACGCGAGGCGTTCGGCGGGCGTGAGGGTGTCCAGGACGACCAGCAGCGCCAGGCCGACCGAGTCGGCGAGCACCGCTTCGTACTCGGGGTCGGCGCCGCCGTCGTAGCTGACGACCGGGTCGGGCACGTGGACGTCGAACGGGTCCTCGCGCCGCTGCCCGCGGGAGCGCAGGACGTTCAGGCAGAGGCGGGCGACGACCGTGGTCAGCCACGCGCCGAGGTTCTCCACCTCGTCGGTGTCGGCGCGGTCGAACCGCAGCCAGGCGTCCTGCACGGCGTCGTCCGCCTCGGCCACCGAGCCGAGCATCCGGTACGCCACCGAACGCAGGTGGGTCCGGTGCTCCTCGAAGCGCTCGGCGCGCAGCTCCCGGTCGTCCACCGTGTCACGTTCCCTCCGCGCCGCGGGTCGAGGCAGTAGACCCATTCGACATGTTCGGAGGAACAATGACATCCATCCTGGTCACGGGCGGTACCGGCACCCTCGGACGGCTCGTCACGCCGTTGCTCGCGGGACACCGGGTGCGCGTGCTCAGCCGGCGCGGCCACGGGCCGGTGAACGGCGTCGAGCACCTGACCGGCGACCTGCTCACCGGCGAGGGCGTCGAGGCGGCGGTGGACGGCGTCGAGGTCGTCCTGCACCTGGCCGGCGGCCCGAAGGGTGACGCGGAGGCGACCGAGCGGCTGGTGCGCACGGCGGCGGCGACCGGCGGTGTGCGGCACTTCGTCTACATCTCGGCCATCGGCGCGGACCGCGTGCCGCTTGCCTGGTTCCGGGAGAAGCTCGGCGCGGAGCGCGCGGTGGCCGGGTCGGGCCTGCCGTGGACGACCCTGCGCGCCGCCCAGTTCCACGACCTGGTCCTGACCGTGGTCGAGAAGATGGCGAAGATGCCGGTCGTCCCGATCCCGGGCGGGCTGCGGTTCGAGCCGGTCGACGCCCGTGACGTGGCCGAACGCCTGGCGGAGCTGACGCTCGCCGCACCGGCCGGCCTGGTGCCCGACCTGGCCGGCCCGGAGGTCCACGGCCTGGCCGACCTGGTCCGCGGCTACCTGGCAGGACGGGACAAGCGCCGGCTGCTGGTCCCCGTGCGGATGCCCGGGAAGGCGGGCCGCGCCTACCGCGCGGGCGAGAACCTGGCGGGCGAGGGAGCCGCGAGGGGTGCCCGGACCTGGGAGGACTTCCTGGCCGAACGGGTGCCGGCGAACCGGTGACGTGGTCGGCGGCGTGCGAGGGCGCGTCCCTCCGGGCCACGCGGACCAGCCGCCCACGGGGGAACCGCGACGACCGCGCACCCGAGAGGCGGACAGCCGCAGGGCCCCGCGGCCGGAGCGGTCAGCGCGGCGAGCCCGAGGAGCGGACGGGGCGCAGGACCGGGGTCGGGGCGTCCTTGACGTCCACGACCCGCATCCGGCGGATGGCGCCCGCGTCCACCGGCAGCAGGAGCGTGGTGATGCGGCGGACCAGCACCGCCGTCACGATCGCCACGGCGGCGGCCAGGAGGTCGGCGACGGCGTGGAACAGCACGCCGTCCGCCATGGCCTGCACGCTGGAGCGGAAGCCCCAGACCACGGTGAACCCGACGAACAGGCCGGTGAACGCCCACAGGCCCCACCACCAGCGGACCAGCTTGGACGGCGCCGGGCGGGCGGTGGCCGGCTCGCGCAGGGCGGCGTGCTCCAGCTCGGCCAGGATCGAGCCGGGCACCACCAGGTTCACCCCCGGCACCACCAGGCCGACCAGCACCTCCCGGTCCGACCTCGACGGGCCGTAGCCCGCCTCGGCAGCGGCCGCGTTGCGGGCGCGGCGCAGCCACAGCAGGGTGAAGACCAGGGCGACCGCGGACGCCACGATCGTCACCACCGAGGAGGCCACGACCATCGCGTCCGACACGCCCACCGTGGTCTCCGACATCGCGCCGTAGCGGCTGAGCAGCAACAACGCGTAACGCCACAGCTCGCTGCCCGCCGCCCACAGCGCCGTCAGCGCGGCCAGGCCCAGGGCGTGCGACGCCGTGCGCGCCAGCCTCTGCACGTGCTCGACGGTGTCCGCGGACCGGTCGTCATCCATCGCCACGGACGTGGGCCAGCGCCACGCCAGCAGCGGGAAGCCCCAGCGGGGCGGCACCGGGTACGACGGCGGGCCGGTGTAGACCCGGCGCGGCGCGCCCTGGCGACGGTGCGGGTAGGCGCCGGGTGGCGGGGTCGCCACCCAGTCCACCCGCAGCGGTCGCAGCGCCATGTCAGATGACCTCGGGCTCCGCGCCGTCGACCTCACCGACCAGCGGACGGCCGGTCGCGGCCCACAGCTGCATGCCGCCGTCGACGTTCCTCGCCTCCCAGCCGTTGGCGTTCAGGTACTGCGTGACCCGCGCGGAACGGCCGCCGGAGCGGCACACGACGTAGAACTCGGAGTCGCCGGGCAGCTCGTCGAGCTTGCCCGCCAACTCGCTCATCGGGATGTGCAGGGCGCCCGGGGCGTGGCCCGCCGCCCACTCGTCGGCCTCGCGCACGTCGAGCAGGACCTTGCCCTCCGGCAGCTCGGCCGGTACCTCGGACACTTCAACGCTGGGAACCGTCACGGGTCCATGCTGCCACGCGGGTTATAAACCGGGGATAAGGAGCACGCCGGCCACCTCCCCCGAAAGGATGGTGGCCGGCGTGGTGAGCGCGGAACGGCGGGCTAGTGCGCGACCGCCTTCTCGGCGCCGACGCCGGTGAGGGCGCGCACCTCCATCTCCGCGTACTTATCCTTGTCGTTCTCCTTCGACAGCACGGTGCCGAGGTAGCCGAGGAGGAACGCCACCGGGATCGACACGATGCCCGGGTTGGACAGCGGGAACAACGCGAAGTCGACGTTCTTGAACATCGAGGTCGACTTGCCGGACACCGCGGGCGACAGCACGATCAGCGTGATCGTGACGGCGAGACCGCCGTAGATGCTCCACAGCGCGCCGGAGGTGTTGAACCGCTTCCAGAACAGCGAGTACAGGATGGTCGGCAGGTTCGCCGACGCCGCCACCGCGAACGCCAGCGCCACCAGGAACGCGATGTTCTGGCCGTTGGCCGCGATACCGCCGGCGATGGACACGATGCCGATCACGATCGCCGTCCGCCGCGCCACCTTGACCTCGGCGTCCTTGTCCTCCGCCTCACCCTTCTTGATGATGTTGGCGTAGATGTCGTGCGCGAACGACGCCGAAGCGGTGATCGTCAGACCGGCCACCACCGCGAGGATCGTGGCGAACGCGACCGCGGCGATCAGGCCGAGCAGCAGCGGTCCGCCGAGCGCCTCGGCGAGCAGCGGAGCCGCCGAGTTCGCCCCACCCGGAGCCGCCCTGATCTTGTCCGGACCCACCAACGCCGCCGCGCCGTAGCCCAGGACCAGCGTGAACAGGTAGAACAGGCCGATCAGCCAGATCGCCCAGACCACCGAGCGGCGGGCTTCCTTCGCGGTCGGCACGGTGTAGAAGCGCATCAGGATGTGCGGCAGGCCGGCCGTGCCGAGCACCAGCGCGAGGGCCAGCGACAGGAAGTCCAGCTTCGACGTGCCGGTCGCGCCGTACTGCAGGCCGGGGCCGAGCAGCTTCTCGCCGGCCTTCGGCGCGTTCTCCACGGCCGAGCCGAGCAGGCTGGACAGGTTCAGGCCGAACTTGGCCAGGACCCACAGCGTCATCACGCCGGCGCCGACGATCAGCAGCACCGCCTTGATGATCTGCACCCAGGTGGTGCCCTTCATGCCGCCGATGAGCACGTACGCGATCATCAGCGCGCCCACGATCGCGATCACGATCGCCTGGCCGAGCTTGCCGGTGATGTTGAGCAGCAGGGCGACCAGGCCGCCCGCGCCCGCCATCTGGGCCAGCAGGTAGAAGAAGGACACGGCCATGGTCGACGTCGCCGCCGCCGCGCGCACCGGGCGCTGGCGCATGCGGAAGCTCAGCACGTCGCCCATCGTGTACTTGCCGGTGTTGCGCAGCAGCTCGGCGACCAGCAGCAGCGCGATGAGCCACGCCACCAGGAAGCCGATGGAGTACAGGAAGCCGTCGTAGCCGTTGAGCGCGATGGCGCCCGCGATGCCGAGGAACGACGCGGCGGACAGGTAGTCGCCCGCGATCGCGACGCCGTTCTGGGGGCCGGTGAACGAGCGGCCCGCGGCGAGGTAGTCGGCGGCCGTCTTGGTGTTGCGGCTGGCCCGGATGACGACGACCAGGGTTGCCGCGACGAAGATGCCGAAGATGCCGATGTTGAGCAGGGCGTTGCCGTTCACGCTTGACCCCTTTCGAGCTCGTTGCGGAGCTTCTCCGCCATGGGGTCGAGGTTCTTGTTCGCGTGCCGCACGTACAGCGTCGTGATGGCGAAGGTCGACACGAACTGCAGCAGCCCGAGGATCAGGCCGACGTTGATGTTGCCGATGACCTTCGTCGACATGAACCCGTGGGCGTAGTCGGCGAGCAGGACGTACAGCAGGTACCAGGCCAGGAAGAGACCGGCCATGGGGAAGACGAAACTGCGCAGCCGCCGGCGCAACTCGCGGAAGTCGGGGCTGTCCTGCACATCCACCCAGTTGTGGTTGTCCTGGGCGTCGGGGGTGTGCTGCTCAGAGGTGCTCACGGTCCCCTCCTCGCGTACTTGACGACGGTGTGAACGGCACGTAAGTCCTCCTGGTGCGTTCCTGATACGCCGTGCACCGTAGGGAGACCTGGCTCACGCCTGAAAGACCTTTTGTGTGACCTTGCGCTCAACAGTCGAGTGATGCGATGAGCGGTAGTAACTCTGAGACGAACTGCCACTCGGGTGATCGAAGTCACCGATAGCCGGATCGGTGTCTTTATCTTCACCCGATTGAGACCTATCTCCACTCTCAGCGACAGACCGTCGGGTCGTCCCGTCCACCGCAGGTCATCGCGGGGCAGCACCGGCGACAGGCCTGCCCGAAGGCCTAACCGGCAGCCGGGCGCTCAAACGTCACTGTGAGCCGTTTCACACCGGCTCAGGACTGCGCCGGCCCGCCGGCGCCGGGCTCGCGGTCCGCCGCGCGCGCCTTCTCCTCGCCGGCGCCGAACTGCGACTCCCGGTCGCGCATGAAACCCAGCGGATCCGGCGCGTGGAACCGCAGCAGGATCTGGTTCACGTCGTCGGGCTTGCGGCGCGCGGTCAGCCTGCTGATCATCACCATGGTCAGGAACGCCGCCGGCACGGTCACCAGCGCCGGCTGCGAGAACACAGACGGCGCCCAATCCCCGGTGTACGAGCTGACCACCGTCGCCACCTGCGCGCCGATCACCAGCCCGCCGCCGACCAGCAGACCGGCCATCGCGCCGACCCACGTCAGCCCGCGCCACCAGATGCCCAACAACAACAACGGGCAGAACGTGGACGCCGCCAGCGCGAACGACATCGCCACCGTCAACGAGGCGTCCGACCGGGGCAGCAGCAGCGCCAACCCGATCGCCACCGCGCCGGTCAGCACGGTCGCCCACCGGAAGTCGCGCACCTTGCCCGGCAGGATGTCCGTCGACACCACCCCGGCCACCGACACGAGCAGCCCCGACGACGTGGACAGGAACGCCGCGAACGCGCCCGCCGCCACGATCGCGCCGAGCACCTGGCCGAGCACGTTCGGCTGCATCGTGTCCGGCAGCAGCAGCACCGCCGCGTCCGTCTTGCCCGTGACCAGCAGCTGCGGCAGGTACTGGCGCGAGATCACGCCCAGCACGGTCGGGAAGAGGTAGAACAGGCCCAGCAGGTACAGCACGTGCAGCGCCGTGCGCCGCGCCGCCCGCCCGTCCGGGTTCGTGTAGAACCGCACCAGCACGTGGGGCAGCCCCATGGTGCCCAGGAACGTCGCGAAGATCAGCGAGTACGTCTCGAACAGCCCCGACAGGCCCTCCGTCTGGGGCCGCAGCCAGTCGTGGTTCGACGTCGGCGCCCCCTCGACCACCGGCACCGGCGAGCCCGCGGCGAACCGCAGCTTCGTCTCCGCGCCCACCTCGTACAGGCCGGGCGTCCAGTACGCCGGGCCGTCGGCGGGCGAGCCGTTCACCCGGCCGTTCGCGGACAGCTCCATCGGCACGTCGACGCGCACCCGCACCGGGTCGACCGTGGTCACCTCGACGTCCTCGGGGAACCGCAGCACGCCCGCGGAGTCCACCGGCTGCGCGCCGTTGCCCGGACCGGTCAGGAACAGCGCGAACAGCACGAACGTCGGCGCGGCGATCGCGAACAGCTTGCCCCAGTACTGGAACGCCTGCACCAGCGTGATCGCGCGCATCCCGCCGCCGAGGACGTTCACCACGACGATCACGGTCACCGCCGCGCCGCCGAGCCACGCGGGCAGGCCGGTGATCGTGTTCAGCGTCAACCCGGCCGACTGCAGCTGCGGCACCAGGTACAGCACGCCGATGCAGATCACGAAGAACGTGCAGACCCTCCGCAGGTTCGACGGGCCGAGCCGCGCCTCGGCGAAGTCCGGCAGCGTGTACGCGCCCGACCGCCGCAGCGGCGCCGCCACGAACAGCATCATCGCCAGGTACCCCGCGGTGAAGCCGATCGGGTACCACAGCGCGTCGATGCCGTCCTTGAGCACCAGCCCCGCCACGCCCAGGAACGACGCCGCCGACAGGTACTCGCCGGAGATCGCGGCGGCGTTGCGGGTGGCCGGGATGGCGCGCCGGGCCACCAGGAAGTCCGGTGTCGTGTTCGCCCGGCGGGAACCCACGTAGCCCAACGAGAACGTCAGCAACGCCATCACGCCGACGAGCACGAGGCTCCACGGGTTGTCGATCACCGGTCCACCGAACTCACGAAGTCGTGCTCGTGCCGCTCGGCGAGTCTTCGGTACGCGTAGCCGACGCCGTAGCAGAGCGGGAACGGCACCAGCCCCAGCAGCAGCCACGGCAGCCGCACGCCCACCAGCTCCACCTCCGCCAGCCACGGCAGCAGGTAGAACACCAGCGGCAGCAGCGCCAGCAGCAGCAACGTGCCGCCGCCCAGCGCCAGGCCCGTGCGCAGCTGGGTCCGGATCAGGTCGCGGATCAGCTTCTCGCCGACGCTGGTCTGCTCCTCCAGCTCGATGATCGTGCGCAGCACCCGGCCGCGCCCGCGCGGGTCCGCCAGCACCACGCGCCGCCGGCGGTTCTTGCGCGCGGAGACCGACAGCCAGGCGTCGCGCTCGGCCGGCTGCGGCTGGTCCGGTTGCCCGGGGGGGCCGGAGTGCTTGGTCATCCCCAACTGCTCTTGGGGGGACGCACGATCCTCTCCTTCAACTCGCGGGTGTGCCGCCTGCTGACCGGCAGCTCCTTCGCGCCCTCGCCGGAGCCGATCACCACCGCGTACCCGTTCGACGTCATCCGCAGCTCGGTCACCAGCGGCAGCGCCACCAGGAAGGACCGGTGGATCCGGACGAACCCGGCGTTCTCCCAGCGCTCTTCCAGCTGGGCCAGCGGGATGCGCACGAGGTGGCTCGCGCCGTCGTTGGTGTGCAGGCGCGCGTAGTCGCCCTGCGCCTCGACGTAGCGGACGGTGGCCCGCGGCACGAGCTTGATGGTGCCACCCAGCTCGACCGGGATCACCTCGTCGTCCTGCGGTTCCGCCGCGGCGGGCTCCGGCGTGATCGCCGGTGTCGCGGCCACCCGGTCGACGACGCGCGAGATCGCCTTGTTGATCCGGTCGGAGTTGATCGGCTTGGTCACGAAGTCCAGCGCGCCCACCTCGAACGCCACCACGGCCTCCGAGTGCTCGACCCCGGTCACGAACACCAACGCCGGTGGCTGCCGGAACGCGCCGAGCACGCGCGCGAGGTCCGTGCCGCTCAGCCCGGGCATGTTGATGTCGGCGAACACGGCGTCGACCGGCGGTAGCCCTGCCCGCGTGCGGTCCATCACCTCGACGTCGTAGTCACCCCGGAGGATGCGCAGTGCCTCGGCCGCGTCGAAGGCCGTGAGCACGCGTCGGATGTGCGGGCTGCTTTCGAGCAGGTACTTGATCTCGCTCAGACCGGGTGCCTCGTCGTCCACCGCCAGAACGAGGAGGCCGTTGCTGTCCGTGCGATTGTTCACTGGGGTACTCACTGTGCCGCGCATCTTGCCGACCCGGTGGGGTCGCTGTCTACGCCGGTTGCCGGACGGCCGCGGGGCCGTGACCTCACAAGCCGAATCGCGACCAGCGCGCCCGCTCTTCCAGCGCCGCCAACCCCTCCACCAGGAAGTCGCCCGATCGGGTGGTCGCGCCGGCCAGTCCGAGACGGGCGAGGAGGGGTCGGCGCGGCTCGGCGATCGCGATCTCCGCGTCCGGGTAGCGCTTGGCCACCACGCCGCGCAGCGTGCCGAGGCCGTCGACCAGACCGAGCTCGACCGCCTTCGCCCCGGTCCACACCTCGCCGTTGAACAGCTCGTCGTCGGTCGCCTTGAGCTTCGCGCCGCGGCGCTGCTTGACCCAGTCGGCGAACTGCTCGTGCAGCTGCGCCTGCAAGCCCTTGAGCCACTCGACGTCCTCGGGCTTCTCCGGGCTGAACGGGTCCAGGCGGACCTTGGCCTCGCCCGCGGTGTGCACGCGCCGCTCGACGCCGTAGCGCTCGATCAGGCCGTTGAGGCCGAAGCCCGCGCTGACCACGCCGATCGAGCCGACCAGGGACGTGCCGTGCGCGTAGATCTCGTCGCCCGCGCAGGCCAGCCAGTAGCCGCCGGAGGCCGCCAGGTCCTCGCAGAACGCCAGGACGGGCACCTTCTTCTTGGCGGCCAGCTCGCGGACGCGCTCGGCGACCAGCGCGGACTGCGTCGGCGCGCCGCCGGGCGAGTTGATCAGCAGGGCGACCGCGACCAGCCGGTCGTGCTCGAACGCGCGGGTCAGCGCGCTCTCCACGGTCTGCATGCTGATGGTGTTGCGGGCCATCGGCGTCGGCGTCGGGGTGATGACGCCGTGCAGTCGGACGGCGGCCACCACGGGGCCGCGCTCGGTCCGCTCGCTCACGATCTTCGGCAGCCGGGCCGCGATCTTGTCCGTCACGCTCATGGCTCCGACCTTACGTGTGAACGGAGGTCGCGTGACACGGCTAACATCGACCGGTGACGTTCAACCCGTTCCGGTGGCTCGAACGCTACGTCGAGTGGTGGGACGACCGGGGCCGCAAGAATGCGGACGGTCCCACCGCCATGCACGTCTACTGGATGTGGATCACGTGGAGCGTCTGCGCGGTCATGGTGGTGACCGTCCTCGCCATCGCCGCCGCCTGAGCTGATCAGGCGCGCACGACGGGCTGCTCGGTGGTGTCCTCCAGCCGCGGCGGCACCAGCGGCAGGTTCGTCTGCACGCCCGGCCGGTACTTCGGGATCTTCAGGATGATCTTCATGCCGGCTTCCGGCGCGGTCTCCACGACCAGCGCGTAGTCGTCGCCGAACACCGCGCGCATCCGGTGGTTGATGTTGCCGAGGCCGACGTGCGCGCCGGTCTGGTGCGCGTCCTTGAGGTCGTCGAAGAGGCGGTCGGGGTCCATGCCGACGCCGTCGTCCTCGACCGAGATCAACGCCTCCGCGCCGTTGTCCTCGGCGATGATCGTCAGCTCGCCGCCGCCGGGCTTCTTCGCCAGGCCGTGCCGCACGGCGTTCTCCACCAGCGGTTGCAGCACCAGGAACGGCAGCACGACCTGGAGCACCTCGGGCGCGATCTTGAGCCGGACGTTCAGCCTCGACCCGTACCGCGCCTGCTCGATGGTCAGGTAGCGGTGGATGTTGGTCAGCTCGTCGGCCAGCGTGGTGAAGAAGCCGTCGGTGCGGAACGAGTAGCGGGTGAACTCGGCGAACTCCTGCAGCAGCTCCCGCGCGTGCCCCGGGTCGGTGCGGATCAGCGACGAGATCGTGTTCAGCGCGTTGTAGACGAAGTGCGGCGAAATCTGCGCCCGCAGCGCCCTGACCTCGGCCTGCGCCAACGCCTGGCGGGACTTCTGCAGCACCTCCAGCTCCAGCTGCGTGGAGACGAACCGCGCGGTCTCCTCCGCCATCCGGATCTGCCGCTTGTTCGCCACCCCGCTGATCACGATCAACGTGCCGGCGACGTCGCCCTCCACCACCAGCGGCACGATCACGGCGCTGTGCATCGAGCACGGGCCGGGCAGCTCGCACTCCAGCTTGCGGTGCTCGACGTGCTCCTTGTGGCCCTCGCCGATGGCGCGCTCGATGTAGGCGCGGAGGAACTCGTAGTGGTCGTTGGCGCCGCCGTCCCAAGACAGCAGCGTGCCCTCGTGGTCGGTGATGCCGACCGCGACGCACCGCAGCATCTCCCGCAGGTGCGGCGTCGCCTTGTTCGCCGCGTCCTCGGTCAAGCCCTCGCGCAGGTCGGCCGACGCCTTCGACATGCGGTGCAGCATGTCCATCACGGCGTCCTCGACCGACGTGCTCACGCGGCGGGCGCGGCACAGCATCACGAAGAGGCCGAGAACGGCCAGGGTCGCGATGAGTCCGAGCACAGCGCGCTCGGTCAGGAGGTCCCGCACGGCGTCCATGCTGTGCCGTGGGGGCGGTATAGGCAAGGGGATGGGCGGTGCGAGACGTGCACATCCGATGAATTGCGGGCAACCGTGGCAGAGTGCTTACCCGAACGGGTGATCAAGAACGTTCACGATCACGGAGCGTGGGTGCGACCCGATCACTCGGGCCGCGCACCCCGCCCCGGCGCTCACCCCGCGTCAGCGCCGACCGCTCTCGCCCGGGTCGGACGGCTTCGTCTCGCTCGGGTCTTCCGACTTCTTGCACTGCAGCTTCTCCACCAGGTCCGCCAGCGCGGGCTCGTCGAGCAGGTCGAGGTCCTCCAGCACGCGGCAGATCACCTCGGACACCTGGTCCTGCTGCAACCGGGGCGGCTGCTCGTCCTCCGGCGCGGCGACCGAGACGGCGATGGTCGAGCCGGCGAACGTGGCCAGTCCCATCGTGGCCCCGATCAGCGCGGCGGCGATGCGCTGGTTCATGACTCCTCCAAGTAGGTCGGTCGGACCCCGGAGGAGTTCCCCCGACGGCGCGGCTCAGCCGACGAACGGGCCAAGCCACTCGTCCGTGTGACCTACTTGAGCAGCCGCGACATCCGCCGGTCGGCGAGCGGCCTACCGCCCGTCTGGCAGGTCGGGCAGTACTGGAAAGCCTTGTCCGCGAACGAGACCTCGCGCACCGTGTCACCGCACACCGGGCACGGCAGACCGGTCCGCGCGTGCACCCGCAGCCCGGACCGCTTCTCACCCTTCAGTGTCGCGGCCGACTGGCCGACCGACCGGGCCACGGCGTCGTTCAGCACGGCGATCAACGCCTCGTGCAGCCGGTCCAACGCCTCCGCCGGCAGCTTGCCCGCCGTCGCGTACGGCGACAGCCGGGCGGTGTGCATGATCTCGTCGGAGTAGGCGTTGCCGACGCCCGCCATCACCGTCTGGTCGGTCAACGCGGTCTTCAGCCGCTCCGTGCGGCCGGCGAACAGGTCCTCGAGCTGGGTGCGCGTGAGCGACAGGGCGTCCGGACCGAGGCGCGCGACGCCCGGCACGTCCGCCGGGTCGTTCACGACCCACGCGGCCAGGCCCTTCTTGGTGCCCGCCTCGGTCAGGTCGAACCCGGGCCCCTCACCCGGCGGGCCCAGGTGCACGCGCAGCGCCAGCGGGCCGCGGCCCGGCTTGGGCGGGGCCGCCGAGAGGTGCTCCGACCAGCGCAGCCACCCGGCCCGCGCCAGGTGCACCACCAGGTGCAGGCCGTCGCAGTCCAGGTCGAGGTGCTTGCCGAACCGGCCCGCGCCGGTCACCTCGCGCCCCTGGAGCTCGGTCCACGGCGGCGTGAACGTCTTCAACACCTGCAACGACGCGACGTCCACCCGGTGCACGCGCCGTCCAACGGCGTGCTCGCGCAGGTGGTGGGCGAGCGCCTCGACCTCGGGCAGTTCCGGCACCCGGACAGTGTCACCCGCGAACGGCGATCAGTCGACCGGTTGCAGCGGGCCGTCCAGGTCGGGCAGCGAGTACATCTCGATCTTGCGGGCCACGTTGGCCACCTCGTTGCGCACGGTCAGGAAGCCGCGCACCGAGCCGACCCACCGCTCCGGCGGCAGCTCCTCGGTCTTCTTCGACTCCGCCGCCACCAGCCACGGCCGCCGCACCGCCCAGCGCACCGGGAAGAACAGGAACACCAGGACCAGCGCCACGAGCAGCCACCCCGGCACGACGACCTCCGGCGGGGTCCACGCGACCAGCACCACCGCCATGCCGATGACGATCGCCAGCATCAGCACGCCCGGGCCGTGACCGCCGCTCACGTCGTGCTCGAAGTCCTCCTCGGTGGACGGGTTGCGCCACTCGATCTGGCTGCGCACCGTCCACATCCGGCCGTCAGCTCCGCGCACCAGCCGCGTCATCACCGTCTCCTCAAGACGTCGAGCGATCACTCAGCGTTCTCCACGCTACCGGCAAAGTCTTGCACCTCGTGGGTGAAAGCCGGCGGTCACGCGGGGTCGAGGGCGCTCGTCGTCGGGCGCAGCGTCACGGTCGTCGGCGTGACCGTGGGCGTCGCCGTGCCGGCCGACTTGTCCGGTTCGGTGGTGGTCGTCGTCGTCGCGGTGGTCGTGTCCAGCAGGACCGTGCGCGAGTCGGTCGTGGTGACCGGCGTCGACGTCGTGGTCGGCGCCAGGTCGCGCGGCTCGGCCGGCGCGGTCGAGGTGGTCGGCGCCACCCGCGGCGGGACCGAGGTGGACGTCGTCGGCGTCGAGCGCCCCGCCTGCTCCGCCTTCGTGTGCACGACCCGCAGCGCGTCGACCGGCGTCGGCGACGTCGCGCTGGTGGCCGTGCCGGTCGCGGTCGTGGTCGGCTCGGTCGTGCACAGGGCCAGCACGTTCTCGCCGGGCGCGCCGTCCGGGCCGGACTGGACCAGCGCCGGGCCGGGCGCGCCGGTGAACGTCCCGGCCACCACCCCGAACAGGCCGACGGCCGCGGCCGAGGCGGTGGCCGCCAACGCCAGCTTCACCCGCCCGCTGAGCCACGCCGCCTTGCCCAGCACCGCCGGGCCCAGCACCGACGAGCCCAGCGCCGACGACCCGAGCGCCGCCGGACCCAGCAGCGCGGTCGCGGCCACCGGCACCGCGATGCTCGCCGCGTGCGCCCGCAACGTCGAGCACACCTCGACCAGCTCGGCGTGCAGGGCGTTGCAGGACGAGCAGGTCTGCAGGTGCTTGCGGATGCGCCGGTGCTCAGTGCCCTGCGCGCCGCCCGCCGTGTAGGTGCCCAGCTTCGCGACCACGGAGCCGCACGCGCGCGACCCGGTCTCCTCGGCGAGGTGCGCTTGGAGGTACGCCGCCCGCAGCCCCTCGCGGGCGCGGCGGGCCAGCGCCGCCATCGCGTTCGGGCTCAGGCCGAAGTGCGGCGCGACCGCGGCCGGCCGCTCGCCCTCCACCTCGACCTGCCACAGCACCGTGCGCCACCGCTCGGGCAGGCTGGTGAACGCGCGGGAGATCAGCGCGTGCTCCGGCCGGTTCGCGGTGACGTCCGGGAACGGCTCGACCCGCAGGCTCAGCTCCTCGTCCTCCACCGGGACGTCCCGCCGCCGCCCGCTCCACTCCCACGCCACCCGGCGCGCGACGGTCAGCAGGTAGGTACGGACGTGCTCGGTGGGCCCGTTGCCCCGGCGGATCGCCTGGAGCACGCGGAAGAACGCCTCGGCGGTCAGGTCGTCGGCCTCGGCGTGTTCACGCACGTGCCGGAGGGCGAACCGACGAACGGCGTCGGCGTGACGGGTGAACAGCTCGCCGAACGCGCCGTCGTCGCCCGCCCTGACCCTGGCGAGCAGTTCCCGGTCGAAATCGGCATCTCCGGCCATCCCGCCCCGGCACCTCCCGCCCTGCCTGTGGTCCACTGGTCAAGATGCCACAGTCGGCTGGTCTCGCGCCGAAGTGATAGCGAGCCGATACCGAACACCCGACGGACGACGTCGACCGTTCGGCCTAGTCAGAGCACCTGTGCACCGGATCAAGGTTGCTTGCGGTCGGTGACGGCGCGGTCACGGGTGGGCGTCGGCTGGTGGCCGATCGCGCTGCGGACCGCCCGGTGACGAGTAGTCTCCTGCCGCGTGGTCGATTGGCGCACAAGGGCTTCCGCCCTCCTCCCCGAGCTGAGCGCCGTTGTCGAGCGCGAGTCCTGGTCCTGCCACGTGTTCCTGTCCGAGTTGTGGCAACTCGCGCTGGAGGCGCACCGCGACGGCGACCGCGAGGTGCTCGGCCGGGTGTACGGCTTCGCGCACTGGTGCTTCCGGCAGCCGGAGCGGTTCCTCTCCGACGCGTCCGTGGTCAGCTTCTACGAGCACGTGTTCGACGAGTGGGAGCTGCGCGACGAGGTGGCGCCGTGGCTGCCGGCCGAGGTCGTCGACCGGGTCAGGCCGCTGTGGGAGTGGCGCTGGCCGAAGGAGCGGTTGACCGAGGTAGACCGGCTGCTGGCGCAGACGGGACCCCCCGGTCGAAACGCGGTTTGAACGTGGTCTATAGTTGTCACCAACAGGCGGATGTAGCGCAGTTGGTAGCGCATCACCTTGCCAAGGTGAGGGTCGCGAGTTCGAGTCTCGTCATCCGCTCTTCGAAGGCCCCCGGTATCGCACCGGGGGCCTTTCGCATGCGCCACGGCGCGCTCCGACGACCACCATTAGGTTTGGCGGCGAAGGTTTTCCTCGTCGAAGACGGAGTTGCAGACATGGCCACCACCCGCAAGGCGACCACGCACTGGGAAGGCAACCTGCTGGAGGGCAAGGGCAGCGTCGCCCTCGAGTCGTCTGGCGTCGGCACGTTCGACGTGAGCTGGCCCTCCCGGGCCGAGGCGGCGAACGGCAAGACCAGCCCCGAGGAGCTGATCGCCGCGGCCCACTCGTCGTGCTACTCGATGGCGCTGTCGCACGCGCTCGCGCAGGCGGGGACCCCGCCGCAGCAGGTCGAGACCTCGGCCGAGGTGACGTTCCAGCCCGGCACCGGCATCACCGGCATCCACCTGACCGTCACCGCGACCGTGCCGGGGCTGGACGCCGAGGGCTTCGCCGCCGCGGCCGAGGGCGCCAAGGAGAACTGCCCGGTGAGCAAGGCGCTGGCCGGCACGGAGATCACGCTGACGGCCGAGCTCCAGGCGTGACCCGGGTTCCCGGATGAGCTCTGGTACCGGTCCGATACCTCGAAGTGTCAGGCCGGTACCAGTTGTCCGCGGGGATTTGACCCGAATGAGTGAGGCCGGTAGTCGTTGGGGATGCTCACGGCGTTGGGTGGACCCGGTCGGCTCGCGTTCGGCGCCTTGATCGGCGCGGCGGTGGCCGCCTTGTTGGTCGCCCAGGGGAGCATGGCCAAGTCGCCGCGAGGCCTCGAACCGACCGGCGGTGGCGGCGAGATCGTGATCGTCAAGGGCAGCCGGCAGCCGGACCGCACGATCACCGCGACCGGCACGACGTCGTCGAGCACCAGCTCGTCCAGCGGGGCCGGCGCCACGTCGACGTCCTCGGCCACGACCACCACGACGACGACGGACACCACGGCCACCACCACGTCGGACGTGACGACGACGACCACCGCGCGGCCGACCACGACGACCACCACGACGCGGCGCCCCACCACCACGACGACCACGACGACGACCCGCAGGCAGTGCGGGCTCATCTTCTGCTGATCGCCCGGCACTGGATAACCGAACGTGTTTTGGCAAGATCGAGGCGTGACGTCCAGCCAGGTGCCCACCCAGCCCCAGCGAACCAACGACACGCCCACGGTCCGCGTGCAGCCCGTCGCCGTGCGGGAACCCGCTTGGCCCACCACGGAGCCGATGACCGCGACCAACCTGACGCCCGTCGCGGCGGCGACCACGAAGTTCGAGCCGGTGACCGGCACGCCGAACGGCACGCTCAACGGCCACGCCAACGGCAGCCACACCAACGGCAACGGCCACAGCAACGGCAGGCTCGTCGACGCGCTCAAGGGCAAGCTCGACGGCCAGGCCGGCGCAGCGCCCGTCGCGGTTCCCGGTCGGCCCGCTACCCCCGCGCCTGCCGCCGCCTCCGCACCCGCACAGCCCGCCGCGTCCGTGACCGCCGCAGCTCCGTCACCCGCCGCACCCACCACGTCGTCCACCACCGCCGCGCCCGCGTTCGCCCCCGCGCCCGCCGGGCCGTCACTCTTCGAGCCCGCCGCGACCCCCGCAGCCGCCGACCAGGCCCCGGCGTTCGCACCCGCGCACCCCGCGACCACGCCGGCCGCCGCCCAGCCCGCGGCCGGAGCGTTCGCACCCGACGTGGCGCCCGTCGCCGAGCCCGCCGCAGCGCCGGCGCCCGCCGCCAAGCCGACGCCGCCGGCCACCCCGCGCAGCCGGTTGCGCCGGATCGCGCGCCGCATCGTCGGCCCGACCCTGCTCACCAAGAAGAACTGAGGGCGGCCCGCCGGCCGGGAACCGCCCCTTCGCCCCGCCGAAGCCCGTGCGGTCCCCGGCTACGCGCTCTGCGCCCGCGCGTAGAGGCCACCCGACCGGAGCAGTTCGTCGTGCGAGCCGATCTCCTCGATCCGACCGTCCTCCATCACCACGATGCGGTCGGCGTTGCGGATCGTGGAGAGCCGGTGCGCCACCACGAACACCGTGCGGCCGTGCACCAGGCGGGCCAGCGCCTGCTGCACCAGCGCCTCGGACTTGGTGTCCAGCGCCGAGGTCGCCTCGTCCAGCACCAGCACGCGCGGGTCGCGGATCAGCGCCCGCGCGATCGCCAGCCGCTGCTTCTGCCCGCCGGACAGCCGCGCGCCGCGCTCGCCGACCACGGTGTCCAGCCCGGTCGGCAGCCGGTCGATGAACTCCAGCGCGTTGGCGTCGGCCAGCGCCTGCCGCACCACGTCCTCGGACACGTCGTCCAGGCCGTAGGTGACGTTGTCCCGGATCGTGCCCTCGAACAGGATCGACTCCTGCGGCACCACCGACACGAACCGCCGGTAGCTGCGCAGGTCCAACGTCTCCATGTCGACACCGTCGAGCAGGATGCGGCCCTCGGTCGGCCGCAGGAACCCGATGACCAGGTTCAACGCCGTCGACTTGCCCGCGCCGGACGCGCCGACCAGCGCGATCGTCTCCCCCGGCCGCACGTCGAGGTCGAAGTCGCTGACCGAGTTCCGCGCGGACTCCGGGTAGGCGAACCCCACCCGCTCGAACCGCACGCCGCCGCGCACGGCGTCGACCTGCGCCTTGCCCGCGTTGTGCTCGAGGTCCGGGGCCTGGAGCACCTCGCCGAGCGAGCGGACCGACTCCAGCCCCTTGCTGATCAGCGGCGTCAGGCTCATCAACGTGGTGACCGCGCCGGTCAGGGAGGCGAAGTAGGCGCTGAGCATGACCACGTCGCCGGGCGTGACGGACAGCCGGCCGTGGTAGGCGGCCAGGGCCGAGCCGGCGAGGCAGCCGACGCCGAGGGCGTTGAGCAGGATCCAGGCCAGCGCGCCGAAGCGGACGTTGAGGCCGTCCAGCTTCATGCCGGCCGCGAAGACCTGGCGCAGGGTGCCGTCCATCCGGTTGAGGGCGGTGCTCTCCAGGCCGTGCGCGCGGGTGATCGGGATGAGCGTGGTCATCTCGCCGACCCGGGACGACAGCTGCTCGACCTCCTGCCGGAACGACTCGTTGTACGCGCGCAGCCGGCCGCGCAGCCACATCACCAGCACCGCCGCCGCGGGCACGACGACCAGGAACACCGGCAGGAACGCGGGCGCGTTCAACCCGATCACGACCAGCGCGCCGCTCAACGTCGCCAACGCCGCCAGGCCCTGGTCGCCGACCTGCTGGGTGGACGTCTCGATGCTCTCGACGTCCCGGATGACCTTGGTCTGCAGCACGCCCGCGCTGACCCGCGCGTGGTAGCCGATGGACAGCTGCTGCATGCGCCGGCTCAGCGCCGACCGCATCCGCATGCCCATCCGGCGCGCGCTGCCGTACCACCAGCGCGTGTAGAGGATCGCGAACGGGTAGTTCAGCACCAGCGTGACCAGCAACAACCCCGCGCCGAGCCAGATGCCGGTGACCGGTCGGCGCTCCACGACGACGTCGATGACGTGGGCGGTGATGACCGGGGTGAGCCAGGTGGGGCTGTGCTTGACGAAGAACGCGCCGGCGCCGAGGCCGAGCTTCGCGCGGTCCTCGCGGAAGAGGTAGAGGAGGGTGCGGACGGGGTGCTCGCCGCGGTAGCGGTGGTCGAGCGGACCGTGGGGCATGGGGCGAGGGCTCCTGCGAACGGGGGGTCACGAGACGCCCACACCGCGCCGTGTGGGGAGCGCTCTCACATCGTAGGTGGCCGGTCCACCGCATTTGCCCTGGCCGGGGCGGGTGCCGCGGGACACCCGCCCCCTGCCGGTCAGTAGCCGAACACCAGCCGGTAGGCGATCTCCGGGTCGAACGTGCCCGCGGGCGTGTTCGGCGCGGTGCCGCAGTTGCCGTCGGAGTCGCCGGGCACCTTCACCCACAGCAGCATCTCGGCGCCGCCGCCGGTCTGCGCGGTCACGCCGAGCTTGCGCCCGCCGGGGTTGCACCACTCGCCGTTGGACCCGTTGCCGTTGCGGCTGGTGTCGACGACGAACGCCTTGGCGTACCCGGGCAGGGAGCCGTTCACGGAGTTGCCGTAGGACACCGACTCGCTGGTGGTGTGGTAGTTGGAGACGTTGATCGCGAACCCGCGGACGTTGCGCACGCCGGCCGCGTCCAACCGGCCCGCCATGGTGTTCGCGGCCACCCAGCGGGCGTTGCCCGCGTCCAGGTAGGCCCAGGTGTTGGGCGCGCGGTCGCGGAACTGCTCCGTGGCGTAGCGGATCATCGCGTTGCGCGTGGTGACGGCGTCGGGCGTCATGCAGTTGAAGTCGGCCAGCGAGTCAGGCTCGATCACCACGACGGCGGGCCGCGCGCCGATGGCTCCCGCGAAGGCCGAGATCCACGTCCGGTAGGCCTCGGGCGACCCCGCGCCGCCGCCGGAGTGGCCGCCGCACGCGTCCCGGCCGGGGATGTTGTAGGCGACGAGGACCGGCAGCTTGTCGGCCGCGTCGGCGGCGGCCACGTAGTTGCCCACGGCCGTGCGGATGTCACCGCTCCAGCTGCCGAACCACCGCGCCATCGGCTTGGTGGAGAGGTTGGACCTGATGGCCGACGTCCGCCCGTCGTTGGGGTTGTTGCGCACCCACACGGCGGGGTTCGAGTTGGGATCCACGTAGAAACCACTGGTCATGCCGATCGGGCTGGCGGCGTTCGCCTGGCCGGGCACGACCAGTGCCGCGAGCAGGGCGAGCGCTGTCGCGAGCAAGCGCATTGACGGTCCTTCCGCTCGAAGAACGCGGCGGCGGCTCACCGATCAAAGCACTCCGGTCCGCGAACCGGTTCGACCATCTGGACACTCCGAGTGCCGGGCCGTGGCTCATCGTCATCCCCGAGTGCTCCGGGACTCGGCGTGTGACCTGTGCCATAGCCGCCCGGCGCGAGGGCGCCGGAGCCGGCTCCGGCTGGATCG
Source organism: Actinosynnema sp. NPDC049800 (assembly GCF_040656635.1). Taxonomy (NCBI): domain Bacteria; kingdom Bacillati; phylum Actinomycetota; class Actinomycetes; order Pseudonocardiales; family Pseudonocardiaceae; genus Actinosynnema; species Actinosynnema sp. NPDC049800. Next base: position 71,516 of record NZ_JBFAMT010000016.1, on the reverse strand, counting down.
ATCACTCCGCTTTCGTCACGGCCGCACCCCGGTCCACGTGCTGTTCGGTGGCCTCGTCGCGACCGGAGGGACCAACCGCCGGCAACGACCGCATCACAAGTGCCGGATGCCCGCACCGGCCACGGACGCATAAGCAACAATGGCGCTCGCGCGGCAACCCCTGGAGGAGCGGAATGTCCTGGCAAGAGGACCTGGCAGAGCTGGACCGCACATTGGCGGAGGGTCGGATCAGCGCCGACGACTACCGCCGACGCCGGGATGAACTCCTCGCCGCCGCCTCGGGTGGCGGCCCGGCCGCACCGCCCAACAGCGGCCCGTTCGCGCCGCCGGTGCGGTGGGACGCGGTGCCGCCGTCGCAGCCGAACCAGAACCCCGACGCCACCCAGATCGTCACGCCCGGAGCGGTCCCGCAGGCCAACCCGGACCGGACGCAGGTGGTGAGCCAGCGGCCGCCCGACGCCGACCGCACCCAGTACGTGACCCCGATCGCGCCGCAGCAGCAGATGCCGCCTCAGCAGCAGCAACAGCAGCAGCAGGGTGGCTGGCAGTCCGGCCCGCCGTCGAGCACGCCGCCGTGGGGTGGCGACAGCTACAGCCCGATCGGCGACGCCAACCCGAGCTGGATCGCGCAGGGCCCCGAGGTCTTCGACGACACCGGCGGCGGCGGCAAGGGCAAGGTCATCGGCATCGTGCTGGCCGTCGTGCTGCTCGCGGGCATCGCGTTCGGCGCCTACTGGATCTGGGGCCGCGGCGAGTCGTCGCCGACCGCCGGTGGCAACACCACCGAGGCCAGCACGGCCGCGACCACCACCACGCCGCCGCCACCGCCGGACCCGCTGCCGGTCGGCAAGCTCCCCGGCAGGATGAGCACCAACAAGGCCGTGACCGACTTCTCGGGTGTCCCGGGCCTCAACTACCTGCTGCCCACGGAGGCCGCGCTCTACACGACCGCGGGCGCCACGAAGACCAAGCTCTCGCAGTTCGTCATGGACGACGGCTCCGCGGGCGTCGTCCTGATCGTGCAGGGCACCGACGCCACAGCGGCCGCCGCTGCCGCGCTCGAACTGCACAACACCCAGCTCAACAACGGCATGACGCAGATCACGGACGGCCCCGCCGGCGTGATGGCGGCCCAGGTCGACGTGAAGGACGGGCAGAAGGCCCGCGTCCGCGGCCACTACAGCAGCAAGGACCTGATCGTCCGGGTCGACGCCTCCGCCGCCACGCTCGCCCTCGCGCGCAAGGCCTTCGACCAGGCCCTGAAGGCGCAGCTCGAGGTGCTCGCCGCCGATGGCTGACCCGCGCCACGACGGCGGTGCCGTGACCGCGTGCACCGTCGTCGCCCGCAACTACCTGCCCGCCGCGCGCGTCCTCGCCGCGTCCTACCTCCGGCACCACCCGGACCACGAGTTCGTGATCGCGGTGATCGACGTGCCGCGCGGCACGGGCGAGCGCCAGGGCCGGCTGCGCACGGTCGGCCCCGAGGCCACCGGCATCGACGCGGACGACTACCTGCGCATGGCCACCGCCTACAACGTCACCGAGATGGCCACGGCGGTGAAGCCGTACCTGCTGCGCGAGCTGCGCTCGCAGGCCGACGTGGTGATCTACCTCGACCCGGACATCGAGGTCTTCGCGCCGATGCCGGAGCTGGAGGAGCTGGCGCTCGCGCACGGCATCGTGCTCACGCCGCACTTCCTCAACCCGCTGCCGCGCGACGGCAAGGACCCGAGCGAAGCCGCGATCATGGGCGCCGGGATCTTCAACCTCGGCTTCGTGGCCACCGGTCCCGGTTCCGAGCCGTTCCTGGACTTCTGGGCCGAGCGCCTGCGCCACGACGCGATCGTGGCGCCGGAGAAGCAGCTGTTCACCGACCAGCGGTGGGTGGACCAGGTGCCCGCGCTGTTCGACAACACCGTGCTGCGCGACCCCGGCTTCAACGTCGCCTACTGGAACATCCACGAGCGGCCCGTCGAGCGCGACGCGGACGGCGTGCTGACCGCGGGCGGCCACCGGCTGCGGTTCTTCCACTACAGCGGCTACCGGCCGGAGAAGCCGTGGCTGCTGTCGCACCACACGCCGACCCGGCCGCGCGTGGTGCTGTCCGAGCACCCCACCGTCCGCGAGCTGTGCGACGGCTACCGCGCGTCCTTGCAGGGCAACGGCTACGCCGAGACGCTGGAGTCGATCCCGTACGGCTTCGCGAAGATGGCCGACGGCACGAAGATCAGCCCGGCCATGCGCACCCTGTACCGGGACGCGTGGGTGAGGGCCGAGCGCTGGGAGGCCCTCGGCCTGACCGGCGAGCGGCCGACGGCGGTCCCGCCGCACGCGTTCGACGCCGACGGCGGCGCGGCGCTGCGCGAGTGGCTCGCCGCTCCGCCGGACGACGCGCCCGTCGGCACCGCGCTGAGCCGCCTGGTGCAGGCGGTGTGGGACTCGCGGCCCGACCTGAAGACCGCGTTCCCGCTGCCGCACAGCCGTGACGCCGCGCCGTTCCGCTCCTGGTGCGCGAGCTCCGGCGTGGTCGAGGCGTCGCTGCCGGCGTGGGCGCTGCCCGCCGAGCCGGTCGAGCCGTCGGAGCCGTCGGACGACTTCGGCGTCAACGTGGTCGGCTACCTGACCGCGGAGCTGGGCGTCGGCGAGATGGCACGGCTGGTGCACGACGCGATCCGCGAGTCCGGCGTGCCGGTCGTCTCGGTGGTCGAGGACCGGTTGGTGTCCAACCGCACGGGCCTGGCCGAGCCGGGCACAGTCGGTCAGCCGCGGTTCCCGGTCAGCCTGCTGTGCGTGAACGCCGACCAGACCCGCGCGGTGCTCGACCACCAGCCGCACGTCGGCCACCACCGCTACCGGATCGGCCTGTGGGCGTGGGAGCTCGAGGAGTTCCCCGGCGAGATGCACCACGCGTTCGACCTGGTCGACGAGGTGTGGACGGTCAGCGAGTTCTGCCGCGACGCCATCGCCAAGCACACGTCGGTGCCGGTGAAGGCGATCCCGGTGCCGGTGCGCGACCCCGGTCCGGTGGCCCGGCCGGAACGCCGCCCCGGCGACCCGGTGCAGTTCCTGTTCGCGTTCGACTTCTTCAGCATCGGCCAGCGCAAGAACCCGTGGGGCCTGGTCGAGGCGTTCCAGCGGGCCTTCGAGGGCCGCGACGACGTGCGCCTGGTGCTCAAGGCGATCAACGGCGACAAGAACCCGCACACCGCCGAGCGGCTGCGGGTGAAGGTCATGGACGACCCGCGCATCGAGCTGGTCGAGCGCTACCTGTCCGTGCAGGAGCTCGACGACCTCTACGCGTCCAGCAGCGCCTACGTCTCCCTGCACCGCAGCGAGGGCTTCGGCCTCACCGTGGCCGAGGCGATGGCGCGGGCCATGCCGGTGATCTCCACCGACTACTCCAGCACCACGGAGTTCCTGGACGCCAAGACCGGCTGGCCGGTGCCCCACAAGCTGGTGCCGGTGGGGCCGGGCAACCACCCGTACCCGGCGAACGCGGTGTGGGCCGAGCCCGACCTGGACGCCGCCGCCCGCGCCATGCGCGAGGTCGCGGACGACCCGGCCGAGGCCGCCCGCCGCGGTCGTGCGGCGCGCGAGCACATCCTGCGCACCCGTTCGGTGAAGCGGGCCGCCTCGTGGATGGCCGAGCAGCTGCGCGCGGCGCACGAGAGCTGGCGGGGCAGCGGTGGCGCGGGTTACCGGGCCGAGCTGCCGGGCGCGGACCTGCTGCGGCCGTTGCGCGAGTCCAAGCAGGCGCTGCTGTGGCGGGCCGAGGTGGGCACGGCGTCGCGCACGCCGCTGGCGCCCGCGCTGCGCAAGGCCGTGCTGCGCGCCATCGACCACTACGACGTGCACCAGCGCAAGGTGATGGGCACGCTCGTCGGCGGCGTCGAGGACACGCTGAACAGCGTGGTCGCGCGGCTGGAGGCGGTCGAGTCGAACGTCGAGTCCACGCGCTGGGCGAACGAGGGCCTCAAGAACCGGCTCGCGAGCGTGCAGGACGAGGTCCGCTCCGCCGTCGAGGACAACGCGGCGAACCTGACGAACCTGGAGCAGCAGCTCGACAACACGCTGGAGCGGGTGTGGTCGCGGCTCGCGGACGACGAGCGCACGACGTTCACCCGGTTCGCCGAGCGCGACCAGCGGCTCGACGGCGACGAGCAGCGGATCACCGAGCTGGCCCGGACGCTGTCCGCGGTGCAGGACACGGCACGGCTGCGGCACGCGCCGGTGCCCGCGGGCGCGGACGTGGTGGTGTGCGACGCGGGCGCGTTGCTGCTGCCCGTGGACAACGTCGTGCTGCCGTGGCTCGCCTACCACCGGTCGTGGGAGGTCGAGGAGGCCGACCTGATGGCCAGGCTCGTCGGCGACGGCACGTTCCTCGACATCGGCGCGCACGTCGGCTACCACACGCTGCGCCTGCTCCAGCGGGCCAAGGGCGTCGCGTCGGTCGTCGCGGTGGAGGCCAACCCGGTCAACGCCGAGTACCTGCGCCGCAACGTCGTTGCCAACCTGGGCGCGGAGGGCGCGAAGACCGTCGACGTGCTGCCGGTCGCGGCGTGGGACGAGGACGGCAGCATCCGCCTCGTGCAGGCCGAGGACGACAACAGCGGCGACCACCGGGCGCACGAGGTGTCCGACGAGGGCGCGGGCGGCGTGGTGATCCCCGCGGTCCGGCTCGACGGCAGGCCCGAGGTGGCCGACCGCCGCGTCACGCTGGTGAAGGTCGACCTGCAGGGCCGCGACCACCGGGCACTCGCCGGCCTGACCGCCGTGCTGGAACGCGACCGCCCGCACGTGGTGTGCGAGTTCTGCCCGGCGGCGATCGCGGAACTCGGCGACGACCCGCTCCAGGTGCTGCTCGGCTACCGCAAGATGGGCTACGCCCCCGTGCCGCTCGGCGCCGACCCGGAGGCCGAGCACGTGGACGAAGACCTGGTGCGCCAGGCGGACGCGGCCGACACCGGCTTCGTCACGCTGTGGCTTCGGCCACTCTGACCACAGCATTCGCTGTGTTTCGAGGTGCCGGTCCTGCGACACTCGATCCCGGTTCCGGTAAGGGGGCCGGGTTCCGAGTGTGGAGGTAGCGCCGCGTGGGTGAGGTTCGGACTCGCACGTCCACGCTCGGCGCGCTGCTGGTGGTCGGCCTGCTCACGGCCGTCGCCTTCGGCGCGTGGAGCCTGTGGGGCGGGCAGCCGCTGCCGGCCAGCGCGCGCAACGTGCCGCCGACCGGCGAAGCGGGCCGGCTGGCCGCCGATCCGCTGGCGCTGGCGGACTTCGACTCGGGCACCGAGTCCTACGACTACGTGCGCGCGTTCCCGGACCTGATCAGGCTCGAGTTCCTCAACGAGGCCGAGGTCGCGGTCTACCAGGAGGAGGGCGCGGGCGCGGCGCGGATGACCGTGTCGTCGAAGCGGCCCGAGGGCCGGGTGCTGGTCGCCGTGATCCGGATGGCCGACCGGGACGCCGCGCTGCGGGCCGCCGACCGCCTGGACGAGCTGCAGCTGGCGTTCGGCCTGGAGCGGGTACCGCCCGAGCACGGCGTCACCAGGGTGACCCGGGTGATCCAGAACCTCGACGTCCAGCCCCCGCCGCGGCCGACCGCGCGCGGCTACTACGTGCACCGGGACCTGCTGGTGCGGGTCGAGCTGAACGCCAAGTCGTTCGACCTCACCTCCGAGTTCGGTCCGTTGCTGGCCATGCAGTTGCAGGCGCTGCCCGCCGATGGCTGAGACCAAAACGTCCGTCGAGACCGGCGGCACGACCCTGCCCGGTGTGCGCGTGGTGACCGCGACCGCCGTGTGCCTGATCGCCTACAGCTACCTGTTCGGCCTGTGGCCCAACCGGCACGGCCACGACTCCGAGCTGGTCGTGGTGATCCGCAGCTGGGTCAACCAACCGACCGGGATCGGCGAGGACTTCGGCTTCCTCGGCATCGCGCTGCTCCTCATGGCGGCCGGGTACGCGGTCGCGGGCGTCGACCGGTGGTCGGTGGCGGTCCGGCTGCTGCGCCGGGTCGTGCCCGCGGTGGTGGGCGCGGTGCTGGTGGGCGCGCTGCTGTCGCTGGTCGGCGCGGAGCCGCTGACCGACGCCGCGGTGACGACACCGGTCGCGGCGGTGGCGTTGGCGGGGCTGCTCGTGCTCGTGCTGCGGCCGGTGGAGCGCGGCGCGCCATGGCTCGCGGTGCCGGTGCAGTTGGAGATCACCTGCGTGCTGGTGATGGCGGGCGGCTGGGCCGCCCGCGCCGGGGGTCCCGACGTGCTGCGCCTGCTCGGCCTGGTCGGCGGGCTCCTGCCGTTGACCGCGCTCGGCCAGGTGGCGTGGCAGGTGCGGGCGGGACGGCTGAGCGCGGCGCGCGGCGTCGGGCTCGGCCTGCTCGCCGTGGTGGTGCTGGCGCTGGCCGACCGGATGGCGCCGGACCTGGCCGGGTACTGGCACCCGTTGGGCGGCGTGCTGGCGCTGCTGCTGTTCCTGATCGCGCTGCCGCGCGGCGCGGCGTTGGCGTCGACGCGGCCGGTGCGCTGGCTGAGCAGCCGCGCGGTGCCGCTGTACGTGTCCGTCCCGGTCGTCGGCTACGCGGTGACCGGCGTGCTGGCGAACGGCGTCCCGGTGCTGCTCGCGCTGCTGCTCGGGACGGTGTGCGCGGGAGGTGCCGCGGAGGCGTTGCACCGGGGTTTGGAGAAGGTGGCATGACGGCGGGCACGCTGGAACGGACCGAGGTCATCCCGAAGAGCGCCGGGTACCTGCACGGCCTCGACCTGCTGCGGGTCGTCGCGTCCTGCGCGGTCGTGCTCACCCACCTGATCGCCTGGTTCACGTTGAACGACCGCGAGTTCTGGCTGGCGACGGCGGTCGAGCGCGGCGTGGTCGAGACGCTGCACCTCAACCCGCGCCTGTCGTTCCTCGGCGTCGCGCTGTTCCTCGTCGTCAGCGGCGTGGTGGTGACGCACGTGGCGAACCGCGAGCGCCCGCTGCAGTTCCTGCGCCGCCGCGTCGTGCGGCTCATCCCGCTGCTCTGGGTCGTCACGATCATCGTGTGGGTCCTGATCAACCTGGGCCACCGGGTGTCGTCGGCCCGCGAGTCGAACCTGGACGTCGGCGACCTGCTCAGCGGCATGGTCCTGGTCAACTTCTTCCAGACGCCCCAGGTGGCGCTGGTCGCGGTGACGTGGACACTCCAGGTGCAGGTCGTCTTCTACTGCTACGTGGCGCTGACCATCCCCGTGCTGCGCAAGCGCGCCTGGATCCCGCCGCTGGCCGCCGCGCCGCTGTGCTTCACCGTGCTGCTGATCACCGATCACTTCCCGACCATGCTCAGCCACGGGATCGCCCAGTTCGGGGTGTACCTGCCGGTGCTGGTGCTGGGGCAGCTGATCTCGCTGGTGCACTCCGGCAAGGTGCACCCGGTCGCGGGCACGGCCATCGGCGCGGTGCACTTCACCTTGTTCGTCTGGGTGGACAAGGTCGGCGGCCACACGGACCAGGGCGGCTCCGTGCCGCGCACGCTGCTGTTCGCCGTGCTGCTGACCGTGCTGCTGGTGGCCGCGAGCGGTCCGGTGAGCCGGTCGGCGTTCATCCGCGGCTGGTCCAAGCGGACGTACGCGATCTACCTGATCCACCTCAGCGCGATGTACCCCTTGTACGACGCCCTGATGCCGCACCTCGACCCGACGCTGGTCGCGGTGCTCGGCCTGGTGACGACCGCGCTGGCGGCCGAGGCGCTGCACCGCTGGGTCGAGATGCCCGCCGACCGGGCGGTCCGCCGTTGGGAACGGCGGGGCAGCGTTACCGGCCGCTCGGGATAGTCACGATCCGCCGTCTGATCGAGAGCCTTCCGTTACCATGCTGGACGGCGGGGAGGCGGCGGCGACGGGGAAGGGGCGGACCCCTGGACGGTCAGACGGCACCGCCGAAGGTTCGCATCGCGTTCATCGACATCGGACGCGGGCTGGCTGCGCTGCTCGTCTTCTACAGCCACATCGCCGAGCAGTGGGTCGCCAAGCGCGAGGTCGGGCCGACGCCGGGCGTCGACTTCATCGACGCGCTCACCAGCGACCCGATGCACATGGGGTTGCAGGGCATCGGCCAGATCGCGGTGCCGTTCTTCTTCCTGGTCAGCGGGTTCGTGGTCACGCCGATCGCGTTGCGCCAGGGCCAGCGCCGGTTCGGCCTCAACCGGTTGGTGCGCGTCTACATCCCGATGACGTTCGTGGTGCTGCTGACCGCCGCGGTGATCCTGCTCGGCGCGCAGACGCTGATCGGCGCGAAAGAGCCGGTGATCACCTGGTGGACCATCATCACCAACTCACTGGTGATCAACTACCTGATCGTGCCGCAGGTCGTGATGGTCGGCGTCGCGTGGACGCTGGTCGTCGAGGTCGTCTTCTACATCCTGCTGGTGCTGCTGCTGCCGGTGATGCGGCGCTGGACGTGGCTCGCCATCGGCGCGCAGCTGACGTTCGTGTTCGTGGTGATGATGAGCGCCCGCGAGTTCGGCGCGTCGTGGGCGCTGTTCGCGGTGAACGTGTCGTACCTGCCCATCCCGATCATCGGCCAGATCATCTGGGCGACCACGAGCAAGCGCGTGCCGCTGTGGCTGGGCGGGGTGTACGTCGGCATCGCGTGGTCGCTGTACGTGCTCGCCGAGCACCTGAAGCTCGGCCGGCTCGACACCTCCTACAACCTCGCGCTCGCGTTCGCGCTGCTGTTCTTCATGGTCGGGTACTTCGCGGAGTCGCGGCTCAAGGAGCGCAAGATCTGGATCGCGCTCTCGGAGCGCAGCTACTCGATCTACCTGCTGCACGGTCTCGTGGCGTTCGTGTCGCTGGACCTGATGCGGCCGGCCGTGCCGCTGTGGCTGGCGATCCCGCTCGCGGTGGCCCTCACGTTCGGCGTGGTCGAGGTGAGCTACCGGTTCGTGGAGAAGCCGAGCCACGCGCTGGCCCGGAAGCTGTCCCGCAAGCCCGCGCCCAAGCCGGAGCCCGAGGTCGAGGCGGAGGTCGAGGCGGAGGCGGAGTCGGCGGAGGTCGAGGACGAGTTCGAGGACGACGACTTCGAGGACGAGTTCGACGATGCCGAGGACGCCGAGTGGCCGGAGGAGTCCGAGGAACCGGACGAACCGGAGCCCGTGCGGGAAGCCCCGACCGTGGTGATCCGCCCGGTCCGCCTGCGCACGCCACCGCCCCAGCGCACACCTCCACGCACCCCGACCCCACCTCAAGGCACCCCACTACAAGGCACACCGCTCCAGCGCACCCCGCCGCCGCGCACGCCGCCCCGAGGCACGCCGGTCAACGGCACGCCGGTCAACGGCGCGCCGGTCCCGGGCACGCCACCCCGAGGTGTGCCCGTCAACGGCACACCGGTTCCCGGCACGCCACCGCGCGGTATGCCGGTCAACGGCTCACCGGTCAACGGCACGCCACCGCGAAGCGCAACCGCCAACGGCACGCCGGCTCCGGGCACACCGCCGCGCGGCACGCCCGTCAACGGCACGCCGGCTCCCGGCACCCCACCTCGCGGTGTGCCCGCCAACGGTTCACCGGTCCCCGGCACACCCCCGCGTGGCACGCCGGCCCAGCGAACCCCGGCTCAGCACACGTCGGCCCAGCGCACCCCGGCCCAACCCCCGCCGCGCCCGCCCGCCCCACGCCCGACGCCCGCACCCCCGCGGGTCGAGGACGCGACCCAGCACCTGCCCGCGGCGGTCTGGCCGGCCGAGGACCCCGAGGTCGACGAAGCGCCCCGGCGCCGGCGGCTGCGCGAGGACAGCGGCCCGTCGGTGACGGTGGCGTCCCTGCTCGCCAACCACGCCAAGGAGAACGGCCACCACCGCTAACGCGGGTTCTTGGCCATCTCCTCGGCGATGATGTCGATGACCGGCGGTTCGAGCACCGGGTCCAGCCCGCTGACGAGGAGCCGTTCCGCGGCCTCCAGCACGACGACGTCGGTCTCCGCGAGGGCCCGGGCGACCTCACGGGCGTTGTGGGTGAGGCGTTCGACGTGCACCATCGTCAAGTCGGTGAAGCAGGCCACCAGGTACTGCGCCGCGTAGTAGGCGAACGAGTCGCCGAGCAGCCCCACCTTCGCCGTCGCCACGCCCTCCGAGGGCGCCTGCGTGAACCGCTGCGGCTTGGGGTCGAGCGGGATCTCGTGGTTGCGCACCGTGCTGCCGTCGGGCGCGAGGTCGTAGGACTGGACCGGGTCCGTCGCGGTCCGGCCCAGCAGCGGCGCGAGGTCGCCCTCGCGGTGGACCACCTTCGTGGGCTCGACCTTCCAGCCCTTGGACGTGCCCGGCTTGACGGTGTCGGTGATGACGCGGGCCATCACGAGGCTGCCCTCGTGGGTCCAGTGGCTGTCGTACTTCGGGTAGGGCAGGCGGTTGGTCAGCTCGGCCGTCTGCTCGATCCGCGACCGCAGGTCGAGCGCCCCCGTCTTGCCGATCCCCTGCCAGAACTCGTCCCGCGCCTTGTTGAAGCAGTCCTTGCCGTAGAACTTCGACGGCAGGAACTCGGGCACCATGGTGCTCTTGTTCGGCGCGACGACCAGCAGGAACCTGCGCCCCGACGACTCGACCGCGGCGCGCAGGCGCGACAGGCGGGCGTGCACCTCGGCGACCGGCATCACCGGGTCGCACGCGCCCTCGACGTCCGCGCCGAGGAACAGCCAGTCGTCCTTGCCCTCGATCACGTCGACGAACGCCGTCGGGTCGGGCAGGTCCGCGGACGGGTCCTTCGGGGGCGTCGGCACCGGTCCGACGACGTCCTGCCGCCGGTCGAGGTCCGGCGCCTCGCCGAAGAGGCCGCGGCTGATGCCGTTCGCGGCGGCCACCGCCTTGTCGCGCAGCGGCACGTGGTCGCTCGCCCACGCGTTCAGCCCGGTGAAGAAGCCCCAGCCGTCGGTGATCGACGGGAACTCGGCGAGCTTGCGGTTCTCGAACTCCGCGGGCCGCACGCCGACGACCAGCAGCAGGGCGGGCGCGCAGAAGAAGAGGATCGCGAGGGTGAGCGCGGTGCGCTGGCGGCTGCTGTGCCGCGGCCGGTAGAGGGCGTGCTCGCGGGGGAGCAACGACTCCGGCACCGCCGGGAGGCTCTTGGGCGGGTCGATGCTCACGCCGAACAGCGTAGCCGGCGCGCACATCACCTGTTCGTGGTTCACCTCAAGGAGGGGATTCAAGAACAGTTGCGCGTGCAACCCCGCGCCCATGGCAGACGTCTCTTCGGGTGACAGGGCACCTCACGCAGCGGAGGATCGTATGTGGCCCACTGTGATCCTGGTCACCTCTGGGGCACTGGCGTTTTTAGTGCGAACCGTTCGAGTCCTGCGATCCGTATCGAAATCCGAAGGTGGGCGAACCCGTATTGAGACCGCCCCGCCGGCCTAGTCCCTATGGCGGCTTGTCCACTTGCCGTACGATCATTTCGGGTCGTACGACCTGTGCCTGCTAGGGGACCTCAGAACAGAGGTAGGTGCGTCATGGATCTCGCACTGAGTAAGGTCATCGAGCTGCGCGAAAGCGGGTTCCAGTTCCTCCACCTCCGGGACGAGGACGGACAGCTCGACCGCATCATGGCGTTCAAGCAGCGCAGAGGGTTCATCGACTCGATCTTGTTCTGGTCGGAGACCGAGGCCCGCGCGGGCAGGCTGCCGGCCGTCCGGGACAGCCAGCGCGCCGCCCAGGCGGTCTGGATTTACGAGGGACCGCTGGTGGAGGCCGTCGACCGGCTGCTCGACCTGCCCGAGCCCGGCTCGCGCAACGCGCCGACGCTGATGAAGAAGACGGCGTCCGACCTCGCGGTCGTGACCACGCTGCCGTTCAAGCTGAAGCTGCCGCCCGGCGCTATCGCCTAGACATCTTCCGTTAACGTCACCCGCCGCACACACAATGCGGCGGGTATCGGCGTTTCGGTCACTGTCCGTGATTTTTCACTGTTTTACGCAGAAGTTTCGCTGCCGGTCTATGTGCACCCCGCGCGTTCACAACAATGAATATTCACCCTCTGCGCGGTGACACCAAACCTGATTCGTAGGCGAGCACGACAAGTTGTGCGCGGTCCCGTGCGCCCAGTTTGGTCATCACCCGACTGACGTGCGTGCGCGACGTCGCGGGACTGATCACGAGGTGCTCGGCGATCTCCTCGTTCGACATGCCGGCGGCCACGAGCGCGAGGATCTCCCGCTCCCGAGCGGTCAGCACGCCCAACGCCTTCGGGTCCGGGCGGCGGTGCTCCGGCCGGTTTGCGAACTCCTCGATCAACTTCCGGGTGACACTCGGTGCGAGGAGCGCCTCACCCTCCGCGACCACGGTGAGGGCGTGCAGCAGCTCGACCGGATCGGTGTCCTTGAGCAGGAAGCCCGACGCGCCGCTGCGCAACGCCTCGAAGACGTACTCGTCCACGTTGAAGGTCGTCAGCACGAGCACCTTCACGTCCGGCAGCTCGGCGCAGATCTGCCGCGTGGCGGCCAGGCCGTCGGTGCCGGGCATCCGGATGTCCATCACCACGACGTCCGGCCGGTGCTCGTGCGCCCGCCGGACCGCCTCCGCGCCGTCACCGGCCTCGCCGACGACCTCGAAGCCGTCCTCCGTGTCGAGCAGCAGGCGGAAACCCGCGCGCACCAACGCCTGGTCGTCGGCCAGCACCACCCTGATCACCACGAACCTCCCACGGTAGGACCGCCCTGACGGTGAAGCCCTCGGTCGACGGCCCCGCGTCCAGCGTGCCGCCGAGCGCTTCGACCCGTTCCCGCATGCCGCGGATGCCGGAGCCCGCGCCCTGCGGCGCCTGGACGCCCCTGGCCGCGCCGTCGTCGGTGACGGTCAGGACCAGGGCGTCCTCGGTGTGCTCGAACGAGATGACGATCTCGGACGCGTCCGGCGCGTACCGCAGCGCGTTGGTCAGCGCCTCCTGCACCACCCGGTACGCGGCGGCGTCGACGGGCGCGGGCAACGTCCCCGGCGTGCCGACGACCTTGGCCACCGGCACCGGTCGGACCAGCTCGTCGAGCCGGTCGAGGCTGGGCGCCGGCGTCGTGCCCTCACCGGTCCGCAGCACGCCGAGGGTCGCGCGCAGGTCGTCCAACGCGTGACCGCTCGCCTCCTTGATCGCCTTGAGGGCCTTCACCGCCTCTTCGGGACGGCGGTCGGCGACGTGCGCGGCGACGCCCGCCTGCACGTTGATCATGGCGAGGCTGTGCGCGACCACGTCGTGCACCTCCCGCGCGATGCGCAACCGTTCTTCTTCCACCTGGCGGCTCCGCTGTTCGTGGACACGGGTGCGGCGCAGGGAGAACACGGCGATGGCGGGTGCGGCGATCAGCGGACCCCAGTGGCCGGTGACGTAGTACAGCCACGTCGACGCGCCGGTGACCGCGATGACGGCGACGGGGAAGCGCTTGCGCCAGATCAGCGGCGCGAACGTCGCCGCGAACCAGACCCACGCCAGCCACGCCATGCCGATGACGGTACGGGAGGGTCCGGCAGGTCAGCGTCGTGTCAGGAGCGACTCACGCCCCTACGTCGGCGGGCGTACGTCGCGGGGAGCGCGTCAGCCGTCGTACGAACCTTTCTTCACCGCCGCGACGAAGGCGGTCCAGTCCGGCAGCGCCACGGTCGGCCCGGCCGGGTTCTTCGAGTCCCGCACCCGCGCCGAGCCCCCCGATAGCGAGACCTCGACGCAGTTGCCGTTCCCGCCGCCGTTGCTACGAGTGCTCTTGCGCCACATGGCGACACCTCGATCTCTATCGTTCAGCTGCCAACCTCCCGAGCCAATCGGCGGACTCCTCGGGGGACAACGCCAACTTCGAGAGGTGGGTGAAGGTCAGCCTAGCGACCTTCACCTTCGACGGGTCTTCAACGTGCAGCGATCCAGCCGCGTGCTCCACGTACAGCACCGACCGGTCCGCCTTCATCGGGAAGTCGAGCACGGTGAACGCCCCGTACTGCCCCTCGTTGAACCCCGCTCGGTGGGGCAGCACCTGCACCGTCACGTTGGCCAACCGCCGACGCTCTTCGAGGTGCGTCAACTGCGCCCGCGAAGCCTGGGCCAACGCGCTCTCCAGCATGATCGCGTGCAGTTGCAGCGGCTCTTCGGCGAGCAGTCTCTCCTGCCTGAGCAGGCGCACCTCGATCTGGTTCGCGATCCACCGCTTCGACCGCTGCACCCGAGCCCCCGCCAACACCGCTCGGACGTAGTCGGACGTCTGGAGGAGGCCGGGCACGTAGGTGACCTGGAAGTCGGAGACCTTGGAGGCGTCGTGCTCCAGGCTGATGTAGCCCTGGTCGTCGAGGTCGTACTTGGTCCACCAGCCCTTCTCCAGCGCCCTCGCGTACATCTCCATGTAGGGCTCCCACTGGGAGAACGGGACGCCGTAGGTGTCGAGCATGGCGCGCATGCCGTGGTAGTCGGGTCGCTGGCCCTTCTCGATCCGACTGATCTTGCGGTGGTCGTAGTTGAGCCGGTCGGCTGCTTCCTGCTGCGAGAGGCCCGCCCGTTGGCGCAGTTCCCGCAGGACCTCGCCGAGCCTGCGCATCCGGTGAGTCGGCTCGTTCCTGCTCACCCGCATCACCTCCGTTGACCAGTCGTGATCATCCGATCGCGCAACGCTACGGAGGCGGAAACAGCGGGTGGGAATCCCACGGCGCGGCGGAGGGACCAGTGCCCGACACGCGGGTCTGCACGGTGGGCTTGCGGTGGACCGGGGTGCACCTGGCCGGGTGAAGTAATCCACTCGCCGGAGTTAGGGCGCTTGAACCGGGCACCCGGATTGGGAAACTTTCCCGCCCATGAACCTCAGGAAGACCATCGCCGGAGCAGCGGTCGCGCTCGGTGGCACGGCCGTCATGCTCGGGCTGGGCGGCACCGCGCAGGCCGCCGACCTCGGTGCGCAGACGCGGCCCGACGTCGACGCCGAACTGGGCGAGATCGCGAACATCGGCGACGCGCTCCGGGTCGATCTCTCGGACCCGGCCGGCCCGATCGTCACCGGTCCCCTGCTCCTGGGCGACGGCGGGCCGCTGGACGTCAGGCTCAGCCTCGGCCGCTGACGCACCACCCCGGGCACGCCGAACGCCCACCTCGAGCCGGAGCGGTCCCGGCCCCCTCCCCCTCGGGCCGGGGCCGTTCCAACCACCCGAACCCCGACGCGCCGTTCAGCGGCCGACGGCGTAGCCCTGGGCGCCGCGCGGGTTGGCCGCCGCGCGCAGCAGGCCGTCGCGCGAGTCCCGGGCCACGGCCGACATCCGGCCCAGCGTCCACGGCCCCGCGTCGAGCACCGCGTGACCGCGTTCGCGCAGCTCCGCCATCGCGCCGTCGCCGATCCGCGACTCGACCACGACCTCGCCGGGCGTCCACGACCGCGGGTAGAACGAGCTCGGGAACGCGTTGGTGTGCCACATCGGCGAGTCGATGGCCTCCTGGAGGTTCATCCCGCCCGCGGTGTGCGCGAGCCAGAAGCCCAGCTGCCACTGGTCCTGCTGGTCGCCGCCGGGGGTGCCGAAGGCCATCGCGGGCAGGCCGTCGCGCAGGGCCAGGCTCGGGGACAGGGTGATCCGGGGGCGCTTGCCGGGCGCCAGGGAGTTCGGCAGGCCCTCGTCCAGCCAGAACATCTGCGCCCGGGTGCCGAGGCAGAACCCCAGCGACGGGATGGTCGGCGAGGACTGCAACCACCCGCCGGACGGGGTCGCCGACACGATGTTGCCCCAGCGGTCGACCACGTCCACGTGGACCGTGTCGCCCTTGACCGTGCCCGCGCTCGACACGGTGGGTTCGCCGATCGCGCCGCCGCCGTCCTCCCCGCTCACGACGCGCGGGCCGCGCAGGACGTGCCCGGGAAGACGTGCTTCGAGCCGACCGGGTGAACCGGGCCGCAGGTCGAGCGACGCCTGATCGCCGACGAGCTGCCGGCGCTGGTGCGCGTACTCCCTCGACAGGAGGACGTCCAACGGCACGTCGCCGCCGTCCCCGTACCAGGCCTCCCGGTCGGCGAACGCCAGCTTCGCGCACTCCACCGCCAGGTGCACGGTCTCCGCCGACGGCACGCCGTCCGCATAGGACAACCGGTCCGCGAAGCCCTCCAGCAGCAGCAACTGCTGCAACAGCACGGGTCCCTGGGTCCACGCCCCCGGCTTCACCACGCTCCACGACCCGAAGTCCACCGACACGGCGTCCTCGTACGACGCCTCCCACGACGCCATGTCCTCGCCGGTCAGCACGCCGGCGTGATCGGCGCCCGAGTCGTCGCGGTGCGCGATCCGGGAGAACTCGTCCACCTGCGCCGCCACGAAGCCCTGCGACCACGCCCGCCGCGCCGCCTCGATCTGCGCCTCGCGGTCCGACCCGGCGGCCTCGGCGGCGGCGAGCAGCCACTCCCACGTGTCCGCGAGCTTGGTGTTGCGGAACCGCGCGCCGGCCTGCGGCGGCTTGCCGCCGGCCAGCCACAGCGCCGCCGACGACGTCCAGTGGTCCCGGAACAGGTCGGCGACCGTCGAGATGGTGAACGCCGCCCGCTCCAGCAGCGGGAAGCCGTCCCGCGCGTACCCGATCGCGTACCCCAGCACCTCGCGCAGCGACTTGGTCCCGTAGTCGCGCAGCAGCGTCAGCCAGCCGTCCCACGCGCCCGGCACGGTGGCCGCCAGCAGCCCGCTGCCCGGCACGAGGTCCAGCCCCAGGCCCGCGTAGTGCGGGATCGTGGCACCGGCCGGCGCCACGCCCTGGCCGCACAGCACGCGCGGCGCGGACTCGCCGGCGGCGGCGAACACCACGGGCACCTCGCCGCCGGGACCGTTGAGGTGCGGTTCCACCACTTGCAGCACGAAGCCGACCGCGACCGCGGCGTCGAAGGCGTTGCCGCCGTCCTCCAGGACGGCCATGCCCGCGCCGGAGGCGAGCCAGTGCGTGGACGCGACCATTCCGTGCGTGCCGACGAGTTCAGGACGCGTGGTGAACATTTCGACAACCTACGTCGGCTCGCCGAATTTTGTTACCCCTGCTAACGAGACCGTGTCCTGAAGATCAGCTGAACCCGAACCGCGCTCACCTCGCCTGGTCGGGCACCCGCAGCTCACGCCCCAGGCCGTGCAGCACGAGCCCCGCCCGCGCCAGCGCGTCCGGGTCGAGGTGGTTGCGCGTGTCGAGCACCGTCGAACCGGCCATCACCGACGCCACCAGCGCCCAGTCCAGCGCGCGGAACTCCGGCCACTCGGTCAGCAGCACGACCGCGTCCGCGTCGCGCACCGCCGCGTACGGGGAGTCGACCACGGTCATCCCCACCAGCGGCCGGCTGATCTCCGGGTCGTGCGCGACCAGCTCCGCGCCCTCGAACGCGAGCAGCTCCGCCACCGCCAGCGCGGGCGAGTCGCGCAGGTCGTTGGTGCCCGCCTTGAACGCCAGCCCCAGCACGCCGATGCGGGCGCCGGCGAGCGGCCCGATGGCGCGGCGCAGCTTCTCCACCACCCGCCGCTGCTGCCGCCCGTTCGTCTCGATGGTGGCCTTGACCAGCGAGAAGTCGACGCCGACCGCATCGGCGATGCGCACCATGGCGTGCGTGTCCTTGGGCAGGCACGACCCGCCCCAGCCGGGGCCCGGCTTGAGGAACGACTGGCCGATGCGCTTGTCGTAGCCCATGCCCTCGGTGACGGAGGTGACGTCCGCGCCGACGAGCTCGCACAGCTCGGCGACCGCGTTGACGTAGGACAACTTCATCGCCAGGAAGCAGTTGGCCGCGTACTTGACCATCTCGGCGCTGGCCGCGTCCATGAGCACCGTGGGCGCGCCGAGCCTGGTGAACAGCGCGCCGACGCGTTCGGCGGCCTGCGGCGAGTCCGAGCCGACCACGATCCGGTCGGGGTGCAGGAAGTCGCGCACGGCGCTGCCCTCGCGCAGGAACTCCGGGTTGGAGACGACGGCGACGTCCTCGCGCCCGAGCAGGGCCGCGACCCTGGTCGACGTGCCGACCGGAACGGTGGACTTGCACACCACGACCGCCCCGTAGGGCAGCACGTCGCGGATCTCCCGGGCCACCGCCTCGACCGCGCCGAGGTCCGCCGCGCCGCCCGCGCCCATGGGCGTCGGCAGGCACAGGAACACCACCTCGGCGTCGCCGACGGCGTGCCGCGCGCCCTCCACGAACGCGAGCCGTCCCGCCGACTGGCCCGCCGCCACCAGGTCGGCGAGGTCCGGTTCGAGGATGTCGACCTGCCCGGCACGCAGCCGCGCGACCTTGAGCGCCTCCACGTCGGCGCACACGACCCGATGCCCGAGGGAGGCCAGGCACGCCCCCGTCGTCAGGCCCACGTAACCCGTTCCCACGACCGCGATCCGCCGGACGAACATGGGTATGACGGTGGCACCCGAAGTTGACCGTGGGTCAAACACCAGGCGTATGCGGAGAGTGAGCTGGGTAGTCCCCCGGGTGTACGGGGAAACACCCCTCGCGGCGGACGCGGTTTCGCCTGGCCGAAGGCAAGGTCGTAGGTATGGAACTCGTCCTGTTCTCCCTGCTCTTCGTGGGCCTTGCGCTGCTGGCGGCCGTGCCGTTGGTCGCATTGCTCCACTTCTCCGAGCGCCGGGGGCTGAACGACCGTTAACCTCCTGGTCCCAGGACAGGAGGATGTATGGAGATCTCGGGTACCGCGGCGATCGTCACCGGCGGCGCGTCCGGGCTTGGCCTCGCGACCGCACGGGCGTTGGCGGCACGTGGTGCGGCGGTGTTCGCGCTGGACCTCTCTACCGACAACGCGCCTGACGTCGAGGGCGTCACCTACCTGGCGGCGGACGTGACCTCCGAGGAGGACGTCCAGGCCGCCGTCGACACGGCCGCCGGCTCCGGCTCGCCGCTGCGGGTCGTGGTGAACTGCGCGGGCATCGGCCCGTCGACGCGGACGGTCGGCAAGTCCGGCCCGCACCCGCTCGACCTGTACCGGAAGGTCATCGACGTCAACCTGGTCGGCACGTTCAACGTGCTGCGGCTGGCGGCGGCGGCGATGGGCAAGACCGAGCCGCTCGCGCACGGCCAGCGGGGCGTGGTGATCAACACGGCGTCGATCGCGGCGTTCGACGGGCAGATCGGGCAGGTGGCGTACGCGGCGTCGAAGGCCGCCGTGGTCGGGATGACCCTGCCCGCCGCGCGCGACCTGTCGTCGGTGGGCGTGCGGGTGATGACGATCGCGCCGGGCATCGTGGACACGCCGATGCTGGCGACCGTGTCGGACGAGTTCCGGGCCGGCCTGGCGGCGGGCGTGCCGTTCCCGAAGCGGCTGGCGCTGCCGGAGGAGTACGCGCAGCTGGCCGTGTCGATCGTGGAGCACGACTACCTGAACGGCGAGGTCATCCGCATGGACGGCGCACTGCGGATGGCTCCGCGGTGACACGGCCGCTGCTCCGCAGGCGGCGGCTCGGTCGCCCGGGAGTCGACCGCTCGCGCCTGATTTCCCGACGATCGAAAAGCGTGATCGCCGGGAAATGAGTCACGAACGATCGACGCGACCTCGCGTGGTGGTCCGGTAGGGCGACCTCGCCCGCGACGCCGGAGGCGGCGCAATCACAAATCCCCGGCGAACGGCAGGTCGTCCATGGCGTCCGACGTCATCCACAGCCTCAGGGTGTGGGTGGCGCGGACGTCGTCCTCGTTGTACTCCAGCAGCCGGCGGCGCTGGGCGGGGTCGGCCGGCTTGCCGTCCATGCCCACGGCGTCGCGGTACCAGCGCATCGAGTTCTCGCCGCCCGCCTCCGGGTCGCGCCAGCGGAAGCCGGCGACCGGCGCGATGGTCTTCAGGCCCTTGCCGTGCGCGCACAGGAACTGGTCCTGCACGATGCCGAACAGGTCGACCCACGAGTCGGACGTGATGAACTCCCGCACCTGCGCCACGGTGGGGATGCCGGGCTGCCCCTTGAACCGCTCGGCCGACCCCAGCAGCCAGCGGTTCTCCGCGAGCTCGTTGTAGCAGTAGGCCTTGAACGACAGGCCACGTGCGCGGGCGCGCAGCCGCACGCCCGTCAACCAGCCCCAGAACTCGGCGAACGACCGGGCCTCGTCCGCGCACGGCAGCGGGTCCCAGGTGGCGAACGCGCGGTAGCCGTGCTCCTCGCCGACGTCCTGCCCGGACAGCCAGCAGCCCCACATGTACGCGCCCAGGTCGCCGAAGCTCTCCATGTCCACGTCGACCTCGACGTCGGCGCGCGGCACCTCCATCCGGGACACGCGGCGCACCACGGTGAGGTCGCGCAGCCAGGCGCGGGCGAGGATCACCGCGTCGGAGTGCAGCATCCCGACCAGGGGGACGAGCTGCTCGTCCGGGTCGAGCGCGGCCAGCTCGTCGACCGTGTGGACGCCGACCTTGCGCAGCGCCGCGGCGTCCTCGCCGCGCACCACGAGGCTGACGTCGCGAGTGGTCTTCAGGTCGGCCTCGCACACCGGCCACCACGGGCAGCTGCGACACTCCACGATCCGGGTCGGGCGGGCCTGCGGGTCGGCGCCGGTGGCGGCGGCGGACGCCACGGCCAGCCGGTCGGCGAACCGGGTGTCGTACTCGGCGAGGGCGTTCTTGCCGCCGGGCCACGTCGGCGCTTCCAGGTCGTGCCACACGACGACGTCGGCGTCCATGCCGATCACGCCGCCGGTCGCCCGGCCCTGCGCGGCGAAGCCGGAGGCCTGCAGCTGCCGCTGCGCGTGCGCCAGCCGGAGCTGGTCGCGCGGCTGGGGCCGGACCTTGCGCAGCGGGTCGACCCGCGCGCCGCCCGGCAGCGGGTGCGACAGCGGTGACGTGCGCGCGCCCTGGCCGGGGTCGCTGACCTTGTGCCGGACCACGAGCACCGGCACGTACCCGGTCGCCTCCTTGACCAGCAGGTCGATGCCGCCGCGCCGACCGCCCAGCGGGTCGCGGGGCAGCGCCGCGCCCCAGATGTACGGCACACCGGCCCGCATCGCGGCGGCGGTGACGCGCTCGCGGTCGGCCGACGGCACGTCGTGCGGTATTTCCATCAGGTCGGACCCGACCACCCGGCCCAGGGCGGTCGCGACCGCGCGCCGGTGGTCGTCCGCGTCGGCCTTGCGCTGCTGACCGGTCGGGTCCGGCGGCAGTTTGGGCACGTCACGCATGGTCGGATCGTGTTCGAGGTGCACCCGCCGCCGGCAACGAGTGACCACACCGGCGTCGAGCTGCACCTGGGAAGTCACCGGTGCAGCGTATGACGCCGGGCGCGCTGTTGTACCGGCAACCTCGCGGAGTCGAGTCGATCTTTTGCCGGAACGGCTCTAGGGTCAGGCACAGGAGGTGCGGCCATGGCGCGCGAGAAGGGCAAGGGGTTCACCCCGGCCAGGGTGAAGAACCTCGTCGGCGTGGCCAAGGTGCTGGCGCCGACGTTGATCCCGGTGATGGCGCCGGTCGCGGCCAGGGCCGCCGCGCTCCTGGGCGACCGCTACGACCACTACCGGGCCGCGCGGCTCGGCGTGCCCGTCGACCAGCTGACCAGGTACTCGGGCAAGGGCGCGCGCCTGCACGCCCGGATCGCCGGGTTCGCCGACGCGCTCGCCCAGCTCCGCGACACCGAGCCGACCTACGTCCAGGACACCGAGAAGCGGCTGGCGCAGCTGCTGGCCGCGGTGCGGGCGTCCGAGCGGATGCCCGCACCGCGGCGCAAGGCGGCGCACCGCGCGGTCTCGGTCGACCTGGACGCGATGGAAGCCGACCTGCTCAAACGCCTCGGCGTGTGAGCTCCTCCACGGTCCGGTAGGCGGTCTCCTCCGGGTTGGGGTCCTGCGGGTCGTAGTGCGCGGTGACCTCCTCCATCACCTCGGCGACCCGTTCCTCCCGCCGGATCAGCGGGTCGCTGCGCAGGTCACGGGCCAGCGACACGCACAGCCCCACCATGACGACCATGAACGGCAGCGCCGCGATGATCGTGAGGTTCTGCAGGCCGGTCAGCGCGCTCGTCCCGCCGATCAGGAGCATCACCGCCGCGACGAGACCGGTGAGCACGCCCCAGAACACCACCACGGGCTTCGACGGCCGGATCGAGCCGCGCTGCGACAGCGTGCCCATCACCACGGACGCGGCGTCCGCGCCGGACACGAAGAAGATCGCCACCAGCAGCATCACCACCACCCCGGCGACGGAGGCCAGCGGGAACTGGTCGAGCAGCCCGAACAGCTGGCCCTCCGGGGAGGCCGTGCCCGCGAGGTCCGCGCCGGACCGCTGCACGAAGATCGCCGTGCCGCCGAACACGCAGAACCACGCCAGGCTCACCAGGCTGGGCACGCCGATCACGCCGGCCACGAACTGCCGGATGGTGCGGCCGCGGCTGATGCGGGCGATGAACATGCCGACGAACGGCGTCCACGAGATCCACCACGCCCAGTAGAAGATCGTCCAGCCGGACAGCCACGTCTCGGTGGCGTCGCCGCCGGACGCGGCGGTGCGGCCCGCCATGTCGGCCAGCTCGCGGAAGTAGTCGCCGATCGCGGTGGGCACGAGGTTCAGCACGAACACCGTCGGCCCGACCACGAACACGAACGCGGCCAGCACCACGGCCAGCACCATGTTGATGTTCGACAGCCACTGGATGCCCTTGGCCACGCCGGACACCGCCGACGCGACGAACGCCATGGTCAGCACGGCGATGACGCCGACCACGATGCCGTTGCCGACCTCGCCCAGCCAGCCCGCGACCTGCAGGCCGCTGCCGATCTGGAGCGCGCCGAGGCCGAGCGACGTGGCCGAGCCGAACAGGGTGGCGAAGATCGCCAGCACGTCGATCGCGCGACCGGCGGGCCCCTCGGCGCGGCGCTTGCCCAGCAGCGGGGCGAACGCCGCGCTGATCAGCTGGCTGCGACCGCGGCGGAAGCTGCCGTAGGCGATGGCCAGGCCCACGACGGCGTAGATCGCCCACGGGTGCAGCGTCCAGTGGAACAGGGTGGTGGCCATCGCGGTCTGCAACGCCTGGTCCGACCCGCCCTCGACGGTGCCGGGCGGCGGCTTGACGAAGTGCGACAGCGGCTCGTTCACGCCGTAGAACATCAGCCCGATGCCCATGCCCGCGCTGAACATCATCGCGATCCACGAGATCGTGCGGAATTCCGGAGGCTCGTCGTCGCGGCCGAGCGGGATGCGGCCGTAGCGGCTCACCGCGAGCCACAGGGCGAAGAGCACGAAGCCCGACGCGCTGAGCACGAACGCCCAGCCCAGGTTGCCGATGACCCAGGTCAGGGCCGATTTCGACGCCGTGGCCAACGATGCCGTGCCGAGGATGCCCCACGCGACGAACCCGAGGGTGACAACTGCGGCGACACCGAACACCACGCGGTCCGTCCGCCCTGGTCGATCCAGCTTCGGATCACCGGGCAACGGCTCTTTGACATGTTTACTCTCGGTCGTCACGGGTAATCACTACCCCCGATCGGAGTAGCGCAAACCCACGCCACCCCGTGGGGGCTGACGCCGGGGCGGCACGACCTCCTACTCTCTGGAGTATGACCAGCCGGCCCGCACCGACCCGCCTCGCGCGGGCCGTGCTGCTGGCCGTCACCTCGGCGGCGCTCAGCGTCACCGCTCATGGCGCGGCGGGCGGCTCGGTGACCGAGTTCGCGCCCGCGCTGCCGTTGACCTTGCTCGTCGCCTTCGCGGGCACGGCGCTCGCCGAACGCGGACGCCGACCGTGGACGATCCTGGCCACGCTGGGCGTCGCGCAAGTCGGGCAGCACGCGCTGCTCAACCTCGGCCACCACGCCGCCGACGGTCCCGGCCTCGGGTTCAGCCCGACCGCCATGACCGCCGCGCACGCCTTCGCCGCCCTGCTCACCGGTCTGCTGCTGGCCCGCGCCGACGCCGCGCTGCACGCGCTGGTCGGCGTGGTGACCCGGCTGCTGCCGCCGCCCCACACGCCGGTCGCGCCGGCCGGGGCGCTGTGGGCGCCCACCCCCTCGCCGACGGCGAACGTGCTGGTCGACGTGGTGTTGCGGCGGGTGCACGGCCGCCGCGGCCCTCCTGGTTCCTGATCACCCGGGTCCCCGAAGCACACCTCAGGTCTCAGGAGCCACAACTTCATGTCGACAAAGCGATTTGGCGTGCGCACGCTCGCCAAGGGCGGCGCCGCGCTCGGCGCCGCCGCGATCCTCGCGCTGACCACCGCGGGCCTGGCGTCCGCCCACGTCACCGCGTCCACGCCGAAGGACGCCGTGCAGGGCGGGTACACCAAGGTCACGCTGCGCGTGCCCAACGAACGCCCCGACTCGGGCACGGTCAAGCTGGAGCTGACCCTGCCCGCCGAGTACCCGCTGGCCTCGGTCAGCACGAAGCCGACGCCCGGCTGGAAGGTCGAGGCGGTCAAGGAGAAGCTGGCCACCCCGGTCAAGAGCCACGGCCGCGAGGTCACCGAGGCCGTGCGCACGGTCACGTGGACCGCGGAGCCGGGCAACCGCATCGAGCCCGGCCAGTTCAACGAGTTCGACCTGTCCATCGGGCCGCTGCCGGACAACACCGACCAGCTGCTGCTGCCGACCAAGCAGACCTACGACAGCGGCGAGGTCGTCGACTGGAACGCGCCGCCGCCCGCCGAGGGCGCCGACGAGCCGGAACGCCCCGCGCCCGTGCTGAAGCTCGTCGCCAAGACCGACGGCGACGCGCACGGCACGGCCACCACGACGGCGGTCGCGGACACCGGGCACGACCCGGCGGCGGCCGGCTCGACCGACGACACGGCCCGCTGGCTGGGCGGCGCCGGTCTGGCGGTCGGCGCGCTGGGGCTCGGGTTGGGTGCGGGAGCCGTGCTGCGGTCCCGCCGAGCGGGCAAGCCGACGGCATGAGGCGCGTCGTCTCGCTGCTGCTGACCGGCCTCGTCGCGGGCGCGGTCGTGCTCGGCACGGCCGCACCGGCGTTCGCGCACAACGTGCTGGTCAGCAGCGACCCCAAGGACGGGTCGCGGTTGGAGGCCGGGCCGGCGGCGATCACGCTGACCTTCGACCAGGCCGTGCAGGCCGGGGAGAAGTTCAACACGATCACCGTCACCGGGCCCGAGGGCACGCGCTGGGAAGCGGACGGCGAGCCGACGGTCAAGAACAACAGCGTCGTCTTCCCGGTCCGCCCGCTGGGCCCGGCCGCCGAGTACACCGTCGGCTACCGGGTCCTCTCCGCGGACGGGCACCCGGTGACGGGTTCGCTCAAGTTCACCCTGACGAAGGAGGGCAGCGGCACGCCCGCGCCCGCCTCCTCGTCGGCCGCCCAGGACCCGGCGTCGCCGTCGTCCGGGTCGGGCGGCGTGCCCATCTGGGTGTGGATCGCCGGCGCGGCCGTGCTGCTGGCCGGTGGCGCGTTCCTCGCGCTGCGCGGCGGCGCGGACAGCGCCAAGGAGAGCACCAGGCGATGACGGCGAACCGGACCACCACCACCGCGAACAGGTACTGGGTCGTCGGCGGCCTGCTGGCAGGCGGGGCCGTCGGCGTCTTCCTGGGCCTCGGCCTGTCCACCACACCGGAAGCGGTGGGCGTGGCCGAGCCGGGGGTGGTGGTCCGGTTCGGCCACCCGTTGGTGCGAACGCTGCTCGACCTGGCCGCGACGATCGTCGTCGGCCTCTCGCTGCTGCCGAAGCTGCTCGGGTTCAGCCGGCCCGCCATCACCGAGCCGGTGATGCGGATCGCCCGACCCGCCGCCGTGGTCGCGGCGGCGGTGTGGGCGTTCACCGCGCTGGTGTCGATCGTGATCCGGGCCTACGAGACGCGCCCGGACGCGGAACTGACCATGCCGATGGTCGTGGACTACGTGCAGCGCGTCGGCGCCGGGCAGGGACTGCTGTTCAGCGCGGTGTGCGCGCTGGTGTACCTGTGGATCGGCGTCATGGCCGTGCGCCGGGGCGAGTCGGTGCCGGCGGAGCTGCGCATCCTGATCGCCATGTTCGGCCTGCTGCCGCTGCCCGTGACCGGCCACGCGTCGAACTGGAAGTACCACGACTACTCCATGATCTCGATGGAGCTGCACGTGCTCGGCGCGGCGGCGTGGACCGGTGGCCTGGCGGCGCTGGTCGTGCTGGTCGCCCACCGGCGGGGACTGCTGGCCGAGGCGCTGCCGAAGTTCTCGAAGCTGGCCACGATCGCGCTGGTCCTGGTGTCGGTGACGGGGTTGTTCAACGGCCTGCTGGAGCTGGCGCTCAACCCGGTCGTCGGGCTGCCGGGCTCGCTGTTCACCACCTCCTACGGCCTGGTCCTGGTCGGCAAGGTCGCGTGCGCCGCGGCGCTGGCCGTGCTCGGCGCGAACATCCGGTGGCGGTTCCTGCCGCACATCGCGCAGCACAAGACGACGGCGATCGTGGGCTGGGCCGCGGTGGAGCTGGCGATCATGGGCATCGCGTTCGGCCTGGCGGTCGTGCTCTCCCGGGCGCCGGTCGCCTGACCCGTCGGCGGGTCGGCGCAGGCACGAGGATGTCGGACCCCTGTGATTGGGTCGATCCATGGCTGATCGACCGATCCTGGTACTGGGCGCCACCGGCTCGACCGGCAGGCGGCTGGCCGCGCGGCTCTCCGGAGCGGGCCACGCCGTGCGCCGGGCGTCACGCCGGGGCGAGGTGCGCTTCGACTGGTCCGACCCCGGCACGTGGGCGGGCGCGCTGGACGGCGTCGAGCGGGTCTACCTGATGGCGCCGCACGAGCTGCCGGTCGAGCCCGGCTTCGTGGCCGAGGCCGTGGCGCGGGGCGTGCGGCGGTTCGTGCTGCTGTCCACCCGCGGCGTGGTGGAGATGGGGGACGAACGGCTGCTCGCCGCCGAACGGCTGGTGCGCGAGTCCGGCGTCGGGTGGACCGTGCTGCGGCCGGACTGGTTCGACCAGAACTTCGACGAGGGCTTCTTCCGGCCCTCGGTGCTCGCGGGCGAGCTGGTGCTGCCCCTCGGCGAGAAGGAGCAGGCGTTCGTGGACGCGGGCGACATCGCCGCGGTGGCCGCCGCCGCGCTGACCGAGGACGGGCACGAGGGCGAGGTGTACGAGGTCACCGGGCCCGAGGCGTTGTCGTTCCCGCAGGCGCTCGACGTGCTCGCCCGGGTCACCGGCCGGGAGGCGGAGTTCCGCGGCACGCCCGCCGACTACCGGGCCGTCGTGCCCGCCGACCTGGCCGAGGAGCAGATCAAGGCGTGGGACGCGCTGGCCGACGGCGAGCCGACCGACACCGTCGCCCGGGTCACCGGACGTGAGCCCAAGAGCTTCCACGACTACGCGGTGGAGGCGTGGGAAGGAGGGGCATGGCGCGACTAGCCATCGGCGAGTGGTCCGTTCGGTGCGACGAGCTGCGCCGAACGCCCTAGTCGGTGACCGGTCGGGCGGAAGAGTCCTCACGAAGCCGGGTCAGCGCCGCCATCGCGTCCTGACCACGCCGTTCGAGTTCCTTGGCGTCGATCCAACCGTTGGCGAAGTACCGGTAGTCCCGCGCGAGCTTCACCAGTTCGGCCAGGTAGGTCGCCGAGCGCCGCCGCCGCTGCTCGTCGAACGACGCCAGGAACGGCAGCTGCGTGTCCACGACCTCGTCCAACATGCGGGCGGCCCGCAGGGCTCGCCTTCGCCGCAACACCGGCAGATTCCCGACCACTCGCACACCTCGCCGACCCCGTCACGCCATCCGTCGATGCCTCAGTCGTGAAACGCGCGCCGAGCGTTACCGGTTCGTTCCCCCACGACCCCCGTTTCAGCGGTAGGGGGTCCACGGAGTGGTGGTGTCGCCCGCGCGCAACGCTTTGAGCCGGCTGTGCAGCTCCTCGCGCACGCCGGGGTGGCTGCGCATGATCGGCAGCACGCTCGTGGTCAGCTTCAGCTCCCTGACCTCGCGCAACACCGGGAAGCCTGCCCACCGGGTGACGTCGAAGCCGTACTCGTCGGCCAGCTGCCGGTACCACTCGGCGGGGTGGCCGAAGCGGGCGACGCCGACCGGCAGGGTGCTCAGGTCCCACTCGCGCGGCCCGACGCTGGTGGAGTCGAAGTCGCAGATCACCGGGCCGTCGGGGCTGGGGATGAGGTTGCCCAGGTGCGCGTCGCCGTGCAGGACGCCCTGCGGCAGCACGGTCCGCAGCTCGGCCAGGCGGTCGTCGGCCGCGGCGCACCGGTCCTCCAGGAACCGGCGGTCCGGCGCGGACAGCTCCTCGGCGTCCGCGATGCGCCGGCGCACGTCGTCCAGCGGCGCCCAGCGCGGCAGGTCGAACTCCGGCGCGGGCAGCGCGTGCACCTGGCGCAGCACCCGGCCCAGGTCACGGCCGTCGACGGGCCTGCCACCGGACGGCACCGTGTGCCACACCGTGGCCAGGTGCTCGCCGACCGCCAACGGCTGCGGCACGCCCTCGACCAGCCGCACGGCCGGCACGTCGTGCGAGGCGAGCCACCGCGCGACCTCGACCACCTTGACCGCGCGGTGGCGCAACGTCGTCGAACCGACGATCCGCACCACCACCCGGTCGACGGGCAGGTCGAACACGGCGTTGCTGGTGAACTTCACCAGCCGCGCGCCGCGGTGCGCGAACCCCAGGTCGGCGCACAGCCGCCTCAGCACGGCGGTCAACGCGGTGGAGGTGAACCTGCCGTCCAGGACCCCGACTCCCCGCAGTTCAGGCCGCGCTGTCGTTGCCGGTGAACTTGGCCAGGCGTTCGGCCAGCTCACGGGCGTCGGGGTTGTTCCGGCGCTTCTCGGCTTCGTGCTGCAGCGGCTTCATCCGGTCCTTCGTGCGGACCGACTTCAGGCCCTCGGACAGCTCGATCGCCTGCCGGCCGAGCCGCGCGCCGTGGTCGATGTCGCCGTCGAGCAGGTGGTTGATCGACAGGGAGGTGAGGTTGAACGACCGGCTGCGGGTCATGTCCTCGCCGTAGCCGCCGATGGCCTTGGTCAACGCGGGCACGGCGGTGCGCGTGTACTTCGCGTCCACGGTCTGCGCCAGCTCCGTGTGCACGGTGCCGATCATCGCGGACAGGTCGTTGGCGTCGAAGAACTTCGCCCACGCGGGCGCCTCGCCGATGTTGGCGCGGGCGAACTCGTCGCGCGCCCGCCCGAGCAGCTTCAGCGCCTGGTCGTCGGAGCCCATCTTCGCGTAGGCCCACGCCTCGTTGGCGCACAGGATGCCGACGGCGAGCTCCGAGCCGGAGTTCTGCGCGGCCAGCTGGCCGAGCTGGAACACCTTCAACGCGTCGTCCGGCGCGTTCTGGTGCAGGTAGACGCGGCCCATCCGGTACAGGATGTTGGCCACGAGCTCTTCCTTGCGCCCCTGCTTCGCCAGGCCGAGCGCCTGGCCGAAGTGGTTGCGGGCCGAGTCGTACAGGCCGGTGTCGAACGAGGTCCACCCGGCGAGGTTGTGCAGGTCGGCGAGCGCGACGTACAGGCGTTCCTTGACCAGGTCGGTCGCGTTCGCGCCGAGCATCTGCTGGCCCCACGAGAGCTGGGCGACCACCGCGTCGCGGCACGAGCCGCCGCCGTACTGGTAGTCGAGCGTGCGCAACGCCCTGGTGGCCGCTTCGACCTGTCGGACGTCGGTCATGCCGATGCGGCCAGGGGCCGGAGTCTGCGCGGGCGACGAAGCCCAAGACCCGGAGTCCGTACCGAACACGGCCGCGCCGACGGTGATGGCGGCGGCGTGCGCGAGGAACTTCCTTCGCTTCACCGACTCGTCCTCCTCAGAATGGGGTGACTCCGCCGTGGCGGCCACCCTCACTGCCGTGGCCTCGTCGTAAGCGAGACCCATGTACCCCCTGGGTACGCCCAAGCCCGCGGCGATCCGCGCGAGGACGTCGTAGGCCATGACCTGGCGTCCCTTGAGGATCTCCGAGACTTCGGACTGCGACTGGCCCGTCAGCGCCGCGATCTGGCGCTGCGAGACACCGTGCCGTCGGAGCAGCCGGTAGACCGCGCTGATCTCTCGTCTGGCCAGGGCGTCACGCATCTCCTGCTGGTCCCAGACCTCTGGGGTAACAGGAGAGCTTGGCGAACCGATGGTG
The DNA here is from genome assembly GCF_040656635.1 of Actinosynnema sp. NPDC049800. NCBI lineage: Bacteria > Bacillati > Actinomycetota > Actinomycetes > Pseudonocardiales > Pseudonocardiaceae > Actinosynnema > Actinosynnema sp. NPDC049800. The sequence continues at coordinate 41,574 of NZ_JBFAMT010000016.1, read as the reverse complement.
TTCAATTGCGCCCCCTCACAGTCCTTTGGGCGTCAACGGCAGAGTAGGGGCACTCCCCCGACTGCGAGAAGTACCGATCGGCGAGGCTGATCGGCCCTGCCGAACTCCACTGACCGCTTACCGTGGAACGGCCACCGGCCAGCGCTATGACGTCCCGATCCGGGTTGAATCATCGCAATCTAAGTTCCGGTAAGCGAGTGAGCACGGAGAGGAACATGTCGTGGACCTGATCGAGCGGGCGGTGACCACCCCTGGTGGGTCGGCAGCGCCTGCCGTGGCCGCGACCGACGCCTCTCCCTCACCCCTGTCCGTCCAGGAGTCGACCGACCTCGGCTCCGGATGGCGCGGCACGACCGGGCACCGTCGCTGGTGGCGCATCCGCTGCAGCGACGTGGTCGACCGGGAGCGCTGCCTCACCGTGATGGTCGACCGGGGCCGCGTGGTCCTGGTCGGTCCTCCCGGCGAGACGGCGGTCCTTTCGGCCGACCAACTCGTACAACTCAGGGCCGCGCTACGTGAGGCCGCCGAGCAGGCGGAAAGGTGACGGTGACGTTTCGGTGGACGAGATCCTCGGACAAGTTCTTCGCAACGCGGTGTGGGAGCGGTTGGACCTGCTCACAGAGCTGGCCAACGAGGCCGACGCCCCGTCCCTCCTGTCGGTGGCACGTTCCGAGCTCCCTCGGCTGACCGAGGGGTGGCGGGCCCTGCTCGCCGCGCACGAACCGGACGAGAAGGGCAACTGCCCCGAGTGCTCCGGACGGTGGCGGCAGCAGAAGAGCCCCTGCTCGGTGTGGCGCGCCGCGTACGAACACCTGGTCGCGGGCGGTTTGGCCCCGCGCCCGGCTCGGCACCTCCGATCGGCGCCGGTGACGCCTCCTGTCACCCGTTCGCGCCGGGGAATGGTGGTCCGAGCCCACTAACGGGCGGCCCCGACCTGTCGTTCCCCCGACGCGACCAGGTCGAGCACCCGCCTACTGGCCGGCGGTCCGGGACGTGCGAACCCCCGACCGCGACGAACGGACCGCCGGCCAGCTAAAGCTCCACCAGCCAGAGTTCCACCAGCCAAAGCTCCACCCAGCCAGAGTTCCAGCAGCAGGAACCAACTACACAGACATCCGCGGGCCGGTGTTGTGCACACCTTCCCTCCCCGACCGACACTGGTCCGCGGGCACCACTCGGCCCCGATGTCCGCACCTCCCGCGCGGACGTCGGGGCCGTTCAGCGTGATCAGCCCGGTCAGCGTGATCAGCCCGGTCAGCGAGATCAGCCCGTTCAGCGTGATCAGCCGGGTCGGTGGTGAGGCCGGTCGGCGCGGTCAGCGGTGGGTGCCGGTCAGCCAGGTCAGGTACCCGGTCACCCCCGGGAACAGCCGGCCGGCCAGGTCGAACGCCTTCAGCTGCCACGGGAACACCGCCTCGTCCCGCTCCCGCTCCACCACGTCGGCGATCCGCGCCGCGACCACCTCCGGCGTGACGGTCGGGATCAGCCTGGCCAGCCTCGGGATCCGCTCCTCGGCGCCGGGGTTGTTGACGAAGTACCTGCTGCTCACCTTGCCCGGCACGACCTCGCTCACCCCGACCCCGGTGCCGCGCAGGTCCATCCGCAGCGCCGCGGTCATCCCGCGCAACGCGTAGCGGGCCGCCGCGTACCCGGTCGCGCCGGGGATCGGCAGGCGGGACACCGGCGAGTTGACGTTGACCACCCGCCCGGAGCCGCGCGCCCGCATGCCGGGCAGGAACTCCCTGGTCAGGTGCAGCGCGGCGGTGAACGGCAGGGCGATCATCCCGGCCAGCTCGGGGGTCGGGGTCTCGTCGAGGAACAGCCAGCGGCCGACACCCGCGTTGTTGACCAGCACGTCCGGCACGCCGACCTCGGCGACCACCCGTTCGGCGAGCGTGCGGATCCCGTCGACGTCCGCGAGGTCCGCCGGCACGGCGAGCGCACGCCCACCGGTCGCCGTGATCCGTTCGACCTGCTCATCGAGCGCTTCACCGCCGCGTGCCACCAGCACGACAACCGAACCGCGCCCCGCGAGCGTCCGGGCCGTCGCCGCGCCGATGCCCTGCGACGCGCCGGTCACCACGACCGCCTTACCCGCCAACCGCAACGAACTCCCCCTAAGCCACGGAACGAACCCTGGTCACGAACGCCGCCGCGCACAGCGTGGCGACCGCCGACACGGCGAACAACCCCCGGTACCCGCCGAGCGACGCCAGCACGAACGTCGTCAGCAGCGGCGCGATCACCTGGGGCAGCGAGTTGGCGATGTTGAGCACGCCGAGGTCCTTGGCCCGGTCCGACGCGGCGGGCAGCACCTGCGTCAGCAGGGCCAGCGCCACCGCCCAGTACGCGCCGAAGCCGAGCCCGAGCAGCGGCGCGGCGATCAGCGCGGCCGGCCACGTCGGCCACGCGACCAGCAGCAACGCGGCCAGCGCCATCACGCCGGCCGCCAGGAGCACGTACGGCTTGCGGCGGCCGGTGCGGTCGGAGCGGGCGCCGACGGCGAACGCGCCGATCGCCAGCGCCACGCCGTAGAGCAGCATCAGCACCAGCAGGCCGTTCTCGGGTTCCGGGTGCCGGACCACGTCACCGAGGAAGTACAGCAGGTAGAGCGTGCCGAACGCGTTGCCCAGGTTGATCATGAAGTGCGCGCACCACGCCCAGGCGAAGTCCGGGTGCCGCCTCGGCGACACCCACAGCTCGCGCCACCGCAGCGCCGGGCGGGCGGCGGGCGGCAGGCGGACGTCCGGGGTGATCAGCACGAACGCCAGCGCACCGGCCACGACCAGTGCCGCGCACGCCAGGTACCCGTTCGCCAGGCCGCTGACCAGCACCGTCACCACGATCGCGCCGAGCACCGTGCCGAGCATCTGGGAGATGCCGACGAGCCCGCCCACCTTGGCCCGCTGCCGCACGGGCACCCAGTCGGGCACGGCGGAGGTGAGGCTGGCGAGCATCCCGTTCAGCCCGGCCTGCACCAGGCACCACCCGATCACCATCACACCGACGGATGACGCGGACGACAGCACCGCCAGGCCGACGGCGCCGACGAGCGCGCCCGCGAGCGTCCACGGGTGCCGCCGGCCGAACCGGGACGTGGTGCGGTCCGACGACAGCCCGATCAGCGGGTTCGCGACCAGGGCGACGAGCGCGCCGACGCCCGTGACCAGGCCGAACACCGCTTCCTTCGCGGTGGAGTCGAGCAGTTCGGCCTGCTGCGGCAGCAACACCTGGATGGGCGCGTAGATGGCCAGCCAGAGGCCGAGGTTGGCCAGGAACAGCCACGTCATCCACGACCGGCGGACCGGGACGGCCGGTTCCGCCAACGCCTCCGCCGTCACTGCCTGATCCGATCGCGGTACCACTCGTAGGAGGCACGCGGGGTGCGTTGCTGCGTTTGGTAGTCGACCTGGACGAGGCCGAACCGCTGCGAGTACCCCGAGTCCCACTCGAAGTTGTCCATCAGGGACCACACGAAGTACCCGCGCACGTCGGCCTTCAGGGCTTCCGCGATGTGCGCGTCCAGGTACGCGATCCGCTCGGTGTCGTCGAGCGAGTCGGGGTAGCTGCACCCGCTCTCGGTCACGTAGACGGGCGGCAAGTCGACAAATCGATCTCGCAACAGGGAGATCATCTCGAACAGCCCGGACGGCACCACCGGCCAGCCGAAGCCGGTCTTCGGGTACTCGTCGACGTCCACCAGCTCGAACGGCAGCGGGTTGCCCTCGGACGGCAGCCGCAGCCGGGTCGGGTTGTAGTAGTTGACGCCGTAGAAGTCGAGCGGCGCGGAGGTGATCGCCAGGTCGCCGTCCACGATCGGCAAGCGGTCGGCCAGCGAGTCCGGGTAGCGGCCGGCCAGCTGCGCGTCGGCGTAGAGCCAGTTGTGCAGATCGGAGTAGGCGTCGGCGGCGGGCCCGTCGGCCGGGGTGGCGGGCCAGGCGGGCGTGTGGTTGTTGGCCGTGCCCACGGCGCGCGCTCCGGCGGACCGCAGCGCCTGCACCGCGAGCCCGTGCGCGAGGTTGAGGTGGTGGGCGGTCGGCAGGGCGTCGAAGAGCAGCGCCTTGCCCGGCGCGTGCTGCCCGGTGGCGTACCCGAGCAGGGTGACCATCGCGGGCTCGTTGATCGGGATCCACATCGCGACCCGGTCGGCCAGGCGTGCGGCGACCCGCTCGGCGTACTCGGCGAACCGGTGGGCGGTGTCGCGGGCGAGCCAGCCGCCCTCGGCCTCGACGGCCAGCGGCGTGTCCCAGTGGTACAGCGTGACGACGGGCGCGATGCCGGATTCCAGCAGCTCGTCCACCAGCCGGTCGTAGAAGACCAGGTCGCCCGCGAGCACCCGCGGCCAGGACACGGAGAACCGGTAGGCGCCGACGCCCAGGGACCGCATCAGGCCGACGTCCTCGCGGTAGCGGCGGTAGTGGTCGCACGCCACGGACGCGTCCTGCCCCTCGAACGCCGGGAACGCGTCCCACACGGACGGTTGCCTGCCGGCGGCGGTGAACGAGCCCTCGATCTGGAAGGCGGAGGTCGACACGCCCCACAGGAAGTCGTCGGACAGGGTCACGCAAGCCTCCCAGAACATGAAAGTGATTCGGATCGTAGGCGTGTTGCGCCGTGAAGTGAAGTGGAAAGGTCCATTACCGGGCACTATGGAGTCCCGCCATCCATTCAGCAGGAGTCGCCGTGACCAGTACGACCCCGCTGCGCCGTCAGCCGGTGCAGCAGCGCAGCGCCAAGCGCGTCGAGCGGATGCTCGAGGCCTGCGCACAGCTCATCGAGGAGGTCGGCTACGACGGAGTCACCACGACATTGATCGCCGAGCGCGCGGGTGTCGCGGTCGGCTCGCTGTACCAGTTCTTCCCCGACAAACGGGCCGTCGTGCAGGCGCTGACCCTGCGCAACCTGGAGAAGTTCATCCAGACGGTGGACGGCCGGTTCACCTCGACCACCCTCGACCACTGGTGGGACGCCGTCGACTCGATCTTCGACGTGTACGTCTCGATGCACCGCGAGGTGCCCGCGTTCTCGAAGCTGCACTTCGGCGACGTGGTCGACATGCGGCTGCTCGACGACCGGCGCGACAACAACACGGTCATCTCCGACCGCATCGCGGAGATGATCTCGGCGAAGTTCGACATCCCGCTCACCGAGCTGCAGCTGCCGATCTCGATCGCGGTCGAGGCGGCGGACGGCGTGCTGAACCTCGCGTTCCGCCGCGACCCGGCCGGTGACCAGCGGATCCTCGAGGAGGCCAAGGCGTTGGTGCGCGGGTACCTGTCGACACGACTTCCGAGTTAGGTCCCAGGTCGGGCCAGGTCGGGTCGGGTCGGGTCGGCTGTCCACGGCCAGGTTTGGTCGGCCGGGTCGGGTTCGGTCGGGTTGGGTCGGTCGGGTTGGGTTGTTCAGCCGAACGAGTGCCCCTCGCCCCGGTAGGTGGGCACGGTCCGCTCCACCACGCCGCCCCGCACGACGTGGTAGTGGGTGAACCGCTCGGCCAACTCGCCCGCCTTGGCGTGCCGCAGCCACACGCGGTCGCCGAGGCGCAGCGAGTCGGCCGCCCGGCCCACCACCGGGGTCTGCACCTCGCCCGCGCCCTCCAGCGGCAGCAGCTTCAGCCCTACCGGCAGGTACGGGGTCGGCTGGCGGTCGGCGGTGGCGGTGCCGGAGGCGATGTAGCCGCCGGAGAACAGCGTGGCCACGTGCCGCTTCGGTCTGCGCACGACCGGCAGGGCGAACAGCACGGCGGGCTTGGGCTGGAAGCCGCGGTAGCCGTCGAACAGGGTCGGGCCGATGAGCCCGGACCCGGCCGCGAGCTCGGTGACCGACGGGTCGGCGGCGGTGATCTCCAGGCTGCCCGTGCCGCCGCCGTTGACGAACTCCAGCTCGGCGACCTGGCGCACGGCGGCGATCGCGACGGTGCGGCGTTCGACCAGCTCGGCGGCCGAGTGCCGTTGCATCCAGCGCAGGACCGCGCCGCGCACCGGCTTGCCCGGCGGCTGGTCGCCCAGGCCCGCGATCTGCCCCTCGTAGCCCATCACGCCCACCAGCCGGAACCCCGGCCGGCGCACGATCGCCTCGGCCAGGGCACGCGCTTCACGTGCCGTGTGCACGGGTGACCGGCGTGGGCCGATGTGCAGCCCGGGCACCGGCCGCCAGGACACGTCCAGCTCCAGGCACACCCGGATCTCCGGGTGGTCGGGGCCGAGCACGGAGTGGACCAGGTCGAGGTGCGCGGTCGAGTCGACCACGATCGTGATCCTCGCCCGCGCCTTGTCGTCCTTGGCGAGTTCGGTCAGCGCCGCCTGGTCGACGGTCGGGTAGGCGACCAGGAGGTCTTCGGAGAGGTCGACCGACGACAGCCACAGCGCCTCGGCCAGCGAGTAGCACATGACGCCCGCGAAACCCGGCCGTGCGAGCACCCGTTCCAGCAGCGCGCGGACCCGGACGGACTTGCTCGCCACCCGGATCGGCCGCCCGGCCGCGCGGCGCACGAGGTCGGCCGCGTTGCTGTCGAAGGCGTCCAGGTCGACGATCGCGAGCGGGGGGTCGTGCTCCTCCGTCGCGGCGTCCAGGCGCGTGCGGTGCTGCATGGGCCTCACCGTACTTGAAAGGTGAATAGCTTTCACCTACGGTTCGTGGAACGCGTCACATCCGGAGGTGGGCATGGCGTCCCCGTGGACGAACTGGGCTCGCACGGCGTCCGCGAACCCCCACCGGGTAGAGCACCCGGCGAGCGTCGACGAGCTCGCTTCGGTCGTGGTGGGCGCGTCCAGTGTCCGCCCGCGCGGTAGCGGGCACTCGTTCACCGGGATCGCGGTCGCGCCCGGCGTGGCGATCGACCTCGACGCGTGGACCGGGATCGTCGACGTGTCCGGAACCTTGGTGACGGTCCGGTCGGGGACGACGTTGCACCAGCTCAACGCGTTGCTGGACGTGCTCGGGTTGGCCATGGCGAACCTCGGGGACATCGACGCGCAGACCGTCGCGGGCGCGATCTCGACGGGGACGCACGGCACCGGGGCGAAGCTCGGCGGGCTGGCGACGCAGGTCGTGGCGCTGGAGCTCGTGCTCGCGGACGGGTCGCTGATGCGGTGCTCGGCCGAGGAGCGGCCCGAGCTGTTCCACGCGGCCAGGGTCGGGCTCGGCGCGCTGGGGGTGATCAGCACGGTCACGCTGCGGTGCGTGCCGTCGTTCGTGCTGCACGCCCGCGAGTTCCCCGGTCGGTTGGACGCGGTGCTGGAGGAGTTCGACCACCTGACCGCGGTCGAGGACCACGTGGAGTTCCACTGGTTCCCGCACTCCGACCGGGTGATCGTGAAGCGGAACAACCGGGTCGACGAGCCCGCCGCGCCGCTGTCGGCGCTGCGCCGGTTCTACGAGTACGAGGTGATGGAGAACGGCGCGTTCGGGCTGGTCTGCAAGCTGGCGAAGGCCGTGCCGTCGACCACCAGGACGCTCAACCGGGTGTGCGGGTCGCTGCTGTCGGAGCGCGACTACCGGGACGTCTCACACCGGGTTTTCGTCACGCCCCGGCGGGTGCGGTTCGTGGAGACCGAGTACGCCGTGCCGCGGGCGGCGCTGCACGACGTGCTGCGGGAGCTGAGGGCGGCGGTGGGCGGCCTCGAGCACGGCATCATCGTGCCGGTCGAGGTGCGGGTGGCCCAGGGTGACGACATCTGGCTGTCCACGGCGCACGGACGTGACACGGCTTACATCGCGGTGCACCAGTACCTCGGGATGCCGTACCGGCGGTACTTCGACGCGTTCGAGCGGATCGCGGGCGCGGTGGGCGGGCGCCCGCACTGGGGCAAGATGCACCGGCTCTCGGCTGACGACTTGCGGGGGCGGTACCCGCACTTCGACGACTTCCGGCGGGTGCGGGGAGAGGTCGACCCGGAGGGGAAGTTCACCAACGCCTACCTCGACCGAGTGCTCGGTGAGCTTCGGTAAGCCGCGGTTGGGTGCGGTTGGGTGCGGTAAGGCTAGGGCGAAAAGATCAAAGAGTCCTCGCCGGACGGGCAGATCAGCAGGATGACGACCGGTGGGTGGGTACGCGCCGGGTCCGTTGTGGGTCGGGTTTCGTGTCATCCCACCGACCTCCCTACGGGCTACCACACGTATCAAGGGGGCAGGCATCGGTGAATGCCGCGAGGTATCGGTGAACAGGCCCCCTTGACACGCGCGGTAGGGCGGAGCCAGGTCGGCGGGATGACACGAAGCCCTTCCTTTGGGGAAGGGCGTGTCGGTGGAGGGCGTGTCAGTGGACGGCGCGGGGGGTCGTGGGGCTAGAAGGCGTCGGCGATCGGGGTGTCGCCGGAGATCAGTTCGTAGGTGCGGCGGACGGTGCCGGGGCGGTCCAGGAGGGCGACGACGACGGCGGCCACGTCGGCTCGCGGTACGGAACCCCGTAGCGGATTTTCGGAGAGTTGGACGTGGCCGGTCGGCTCGTCGTCGGTCAGCCGGCCCGGGCGCAGGATCGTCCAGTCCAGGTCCCGTTCGCGCAGGTCCTCCTCGGCGGCGCCCTTCGCGGCCAGGTAGGCGTCGAAGACCTCGTCGCCGGTGGTGCGGCCGATGCCCGTGGCGCTGATCTGGATGAACCGGCGCACGCCCGCCCGTTCCGCCGCTTCCGCGAACAACACCGCCGCGGCGCGGTCCACCGTGTCCTTGCGCGCCACCCCGCTGCCGGGTCCGGCGCCCGCGGCGAACACCGCCGCACCCGCGCCGGTCAACAGTTCCGCGACCGAAGCGACGTCGGTCGCCTCCAGGTCGCAGTGGACGGGGACACCGCCCGCGTCCAGCACGTCCGCGTGGTGGTCCGGGTTGCGCACCAGCGCCGTGGCGCTGTCGCCCCTCGCGGCCAACAGCCGCTCCACCCGCAACGCGATCTTGCCGTGTCCGCCCGCGATCACTACCCGCATGGTCCGACCGTAGGTCAGGACGCGGTCGCCAGCACCTGCTCGTAGACGAGTTCGTTCACCCAACGGGTGGTCGCGGTGTCCTCGACCGGCACGGTCTCGTTGCGGCCGGCAACGTCCGTGCTCAGCTGGAGCTCCTCGTCGGCCAGCAGCACCGAGACGCCGTAGCGGCGCACCCGCGGCAGGCAGTTGGCCAGGTAGTCGTGCGTGAAGACGACCGACGTCGGCAGGACGGCGGCGGCGTTGCCGAAGCGGGCGAACGGCACCGCCGAGGCCAGCGCGGTCCGCCAGTGCCGGGCGACCGCCAGGACGCCGACGATCCGCACCGCGGCGGGCGGCACGCGGCCGTCCATCTCCGGCCACACCCAGGTGGACACGGTGGTGCGGTCGGTCTCCGGGCCCGCGCCGAGGCACAGCCGCTCGGCGTGCGCGTCGGCCAGCAGCTCCGCCACCACGATCACCTTGCGCCCCATGAGGACCATCTCGGGCAGCACCACGCCGTGCCAGCCGAGGCGCACCGCCGCGGAGGCGGCCAGCTCCTCGACGGAGCCGGGCAGTTCGGGAACCGGAACGGCGGTTGCCGACAGCGCCCTGGCGTCGTCGGTGTCCGCGATCCGTGCTGGTGTGCTGCTCACGCCAGGGCCTCCTCGGCAACCACGACGGGCTGTCCGCCGCGTTTCGACTCGTGCTCTGGGTAAGGCGTACCAGGTGGGACCGGTCGCACCCCCGGGGCAAAAGGCGTCCTGCGATCGGCGGCGTCGAGCGGTCGGTAACCGGTCGGCGACCGGCGGGGGGACTTCGGCCCGGCGGTGCTGCCGTCTGGGTGACCCGGGCGGCCCTCGGAGCCCGGAAGACTGCTCAGCGTGTGCGTCGCTCGCCTGGAACGACCGCCGGACCGGGGCCGCCGGCCGGCCCGACCACCACACCGCCGACCGCTCGCCGCGCGAAATCGACCGACCGCCCCCGAGCCGCCACGTTCGGCCGCGGCTGTGCGGGTGACAGACATCACGCGACCGCCGGCGGCGAAAAGACGGAAAAACCATGAAGTCCCACCCACGACCGTGGATGGGACTTCATGGTTTTGGTGGGCGAGGGGGGAGTTGAACCCCCACGTCCTTTCGGACACACGGACCTGAACCGTGCGCGTCTGCCATTCCGCCACTCGCCCGGAGCGACGTGGAGAACACTAGCATGGTCCCCGTCCGGGTTACCAATTGCCCCGTGTCCCGCCACGTCAGCCCGGATACGATCGGTCTTGGAAGTCGACCGGGTCGGAGGGTTGCCGTGGGCCTCGTACAGCGCTTCGAGCGCCGTCTCGAAGGCATCGTCGGGAACACCTTCGCGCGTGTGTTCGGTGGCAACGTCGTCCCGCAGGAAGTGGCCCAGGCACTGCAGCGGGAGGCGGAGAGCAACATCCGCGAGTTGGCGGGTGGCAGGTTGCTCGCTCCGAACCACTTCCAGGTCCTGCTGGGTCCGCAGGACCACGATCGGCTTGCCGGGGACGGTCAGGATGAACTACGCATCACCCAGCTTCTGGGGGACTCCATCCGGGAGCACCTCGAAGAGAGCGGATGGGATACCTATGGTGACGTCGTAGTCTCCCTGGAGCGCTCCGACGCGCTGCACACGGGACAGTTCCGAACCAGCTCGTCCGTCGACCCCGACGTGAAAGTTGCCAGCCGACGGTCAGCACCACCTCGCACTGCAGGAGACGGATCCATGAGCCAGCCTCCCGGCTACGGACAAGGACAGGGCCAGCCCGCCTACGACCCCTATGCACAGGGCGGCTACGGCCAGCAGCAGCAGGGCTATGACCAGCAGGGATACGGTCAGCAGCAACCCGGTTACGACCAGGGCTACGGCCAGCAGCAGCCCGGGTACGACCAGGGTTACGGCCAGCAGCCCGGCTACGACCAGGGCTACGGCCAGCAGCAGCCCGGCTACGAGCAGGGCTACGGGCAGCAGCAGGGCTACGACCAGGGTTACGGTCAGCAGCAGCCCGGTTACGGACAGCCCGGCTACGACCAGGGCTACGGCCAGCAGCCCGGTTACGACCAGGGCTACGGGCAGCAGGGTTACGGCCAGCAGCCCGGCTACGACCAGGGGTACGGCCAGCAGGGCTACGCCGACCCGGCGCAGGGCGGTTACGCGCCGCCGGCGGTCCAGTCCGGTCCCCGGCAGCTGAACGCGACGCTGCACCTCGACGACGGCTCCAACCGCACCTACAACCTCAAGCAGGGCGGCAACGTGGTCGGCCGCGGCCAGGAAGCGGACTTCCGGCTACCCGACACCGGGGTCTCCAGGAGGCACCTGGAGATCACGTGGGACGGGCACAGTGCCATGCTCGCTGATCTCGGTTCGACAAACGGCACCACGGTGAACGGCACACCAGTGCAGACTTGGCAGCTCGCGGAAGGCGACGTCGTCCGCATCGGCCACTCCTCGCTGGTCTACCGCACCCAGGGCTGAGCGGTCGATTCGGGCGTAGGCGTGACGGCACTCAAGTCAGGAGCGGTTACAACCGGTGCCAGAGCTGGTGATGCAGCTGACCAGAGCGGGTTTCCTCGTCCTGCTCTGGTTGTTCGTGTTGGCTGCGCTTCGAGTGGTCCGCTCCGACCTGTACGCGGCGTCGGGGCTCCGTGTCCCGACGCCCAAGTTCGGCAGAGGCACTAACAAGGCCGCCCGGGGCAACAAGGCGGCCCGACAGCTCGTCGTGACACACGGCGCGCTGGCGGGCACGCGCATCTCCCTGGACGGCAGGCCGATCATGATCGGCCGTGCCGACGACTCCACGCTCGTGCTGGACGACGACTTCGCGTCGACCAGGCACGCGCGGCTGTCGATGCGCGGCACCGACTGGTACGTGGAAGACCTCGGCTCCACGAACGGCACGTATCTCGACCGGGCGAAGGTCACGGCCCCGATCCGGGTTCCGCTCGGCTCCCCGATCCGAATTGGCAAAACGGTGATCGAGCTGCGCTCATGACTCTCGTCCTCCGATACGCGGCCCGCAGCGACCGGGGCCTGGTCCGCTCGAACAACCAGGACTCCGTGTACGCGGGTCCACGCCTGCTCGCGCTCGCCGACGGCATGGGCGGCCACGCCGCGGGCGAGGTGGCCAGCAAGGTCGTCATCGCCGCCCTGGCCCCGCTCGACGACGACGAGCCGGGCGACGACCTGCTCGGCCAGCTGCGCGACGCGGTGATCGCCGGCAACGGCGCCATCTCCGAGCTCGTGCAGAGCGACCCCGACCTGGACGGCATGGGCACCACGCTCACCGCCGTGCTGTTCGCGGGCTCGCGGCTGGGCATGGTGCACATCGGCGACTCCCGCGCCTACATGCTCCGCAACGGCACGTTCACGCAGATCACGCACGACGACACGTTCGTGCAGTCGTTGATCGACGAGGGACGGATCACCGAAGAGGAAGCGGCCACGCACCCGCAGCGCTCGCTGCTGCTGCGCGCGTTGACCGGCCACGAGGTGGAGCCGAGGCTGATGGTGCGGGAGGCCCGTCCGGGCGACCGCTACCTGCTGTGCTCGGACGGCCTGTCCGGCGTGGTCAGCATGGAGACGCTGGAAGAGGCGATCCGCATCCCGGACCCGCAGGCGTGCGCGGACCGGATGATCGAGCTGGCGCTCAAGGGCGGCGGCCCCGACAACGTGACGGTCGTCGTCGCCGACGTGGTCGACGTCGACTTCGGGGAGGACGCGCCCATAGTGGGCGGCGCGGCCGGCGACGGCAGCGAAGACCCGCCACCACCCGACTCGCCCGCCTCGCGGGCGAGTTCCATCACCGGGCCGCGCCCGATCCCGCAGCGGGTCGAGCCGATGCCACCGCCGGACCCCCGGCGGGCGCGCGGCAACCGGCTCAAGGCGCTCGCCCTGGTGGTGTTCCTGCTCCTGCTGGTGGTCGCGGCCGGCCTGGGCACGCGCTGGTACGTCCTGCGCCAGTACTACGTCGGCGAGGGCGACAACGGCGAGGTGTCGGTGTTCCGCGGCGTCACCGGCAGCGTGTTCGGCTTCGACCTGCACCGCAAGGTGGAGGGCTCGTGCCCGCCGGGCGCGCAGGCGTGCGAGCCGATCACGGTGGAGGACCTGAAGGTCGCCACCAGGGACGTCGTGCGCAACGGCATCACCGACGTGGACGGCCTGGAGGGCGCCCGGGAGGCGATCCGCAGGCTGCGCACCGAGCAGACGCTGCCGTTCTGCCCGAAGGACACCGCGGAGAGCACCACGGGGACGTCCACCACCGCCGCGCCGCCGACGGCAACCTCGACCGAGGCGCCGGCGTCCACCACTGTGGAGGGGACACCCCTCACCACGCCCGTGCAGCAGCCGGGCACGGATTGCCGAAAGGGTCAGTAGTCGCATGGGTTCGCCGGTCACCGGCGCTGAGGGCACACCGCTCGCGGCGGCGAGCAGCACGTCGCCCGGGTTGAGGCCGCCCACGCGACGAAGCACCGAACTGTTCATGCTGGCGTTCGCCGCCACGTTGGTGACGGGCGCGCTGATCCTGGTGGAGGCCAACCAGGAGCAGGAACTCAGCATGAGGATCCTGTGGTTGGGCCTGGCGTACCTGGGGCTGCTGACCGTGGCGCACCTCGCGGTGCGCAAGTGGGCGCCCTACGCCGACCCGGTGATCCTGCCGTGCGTCGCGCTGCTCAACGGCCTCGGCCTGGTCATGATCCACCGGATCGACCTGGCCATGGCGGACGTGAAGCTGCCGAACAACCAGGTGTGGTCCTCCGCCGCGCCGAAGCAGGTGCTCTGGACGGCGATCGCGCTGGTGCTGTTCTGCACCGCGTTGAAGGTGCTGTCCGACCACCGCACGCTGGCCCGTTACGGCTACACGGCCGGGCTGCTCGGGCTGGTGGCGCTGGTGCTGCCCGGCGTGCTGCCGAGCTTCATCGCGCCGGAGATCAACGGCGCGAAGATCTGGCTGAGCTTCGGCGCGTTCTCGATCCAGCCGGGCGAGTTCGCGAAGATCCTGCTGATGGTGTTCTTCGCCGCGTTCCTGGTGTCGAAGCGGGACCTGTTCACCATCGCGGGCCGCCGGGTCCTCGGCCTGGACCTGCCGCGCGCCCGCGACCTCGGCCCGCTGATCGCCGCGTGGGCGGTCGGCGTGAGCATCATGGTCCTGCAGAAGGACCTGGGCAGCTCGCTGCTGTTCTTCGGCATCGTGCTGGTGCTGCTGTACGTGGCGACCGAGCGGGCCGCGTGGGTCGTGCTGGGCGTGATGATGTTCTGCGTCGGCGCGTTCGTGGCGTGGAAGCTGTTCGGCCACGTCCAGATCCGGGTGCAGAACTGGCTCGACCCGTTCGCGGACCCGTCCGGGGCGGGCTACCAGATCGTGCAGTCGCTGTTCGGGCTCGGCACCGGCGGGTTGTTCGGCGCGGGCCTCGGCGGCGGGCGGCCGGACCAGATCCCCGAGGCCAACACCGACTTCATCACCGCGGTGATCGGCGAGGAGCTCGGCTTCGTCGGGCTGGCCGCGGTGCTGCTGATCTACACCGTGTTCGCCCTGCGCGGCCTGCGCAGCGCGCTCGCCGTGCGCGACACGTTCGGCAAGCTGCTCGGCGGCGGTCTGGCGTTCGCGGTGGCGTTCCAGATCTTCATCGTCGTCGGCGGCGTGACGAAGCTGATCCCGATGACGGGCATCACCGCGCCGTTCCTGTCCTACGGCGGTTCCTCGCTGCTGGCCAACTACATCCTGGTGGCGCTGTTGCTGCGCATCTCGGACGCGGCACGCGCGCCGAAGTCGACGCCGAAGCCGCGACCGCAGCAGCCGGCGATCGCCGACCAGTTCACAGTCATGGTGGAGCGTCCGAAATGAACACACCGCTCCGCCGGGTCGGCCTCGCCATGATGGCGATGATCCTCCTGCTGTTGGGCAACGCGACGTACGTGCAGGTCATCAAGGCCGACGACTACCGCAAGGACCCGTTGAACCGCCGGGTGATCCTGGACCAGTACTCGCGGGAACGCGGCCAGATCATCGCCGCCGACGGCACGCCGCTGGCCAGCGTGCAGCGGGTGGACGACCGGCTGCGCTACCTGCGGACCTACGCCAACGGGCCGGTGTTCGCGCCCGTGACCGGCTACTTCTCCACGCTGTACGGCGCGGGCGGCATGGAGCGCGCCGAGGACGACCTGCTCAACGGCTCGGACGACCGGCTGTTCGCCCGCCGGGTGTCGGACCTGATCACCGGCCGCGACCCCAAGGGCGGCAGCCTGCAGCTGACCATCGACGCGAAGCTCCAGCAGGCGGCGTTCGAGCGGCTGCAGGGCGTGACCGGCACGGTCGTCGCGATCCGGCCGCAGACCGGCGAGATCCTGGCCATGGCCAGCACGCCGTCCTACGACCCGAACGTGCTCGCCAGCCACGACGTCGACGTGCAGGAAGAGGCCTGGACCGGCTACGACGCCGACAAGTCCAAGCCGATGCTCAACCGCGCGGTGCACGAGAACTACCCGCCCGGCTCGACGTTCAAGCTGGTCGTGACGGCGGCGGCGCTGGCCGAGGGCAAGACCAACGACACCAAGGTCGACGGCCGCCCGGTGATCACGCTGCCCGGCACGAACACCCCGCTGCCGAACTTCAACGACACCCAGTGCGGCGACGGCGTCACGGCCACGCTGCAGGAGGCGCTGGCCAAGTCGTGCAACACGGCGTTCGCGGTGCTGGCCGCCGAGCTGGGCGCGGACAAGCTGCGCGACCAGGCGGCCAAGTTCGGCATCGGCGAGCAGGACCTGTCGATCCCGCTGTCGGTGGTGCCCTCGACGCTCGGCCCGATGTCGGACAAGCCGTCGATCTACCAGACCGGCATCGGCCAGAAGGACGTCCGGGTGACGCCCCTGGCCAACGCGGTGATGGCGGCGACCATCGCCAACGGCGGCGTGCGGATGCAGCCGCACCTGGTCGGCAAGATCCTGGCGCCCGACCTCCAGGCGATCAGCGAGACCAAGCCGGACGAGGTCGACGAGGCCATGGAGGCCGACCACGCCAAGGCGCTGCGCGACATGATGATCGCCTCGGAGAACAACACCGGTGGCGGCGGCAAGCTCAGCGGCGTGACGATCGCGTCCAAGACCGGCACCGCCGAGCACGGCGAGAACGTGCGCTCGACCAACCCGCACGCCTGGTACGTGGCGTTCGCGCCGGCCGAGAAGCCGGAGATCGCGATCGCGGTGATCGTGGAGAACGGCGGCCAGCAGGGCCTGTCGGCCACCGGCGGCCGGGTCGCCGCCCCGATCGGACGCGCGGTCATCGGCGCCTACCTCGGGGGACGCTGATGCTGACCTCCGGCCAGTTGCTCGCCGAGCGGTACCGCCTCAGCAAGCGGATCGCCGTCGGCGGCATGGGCGAGGTCTGGGAGGCCGACGACACCCGGCTCGACCGCAAGGTCGCGGTGAAGGTGCTCAAGGCGGAGCTCAGCGGCGACGCCGAGTTCCTCAACCGGTTCCGCATCGAGGCGCGCACCACCGCGTCGCTCAACCACCCCGGCATCGCCGCGGTGCACGACTACGGCGAGACCGCGTCGATCCCGGACGGGCCGGAGGACACCGCCTACCTGGTGATGGAACTGGTCGAGGGCGAGCCGCTGGCCGCGATCATCTCGCGCGGCAGGCTGAACGCGGACCGCACGCTCGACCTGCTGGAGCAGGCGGGCAACGCGCTGCAGGCGGCGCACGAGCGCGGGCTGGTGCACCGGGACGTGAAGCCGGGCAACATCCTGGTGACGCCGACCGGCAAGGTGAAGATCACCGACTTCGGCATCGCGAAGGCCGCGGACGCGGCGCCGGTCACGCACAGCGGCATGGTCATGGGCACCGCCCACTACATCGCGCCGGAGCAGGCCCTCGGCCACGCCGCCGAGCCCGCGTCGGACGTGTACGCGCTGGCGGTGTGCGGCTACGAGTGCCTGACCGGGCACCGGCCGTTCCTGTCGGAGAACGCGGTGACGGTCGCGATGATGCACATCCGCGACATCGCGCCGCCGTTGCCGCCGGACGTGCCGCCGGGCCCGCGGGCGCTGATCGAGGCGACCCTCGTGAAGGACCCGCGCCAGCGCTACCGCAACGGCGGCGAGTTCGCCTCGGCGGTGGGCGCGGTGCGCGCCGGGCAGCCGCTGCCCGCGCCGTCCGGCCTGGCGATGGCGGTCGGCGCGCCGATGGCCGGGCCGATGACGCCGCCCGCGCAGCACCCCCATCCCCAGCACCCCCATCTGGGCAACCCGGTGACCCATCCCGGGTCGCGACCGGGCATGCAACCCGTCCCACCAGGCATGAACACTCCGCACACGGGCGCTTTCCGTCCGTTGCCGCCGGGCCCGCGGCCGCCGGGGCGCAACCGCGCCGCGCTGTGGGTTATGGTCGCTGTGCTGCTGGTCGCGCTGCTGGTGCTCGGCGTGGTCATCCTGCGCTGGGCGCTGAAGGGCGACGAGGTGCCCGGCGGTGCGAACCAGCAGGGCACTGGCACCACGAGCGCCCGCCCGTTGGACGACTCGACCGATCGCCTCCCCGGCAAACCGAAGGTGACGATCACGAAGTCCGACTACGTCGACCTCCCGGTGGACGAAGTCGCGAAGAAGCTCTCCGGGCACGGCTTGGAACCCGAGGTGCACTCCGAGGACGGGGGCGCGCCGTTGGAGCCCGAGCGGTGCCTGGTGTCGGACCTGGCGCCGACCGGTGAGGTTGCGATCGGCTCACGGGTCACGGTGACGTGTGTGCCGACTTGACGCTGAAACGGTACGAAAGCGAACGCAAGGCTTGATGGTGAGACCGTTGACGAGGAGCGGGACGAAGCACTGATGAGCACTCCGCGACTGCTCTCCAACCGCTACGAACTGGGTGAGACCCTCGGCTACGGCGGCATGTCGGAGGTGCACAAGGGCCGGGACGTCCGGCTCGGCCGGGACGTGGCCATCAAGGTCCTGCGCGCCGACCTCGCCCGTGACACCCAGTTCCAGGAACGGTTCCGTCGCGAGGCCCAGAACTCGGCGGCGCTGAACCACCCCGCCATCGTCGCGGTCTACGACACCGGTGAGACCCAGACCGAGTACGGCCCGCTGCCCTACATCGTGATGGAGTTCGTCGACGGCCGCACGCTGCGCGACATCGTGAAGACGCAGGGGCCGCTGTCGGGCAAGCGGGCGATGGAGGTCATGGCCGACGTGTCGGCCGCGCTGGACTTCAGCCACCGGCACGGCATCGTGCACCGGGACGTGAAGCCCGCGAACGTCATGATCACCCGCGCGGGCGCGGTGAAGGTGATGGACTTCGGCATCGCGCGCGCGGTGCACGACGGCCAGGCCGCGGTCACCCAGACGGCCGCCGTGATAGGGACCGCCCAGTACCTGTCGCCGGAGCAGGCCCGCGGCGAGGCCGTCGACGGGCGGTCCGACGTGTACGCGTCGGGCTGCGTGCTGTTCGAGCTGCTGACCGGGGAGCCGCCGTTCACCGGCGACTCACCCGTGGCGGTGGCCTACCAGCACGTGCGGGAGGACCCGAAGCCGCCGTCGGCGCTGAACCCGAAGGTGACGCCCGCGCTGGACGCGATCGTGCTCAAGGCGATGGCCAAGGGACCGGCCAACCGCTACCAGTCCGCCGCGGAGATGCGCGCGGACCTGGTGCGCGTGCTGTCCGGTCAGCGGCCCTCGGCGCCCGCCGTGATGACGGCGGAGGACCGCACCGCAGTGCTCAACCAGACGTCGTCGCCGCGCACCGAGGTCGCGCCGGCCTCCGGCGGTCGGCACCGGCCCTCCGCGCAGCGCGAGGAACCCGCCGAGTACGACCCGCTGGCCGAGGAAGAGGAAGAGCGGCGCGCCCGGCGCAAGAAGGCGATCATGGTCACCCTGGTCGTCCTGCTGTGCATCGCCGTGCTCGCCCTCGCCACGTGGATCACCACCACGCTGCTCAGCGAGAAGGACAACACCGCGGCCACGGACAAGGTCACCGTGCCGTCGTTGGTGGGCAAGGAGCAGTCGGCGGCTCGGGCCGAGTTGGAGGCCAGGCAGTTGACCGTCGAGGTCGTGCTGACGCCGTGCCAGCCGGGTTCCGAACCGGCCTGCAACGCGGACCAGATCGGCAAGGTGGTCCTGACCGACCCGCCCGCCAACCGCGAGGTCGAGAAGCGCAGCTCGGTCAAGCTGGTGATCGGCAAGGGCGCCGACAACGCGCCGGTGCCCAGCGTCACCGGGCTGAGCCCGACCGACGCGCAGAAGAAGCTGGAAGCCGAGGGCTGGGTCTTCCAGCAGGCCACCGAGACCGTCGAGACCGAGGACCCGAACCTGGTCGGCAAGGTCGTCGAGCAGTCGCCGGCTCCCGGCGTCTCGGCGGCCAAGGGCAGCGCGGTCACGGTGACGCTGGGCAAGGCGCCGGAGACCGCGCAGCTGCCGGACGTGACCGGTCAGACGCTGGACAACGCCCGCGCCACGCTCGAGGGCAACGGGTTCAAGGTGCAGACCAAGGACGTCGACAGCCCCGAACCGCTCAACGAAGTCGTGGCCCAGAACCCGGGACCGGGACGGGCGGAGAAGGGCACGCTGGTGACGTTGAGCGTGTCCAAGAACAACCAGTTCATCATGCCCGACCTGCGCGGCCTCACCGAGAACCAGGCGCGCACCAGGCTGAGCCAGGCCGGGTGGACGGGCAACGACCTCACCGTCACCGACAAGGAGACGGTCTCCGACATCAGCCAGAACAACAAGATCCTGGACCAGGAGATCAAGGCGAACGCGCCGGCGGGCAAGAACGCGCGGATCAACGTGATCCTGGCCGAGTTCAAGGTCGGCGGACCCACGTCCACCAGGTAGCCGGACCGCGAAAAGGCCCCCTCCACCTCGGAGGGGGCCTTTCGTCGTCAACGGGCCGGGTCGGCTACTTCCGCCGGGCCGCCGCGGCGAGCTGGCGCATGCCGTTCTCGAGCTGGAGGACGGTGCCCTCGGGCACCTCGAACCCGCACACCGCGAGCCAGTTCGCCAGCATCCGGTGGCCGCCGTCGGTCAGCACGGACTCCGGGTGGAACTGGACGCCCTCGACCGGCAGCTCGCGGTGGCGCATGGCCATGACCACGCCGGACTCGGTGCGCCCGGTCACCTCGAACTCGGCCGGGATGGTGTCGGGCAGCACGGTCAGGGAGTGGTAGCGGGTCGCGGTGAACGGGCTCGGCACGCCGTTGAGCACGCCGCCGCCGTTGTGGTGCACGACGCTGGTCTTGCCGTGCAGCAGCTCCGGCGCGAGGTCGACCGTGCCGCCCCACACCGCGCCGATGGCCTGGTGGCCCAGGCACACCCCGAACACCGGGACGCCGGAGTCCGCGCAGTGGCGGATGACGTCCATGCTCCGGCCCGCCTTGTCCGGCGTGCTGGGACCGGGGCTGACGAGGACGCCACCGACCTCGGCGATCTCGTCCAGCTCGACGGCGTCGTTGCGCCGGACCACGCACTCGACCCCGAGCTGGGCCAGGTACTGGACGAGGTTGTAGACGAAGCTGTCGTAGTTGTCGACCACGAGCACGCGCATGGCGCCAGCGTAGCCGTGACGAACCTCTCGCCAGAAGTGAGCTTAGGCTCACCTAACCTAGTGGTATGACCCGTTCTCTCCGCGTCGCCGTCGTCGGCGCCGGCCCCGCCGGCATCTACGCCGCCGACATCCTGACCAAGTCCGCGGCCGAGTCGGGCGTCGAGGTGGCCGTCGACCTCTTCGAGCGGATGCCCGCCCCGTACGGCTTGATCAGGTACGGCGTCGCACCGGACCACCCGCGCATCAAGGGCATCGTCAACGCCCTGCAGCGCGTGCTGGACCGGCCGGAGATCCGGTTCTTCGGCAACGTCGAGTACGGCGTCGACCTCAAGCTCGACGACCTCAGGCACTTCTACGACGCGGTGATCTTCTCCACCGGCGCGGAGAAGGACCGCCCGCTGGACATCCCCGGCATCGACCTGGACGGCTCCTACGGCGCGGCCGAGTTCGTCTCCTGGTACGACGGCCACCCCGACGTGCCGCGCACGTGGCCGCTGCGGGCGCGCGAGGTCGCCGTCCTCGGTGTCGGCAACGTCGCGCTCGACGTCGCCCGCGTGCTGGCCAAGACCGCCGACGAGCTGCTCAGCACCGACATCCCCGACAACGTGCACGAGGGCCTGAAGCAGAGCCCGGTCACCGACGTGCACGTGTTCGGCCGCCGCGGACCGGCGCAGGCCAAGTTCACCCCGCTGGAGCTGCGCGAGCTCGACCACTCGCCCAACGTCGAGGTGATCGTGCACCCGGAGGGCATCGACTTCGACGCGGCGAGCATGGCGTCGATCCGGTCGAACAAGCAGGTCGAGATGGTGGTCAAGACGCTGCAGGAGTGGGCGATCCGCGACGTCGGCTCGCGTGCCCGCAGGCTGCACCTGCACTTCCTCGAAGCGCCCGTCGAGGTGCTGGGCTCGTCGTCGGTCACCGGCCTGCGCACCGAGCGGATGGAGCTGGACGGCGACGGCGGCGTGCGCGGCACGGGCGAGTTCACCGACTGGCCGGTGCAGGCGGTGTACCGGGCCGTCGGCTACCTGTCCACGCACCTGGTGGACCTGCCGTTCGACCACGCCTCGGGCACCGTGCCGCACCAGGCGGGCCGGGTGCTCGACCTGGACGAGCAGGCGATGACCGGCGTCTACGTCACCGGCTGGATCAAGCGCGGCCCGGTCGGGCTCATCGGGCACACCAAGGGCGACGCGCTGGAGACCGTCACCAGCCTGCTCGCGGACGCGCCGCTGCTGCCGGTCGCGCCGGGCCGCGCGCCCGACGCCGTGGTCCGGTTCCTGGAGCAGCGCGCCGTGCCGTTCACCACCGTGGACGGGTGGCGCCGGCTCGACGCCCACGAGCTGGCCCTCGGCGCCGCGCGCGGCCGTGACCGGGTGAAGGTCGTCGACCGGGCGGAGATGACCGACATCTGCCGGTCATAGGGCTACTGGGGCGTCGTCACGTTGTTGAACGGCAGCTTCGGCTCCGCCCACGGGAACACCACGAACATCAGCAGCGCCACCACCCCGGCCACGAGCACCAGCGCTTCGAGGACGCGCACGGGCAGCGGGCCGGGGAGGTGCCGCCAGATCCACCCGTACATCACTGCTCCTTCATCTCTTCGGGCACGAAACCGGGCGCCTTCGGGTAGCTCATCGTCAGCACCGAGTGCACGATGAGCCGCTGCTTGTCGGAGAACCGCGGGTGGCAGGTGGTCAGCGTCATCAGCGCCGCCTGCTGCGCCGCGGGCACCTCGCCCTCGAAGTAGGGCACGGGGTTGATCACCTCGCCCTGGGTGGGCAGCACGATCGCCTGGCCGACCGCCTTGTCGTACGGCGCGCCCAGCGGCGAGACCTTGGCGCACTTCGGGTCGGACTGCCGCGCCGCCCAGTCCGCGACCTCGCCGGACTTCGGCATGACCCGGTAGACGAACCACTGGGTCTGCGTCTCGACCACGATCGCGTCGCACGAGTTGAGCAGGTCCAGGTCGTTGAAGGGCGCGCCCTTGCCGACCCGGTGGCCCGCGACGGCGAAGTTGCCCGGGTCGCCCGGGAGCGCGGTGCCCTTGTAGTGGCCGGGACCGATCTCCAGGTCCTTGTCGGTGGTGCCCTCGACGATGGAGAACTTGTAGTCCGGGCCGAACACCGGGATGTACATCTTGGCGAACGCCTGGCCGTCGAGCAGCTCGTACTGGGCCTGGCGCTGCTGGTCGGACTCGACCGTGTTCGCGTTCCACTGGTCGTCCAGCGCCTGGGTGGCGTCGTCCTGCTTGCCGGCGGAGATGAGGTCGGTGACGTACACCTCGTAGACCACGAACAGCAGGATGACCAGGCCGGCCGTGATCAGCAGCTCGCCGACGGTGCGGACCGCCTTGCGCGCCGTGCTGTCGGGCGGCGGGCCGGGCTGGTCGTCCTCGTCGTCGTAGTAGTCGTCGTCCTCGTAGTACTCGTCTTCGTAGTCCTCGTACTCGTCGTCGTAGTCGTCCACGGGTGCGATGACCTCGGTGGGCGGGTCGACGGGGCGAGGGCGGCGCGGCGGCGCGGGCGGCCGGGCGCCCGGGGGCGGCGGCAGGCTGCCGGAGAACGCGTTCGTGTAGCGGGTGGCGTCGGCTTCCGGCGGTGCGGGCCGGGGGCGCGCCGCGCCGGGCGGTGGCACGGCCCCGCCGAGCCGGGCGGCCACCTCGGAGGGCGCGGGCCGGACGGACGGGTCGTCGGTCGGACGGCGACGGCCCGCCGGCGGCGCTTCGTCACGCAGGGCGCGGCGGCCGGCGGGCGGCGGGTCGGCCCGGACCGGCTCGACGTACGAGGTCTCCTCGGCGTGCGTCGGCACGGGCGGTGAGACGTCGTCGCGGCGGGCTCGGCGGCCGGCGGGCGGTTCGGCGCCGGCCGGGTCGACGCGCGGGCCCATCTCGTCGCGGCGCGCGCGGCGGCCCGTGGCGGGCGGTTCGGCCGGGGACGGCTCGGCGTACGGCGGTTCGGCCTCGTCACGGCGCGCGCGCCGGGCGACCGGCGGCTCGACCGGGGTCGGTGCGTCGTCCCGGCGGGCACGGCGCACGGCGGGTGGCTCGCCGTAGGGCTCCACCGGCGGTACAACGTCATCGCGGAGGGCACGGCGGGCGACCGGCGGCTCGGCCTGCGGCAGTTCGACCGGCGGCACGTCGGCACGACGCGCGCGGGCCGGTTCGGCCTCGTCACGACGTGCGCGACGGGCGACCTGGGGCTCGGCCGGCGGTGCCTCGTCGCGGCGCGCCCGGCGACCGGTGGGTGGCGGCTCGACCGGCGGCGGGACGTCGTCGCGGCGGGCTCGGCGGCCGGTCGGCGGCGGCTCCGGGGCGTACGGCTCGGCCTGGTACGGCTCGGCAGGCGGCACCTCGTCGCGACGCGCCCGGCGGCCGGTCGGGGGCGGCTCGAGCCGGGGCGGGTAGGACTCCCCCGGACGGCTGAAACCTCCGGCGGGCGTCGCCGGCCGGTCGAGGTCGCCGGAGTGGCCCGCCGGCCGGTCGAACCCGCCCGGCGGCGTCGACGGGCGGTCGAAACCGCCGGGAGGGGTGACGGGCCGGTTCGGGCCCGCCGGGCGGTCGAAACCACCCGGAGGGGTCGATGGCCTGCTGAAACCGCCTGCCGGCGTGGGTGGACGGTGGCCCGGGAGCGGCGGTTCGCCGGTGACGTGGGGCGGCTGTGGCCTGGGTCGTGGCGGTCGGCCCGGCGGGCCGCCTTGCGGCGGGGGCGGGTCGTAGCTCACCGGAAAACCTCCCAAGCCGAACGTTCCAGGACTACACGGTGCTTCAGGGACCTGCTCGGTTACGTTAACGTGTTCATCCAGCAGTGGACGTGAACTCGCGCCACTGGAGGCCTATCCACCCGTCAGGCGAGGACAGCATGCCCAAGTCCAAGGTCCGCAAGAAGGCCGTCTACACGGCGCCTGCCGATCGCCGCACCCCGGTGAAGGTCAAGGCAGCGGGGCCGTCGCACCCCGTCTACGTCGCCGTGATGCTCGGCATGATGCTGTTGGGGCTGGCGTGGCTGGTGGTCAACTACATCGCGGGCGAGAAGGTCCCGGTGATGATGGACCTCGGGTCCTGGAACTTCGGCATCGGATTCGCCCTGATGATCGTCGGCTTGCTGATGACCATGAAATGGCGCTGACCACGCGCTACGCCAAGTGGCTGACGGCCCGGACGAGCTCCACGTCCGGGCCGTTCCGCGTTACCCCGTCGTTCACCCGGTTCACCTGACGGTCACCGAAGCACACGGCTGTAAGTCATCCCCAATGGGGACAACTCCTGTGGACAACTTTGCGCCAATTTGCACAAGCCCCGGTCGGAGGCCCTAGTTGTCCACAAGTGCGGCAGACTCGAAAGCGTGAACCCACCGCGCACCTGGTCGCCCCAACCCGGCCTCGTCGGCCTCGCCTGGGGCCTGGCCGCCGTGTTCCTGCTGGTCACGTTCCTCAGTTCGGACCCCGTCAGCCGGGTGTTCCTGGGCCTCGCCACGCTCGTCCAGCTCGCGCTGGGCGCCTACGGCACTTTTGTGCGCCCCAGGCTGCTGGTGGACGACTCAGGCCTCACCGTGCGCACCCTGAGCGGCGCGAGGCAACTGCCGTGGCACGAGGTGAAGGTGCGCCTGGCCCGCACCCGCAGGCTCGGCCGCGAGACGGCCACGCTGGAGCTGGACTGGCACCGCGGCGAGCACGAGCAGCTGTACGTCTTCACCCCGCTCGACCTGGGCACGGACCCGCGCGACGTGGCGGACGTCCTGCACGCCCTGCGCCCCTGACGAGCCGCTAGAGGTCGAGGACCAGGCCCGGCACGGCGACGTCGGCCGGGTGCCCGGCCGCCTCCAGGTGCTCCGCCGGGTCGACGCCCGGCCACAGGTGCGCCAGCACGAGCCTGCCGACACCGGCCCGGTGCGCGTTCGCGCCCGCCTGCTCGGCCGTCGACAGGTACGGCGCGTTGTCCGCCGGCAGCACGTGCCGGGCGAACGTCGCCTCGGCCACGAGCACGTCCGCGTCCCGCGCGAGGTCGACCAGCGCCGGGCTCGGCCCGGTGTCACCCGTGTAGGCGATCACCCGTCCGCCGGCCGTCAGCCGCAGCCCCGCGTTCGGCACGAAGTGCGGCAGGTCCCACGTGTCCACCCGGAACGGCCCCACCTCGAACGACCGCTCGACCACGTGCACCGAGCACGCGCGCGCCACGGGCACCTGGTCCAGCGCCAGCACGCGGTCCAAGGCGCCCTCCGGCGCGTGGACGGGCAGCACCGGCGCCGAAGTTCCGAGCGCGCGGGCCCGAAGCAACGGGTTGAGGTCGGCGCAGTGGTCGGGGTGCCCGTGGCTGACCAGCACGGCGTCCACCGCCGCCGCGGGCAGCACCGCCTGCAACGCCGGGAACGTCGCGTAACCCGGGTCCACCAGGAGCGCGAACCCGTCGTGCTCCACCAGGTAGCCGCTGCACGGCTGGGCGGCCGTCGGCCACGCGCCGACACCGCCCAGGACGGTCAGCCGCACCGTCAGGCCAGCTGCCCGGTCCGCACGACCGCCAGCACCGCCAGCAGCACGACCGCGGCGATCACGGCCGCCAGCTGCCAGTTGTTCCGCTTCGCGGCCGGCGCGTAGACCAGCCCGGCCGTCAGCGCCGCGCCGATCACCAGACCGCCGATGTGCCCGAGCAGGGAGATGCCCGGCAGGGTGAAGCTGAGCACGACGTTCAAGCCGATCACGCCGAGCGCCGGGCCGGGGTTCAGCTTGAGCCGCAGCACGGCCACCAGCATCGCGCCCATCAGGCCGTACACCGCGCCGGACGCGCCGGCCACCACGGTGTCGATCCCGCCGAACAGGTACACCGCGAGCCCGCCGCCGAGCAGCGACACCCCGTACACCGCGGAGAACCGCAGCTTGCCGAACACGGGTTCCAGGTCACGGCCGAGCACGTACAGCGCGATCATGTTCAACGCCAGGTGCAGGGGCCCGAAGTGCAGGAACCCCGACGTCACCAGCCGCCACCACTCGCCGTCCCAGGCGACCGACGGCGTGTACATCACGAGGTCGAGGAACAGCGCCGACCGCTGGTTGGTCGCCACGCTGCCCGCCTGGGCCGCCGTGATCGCGAAGAACAGCACGTTCACCGCGATCAGCACCGGCGTGACCACCATGCGCTGGGAGTACTCCGCGCCGACGAACGTGCGCGGCCGGCGCACCGCGGCCCGGCCCTCGTTCACGCAGTCGACGCACTGGTGGCCGACCGACGCCTCGCGGAGGCACTCCGGGCACGCCGGCCGGTCGCAGCGGACGCACCGCAGCCCGGTGGCCCGATCGGGGTGGCGCACGCAGACCGGCAGGTCTGGTCGCGCCCCGATCGGCTCACCGGGCGGCGGGGAGATCGGCGAGTCGGCCACTCAGGCCCGCTCCACCGAGACCTTCTGGATCACCACGTCGGTGACCGGGCGGTCGCCGGCGCCGGTGGGTGCGGCGCCGATCGCGTCCACCACGTTGCGCGACTCCTGGTCGGCGACCTCGCCGAAGATCGTGTGCTTGAAGTTCAGCCACGTGGTCGGCGCGACCGTGATGAAGAACTGCGAGCCGTTGCTGTTGGGCCCGGCGTTGGCCATCGCCAGCAGGTAGGGCTTGTTGAACTGCAGCTCCGGGTGGAACTCGTCGGCGAACTTGTAGCCGGGGCCGCCGCGCCCGGTGCCCGTGGGGTCACCGCCCTGGAGCATGAAGCCCGCGATCACCCGGTGGAAGATCGACCCGTCGTAGAACGGGCCGGAGGTCTCGCCCTTCGCGTTGGGGTCGGAGTAGCTCTTCGTGCCCTCGGCCAGGCCGACGAAGTTGGCCACCGTCTTGGGGGCGTGGTCGGGGAAGAGGTTGACGCGGATGTCGCCCTGCGAGGTGTGCAGGGTCGCCGTCAGCTTGGTCCCGACGAACGATTCGTTGCTGTCTGCCACGCCACCCATCGTGCCATCACCGGGCGAGGTGGTTGGGGAAGGGGCACGATGGGTATTGCCTGGAACGTGACTGACCGACAGCTTCTGGAGCGCGATATGGATGAGGTAGACGCCATGACCCGGGCCGGGGAGTCGGTCGGCAAGGCGGTGCGGGCTGTTCGCCGCAGCGCCGTCCGCGCTGGTCACGTCGGCGCGGACGCGGCTGTTCAACTCGCGGAGCGCGCCGAGGGCAAGCTCGCCGAGCGTGGCGTGACCAAGGACTACGTCCGCGGTGTCGTCGCCGACAAGGCGGGCGCGCTGGTGGAGAAGGCCGAGGAGTACGAGAAGTCCACCAGGCGCAGTCGCAAGCAGCTCGCGAAGAAGGCCAAGGGCGTCCGCAAGGACGTCGTCAAGGCCGCCGAGCGGGCTCGCAAGGAGGCCAAGGTGCGTGCGAAGGACGTGCGCAAGGCCGCGAAGCAGGCGCGCAAGGAGATGGCCGCGGCCAGGCACCCCAAGCGCCGCCGCTGGCCGTGGGTGCTGGGCGTGTTCGCCGCGGCCGCGGTCGCCGGGTACCTCGCGCTGACCAAGCGGCCCCAGGAGGTGCACCTGGAGGAGGACGACGTGGACATCACGTCCGAGCCCACCACGACCGGCACCGCCGAGTCCGTCCGCCCGCACGCGGCCCGCAACGGCCAGGTCTCCGACCAGCACAGCCGCAGCTGACCGGAAGAAGAACACCTTCGCGCCCGCCCCGTCCGGGGTCGGGCGCGAAGTCGTGCGCGCTCACAGCCCGAGGTTGCCCACCACGGTCTCGGCGATCCGCCGGGTCTTGATCGTCTGCTTCTGGTTGCTGGTCACGACCACCGCGTTGCCGCCCTTGGCCACGGCGTACACCGCGCCCGTCGGGGTGGTCAGCGAGCCGCCGCTCCACCCGGCGGGCACCGTCGCCGGGCTCGAGTCGGCAACCGGCGCGGCCCGGTCGACCACCGCCTTCGCGGTCTCCGGCTCACCCCGGAACACCCAGACGGACAACTGCACGTCCGTGGCGTTGGCGTAGAAGAAGCAGGCCGGGTCGGGTTGGCCTGCGGACAGCCGAACCTTCCGCACCAGCTGCCCGTTCGCCTCCTGCACGACCGAAGAGGCCAGGTAGGGGCACTGCCCGTCGGTCGCGGGCTCCGGCGCGGGCGGCGGCCCGACGGGTGTGGTCGTCGTCTTCGCCACTGCGCTGGTGGTCGTCCCGGCGGCGGGAGCGGGGGTCGGCTCGGGGGTCGCGCAGGCGGTCAGCGCGCCGAGGACCAGCAGGGAGGGCAGGGCGGTGAGCAGCACTCGGTTCATAGGGCAGCCAGTCAATCAGATGACGGACAGCGAATCGACAACGTGACCACCTAGGCACGCAACGTAAACCACATTACGGTTGTCTTACCCTGCCGGCCGCCCCTGCAATGTGAGGACTGAGTCAAGATGAACATCTTTGACCGCGGTCGAGACCACGCCATCGCTGTGTTCCGGATTGTCGTCGGTGTGCTGTTCATGTGCCACGGCGCGCAGAAGTTGTTCGGCGTGCTGGGCTCCAAGGGTGCCGTGTCGATCACCGACTGGCCGTCCGGCCCGGCCGGCCTGATCGAGTTCGTCGGTGGCGCGTTGATCGTCATCGGCCTCGGCACCCGGATCGCCGCGCTGATCTCATCCGGTGCGATGGCCTACGCGTACTTCGTCGTCCACCAGCACGCCGGGCTCCTGCCCATCCAGAACAAGGGCGAGCTGGCCGCGGTGTACGCGTGGGTGTTCCTGCTGTTGGCGTTCACCGGTCCCGGCGCTTGGGCCGTCGACAAGGTGATCTCCGCACGGAAGCAGGAACAGGCGCTCGTCAACGCATAGCAGTGGGCAAGACGAGGGCCCGCACCCAGCGGCATTGGGTGCGGGCCCTCACTTGTCGACTTACCGCGAAAGCCACCGCCGGACAGCCCTCACGCAGGGGATGACCCGGCGGTTACACCCCAGTAAACACCAAACGCGAAACTTTCGCGCCCCCACCAACCCGACAAATCGGACTTTTACCCAGCCAAAGGGGAACCGGCGCGCCAAGCGATCTTCGCGGGGCCCGGGGCCTGCGGCCCCGAAAGGGGTCCGGGGGCGAAGCCTCCCGGGCGGGGCGTGGGGGTCGCACCCCCACAAAACACAAGGAGCGAGGTGGCCGACGCTGTTCGTCGGCACACCTCGCCCAGAAGCGGATGGAGACGAGGGGAATCGAACCCCTAACCCCCGCCTTGCAAAGGCGGTGCTCTGCCAATTGAGCTACGTCCCCTCACGGGGCGGCAGACTTACCGCCCTCGCGGGTCAGTCGGTGGGAGCAGTGGCCTCGCGCCACAGGTCCGCGTCGGCCTTGGCCGAGCGGCTGCGCTTGACGAAGAACAGAACCGCACCAGCGACAGCGACAAGTGCGATGATCTTCTTCACGGCGATTCCCCTCTGCAACACCTGTGAACTTCCGGTGGGCCTAGGAGGACTCGAACCTCCGACCTCTTCGTTATCAGCGAAGCGCTCTAACCGTCTGAGCTATAGGCCCTCGGGGCAACGACGGCAAGACTACAGCACCTCCCGTCGCGGCCCCAAATCGGCTGGTCGTAGATCACTCCCGCTCGGACAACGTCACTTCCAGGCCCCCGGCAAGATCGGCCGAGACGTTGTAGACGAACGAGCCGACGGTCGCCAGGGCGGTGAACAGCACGATGTTCACCGCGCCCACGATCGCCGCCACGCCGAACACGCGACCGGCGCTGATCAGCGGGTCGCTGCCGGTCTCGTTGCCCTGCAGCAGGTCGCTGGCGGTGTTGTTGATCTTGTCCCAGACGCCCATGCCGTTCAGCACGCCGTACAGCACGCCGACCGCCACGAGCCACACGAAGAACAGCGCCACGCTCAGCACCAGGGCGAGCTTGAGCACCGACCACGGGTCGACCCGCTTCACCTGCAGGCTCGCCCGCCGCGGTCCGCGCCCGGGACGGCGGGCCGACGGCGCGGCGGCGGCCGGACGACCGTTCGCCGCGCCCAGGTTCACCTGCGTGCGGGCCGAACCCACCGCACCCGGCCCGGCCGCGCCCGGCACCACGGGACGGGCCACCGCCACCGTGTCCGGGTCGCTGGCCGGGTACGCGGGCTGCGACCCCTCGGCCGCCGGGTGCTCCGGCGAGGACATCAGGTCGGCCGGACCGACCTGCTGCGCCTCGGCGTACTGCGCGTCGCTCGTCACCCGCTGCCACGGCGGGGGCGCCGCGGCCTGGTGGCTGTCGTGCTCGGCGGCCGGCCGCTCGACCGTCTCGGTCTTGCCGTCCGCCGTCGTCGCGTCGGCCGCGGGCGTCTCGGCCTGCTCGGACGCCCCCGAGGCGTCGACCGCCGGCTTCTCGGCGCCGGCGGGCTCATCGCCGGCCGCCGGTGTCGGCTCGGCGCCGGGCCGGGTGATCACCGCGGTCTTGTCCTCTGGCTTCTCGGGTGGAGTCACGAGCAGTCCTCAACCTCTCGTTCGCGCTAGTTGGCAGGCTCAGCCTGGTCGCCCTCGGCGGAGTCCACGACCGGACCCGCGCCGGCGGGGTCGACCGTCGGACCCGCTTCGGCGGGGTCCACGACACCGCCGTCACCACTGGTGACGTCCGCGGGCTCGTCGGCGTTGCGCGCCACCGCGATCAGGGTGGTCCCTTCGCCGAGGTTCATCAACCGGACGCCCTTCGTCTGCCGCCCTGCCTTGCGCACCTCCTTGGCGCTGGTCCGGATGACCCCGCCCGAGGAGGTGATCGCGTACAGCTCGTCGTCGACGTCGACGATGAGCGCGCCGACCAGCCTGCCACGCCTGCGGTCGTGCTGGATGGTGAGCACACCCTTCCCACCGCGACCCTGGACGGGGTAGTCCTCGATCGGCGTGCGCTTGGCGTACCCACCATCGGTCGCCACCAAAACAAACAGACCCTCTTGGACGACGCCCACCGACAGCAGCTCGTCCCCGCTGTTGAAGCGCATGCCCAGCACGCCCGAGGTCGCGCGCCCCATGGGCCGCAGCGCCTCGTCGCTCGCGTGGAACCGGATGGACTGGCCGTCGGCCGAGATGAGCTGGAGGTCGTCGGACGCCGAGCACAGCACCGCCCCGACCAGCTCGTCGTCGTCGCGCAGGTTGATGCCGATCAGGCCGCCGGACCGGTTGGAGTCGAAGTCGGACAGCTTCGACTTCTTGACCAGGCCCTTCTTGGTGGCGAGCACCAGGTACGGCGCGACCTCGTAGTTCTTGATCTGGATGACCTGGGCGAT
The DNA here is from genome assembly GCF_040656635.1 of Actinosynnema sp. NPDC049800. Classification (NCBI taxonomy): domain Bacteria; kingdom Bacillati; phylum Actinomycetota; class Actinomycetes; order Pseudonocardiales; family Pseudonocardiaceae; genus Actinosynnema; species Actinosynnema sp. NPDC049800. The sequence continues at coordinate 9,941 of NZ_JBFAMT010000016.1, read as the reverse complement.
CTCCTCCTCCGGCTGGAACGCCAGGAGGTTCGCCACGTGCTGGCCGCGCGCGTTGCGGTTGGCCTCGGGCAGCTCGTAGGCCTTCGCCCGGTACACCCGGCCCTTGTTCGTGAAGAACAGGATCCAGTCGTGCGTGGAGCACACGAAGAAGTGCTGCACGATGTCGTCCTGCTTGAGCTGGGCGCCCTGCACGCCCTTGCCCCCGCGCTTCTGCGAGCGGTACAGGTCGGTCTTCGTGCGCTTCGCGTAACCCGTCCGGGTGATCGTGACGACGACGTCCTCGACCGCGATCAGGTCTTCCATCGACACGTCGCCGTCGAACGGCACGATCTTCGTGCGCCGGTCGTCGCCGTGCTTCTCGACGATCGCCAGCAGCTCCTCGCGCACGATCGCGCGCTGCCGCTCCGGCTTCTCGAGGATGTCCTTGTAGTCGGCGATCTCCAGCTCGATCTCGGCCAGCTGGTCGACGATCTTCTGCCGCTCCAGGGCGGCCAGCCGGCGCAGCTGCATCTCCAGGATCGCGTTGGCCTGGATCTCGTCGACGTCGAGCAGCTCCATCAGGCCGGTGCGCGCCACCTCGGGCGTGTCCGACCGGCGGATCAGCGCGATCACCGCGTCGAGCTGGTCGAGCGCCTTGACCAGGCCGCGCAGCACGTGGGCGCGTTCCTCGGCCTTGCGCAGCCGGAAGCGCGTGCGCCGGACGATGACCTCGATCTGGTGCTTCACGTAGTGCCGGATCATCTGGTCCAGGCGCAACGTGCGCGGCACGCCGTCGACCAGCGACAGCATGTTCACGCCGAACGAGTACTGCAGCTGGGTGTGCTTGTAGAGGTTGTTCAGCACGACCTTGGCGACCGCGTCGCGCTTCAGCGTGACCACGATCCGCATGCCCGAGCGCCGGTTGGACTCGTCGGCGATGTTCGCGATGCCGGTCAGCTTCTGGTCGCGGACCAGGGTGGCGATGTTCTCCACCAGGTTGTCCGGGTTCACCTGGTAGGGCAGCTCGGTGACGACCAGGATCGTGCGGCCCTTGGCGTCCTCGTCGATCTCCACGACCGCGCGCATCTTCACCGAGCCGCGGCCGGTGCGGTAGGCGTCCTCGATGCCGGCCGTGCCCAGGATCTGGCCGTGGGTCGGGAAGTCGGGCCCCTTGATCCGCTGGATCATCGCCTCCAGCGTCTCCTCCTCGGAGGCGTCCCAGTTGTCCAGCGCCCACACCACGCCGTCGGCGACCTCGCGCAGGTTGTGCGGCGGGATGTTGGTCGCCATGCCGACCGCGATGCCCGAGCTGCCGTTGATCAGCAGGTTGGGCACGCGCGACGGCAGGACCGTCGGCTCCTGGATGCGACCGTCGTAGTTGTCGCGGAAGTCGACCGTGTCTTCCTCGATGTCGGCCAGCATCTGCATGGCCAACGGCGTGAGGCGGCACTCGGTGTTGTGGCTGACGAAGCCGTCGGTGATGAACGCGTGGTCGTCGGTGTCGACCCGCAGGCTGTACACCGGCCGCACACCCGCGTCGGTGACCGACTCGACGGGCGCGTAGTAGAACCGGCCGTCGACCAGCGGCTCGACCACGTCGAGCACCTCGCGGTTCGTGATCCGCGCGGCGATCTCCTCGTAGTCGCGCTCCCACCGCTCGACGCGGTCCACGTTGTGCCGCCGGAGCCAGTCGCGCTCCGTCCAGCGGGTCGCGCCGTGCGCCCGGATGTAGTCGCCGACGAACGGCACGTGGTCGCTGCTCATCGCCCGGCTCTCGAGCGGGACGGCGTCCAGGATCGCGTTCAGCTTGTCCTGCTTCGCGCCGAGGAAGCCCACGTTGCGGGCGAACAGGCGCGCGTCACGCCGGTTGGTGATGACGACCTTGATCTCGCCGTTCTCGTAGTTCACCAGCGTGCTGACGACGCCGAACTCCAGCAGGAGCTGCTGCACTTCACGGGCCAGCTGCGCGCTGCGGGTCGAGTAGCTGACCTGCACGGAGTTGCGCGGCAGGGCCGACGCCGAGCCGTCACCTTGGAATAGCGAGGCGAGGAACGCCCGCTTGCCAGTCGCCTCCAGCCGCCACACGAACTCGGGCACGCGCTTGGCGGCGCTGCGCAAGTCTGCCAACTCGTGGAGCACGCTCCCCTGGAGCACCGCCCTGCTGAAGCGCAGCTTGTGCAGCACCTTGCCGGTACTGGTGATCTCAGTCCCGATACCGCGACGCTTGCCGACGCACAGGTCGTAAGCACTGACCACCGACTTGAAGTAGTCGGTGTCGGTGTTGTCGAACCCCGCCTGCCCGTTTACGCCCGTCCAGCCCTCCGAGACGAATGCCCCAGCGAGGAACGCGGAGCTGAACTGCTCCGGCGATAGCCCGTCAAGGTCGACTTCTTGCGGCATGCGCTGGAGGACTACGCGGTCGCCCGGCTGGACCTCTTCCAGCAGCTTCCACAGCAGGGTCGGCACGCCGAGCACGTTCACCAGGCACAACACGGGGTGGTTGTGGGTGCCGGCCAGCTCGTAGCCGTTCTTGGTGCGCAGCTTCAGCGTGGGGTGCTCGCCGGAGTGGAACAGCATGTCGGCGCGCACCGGGTTGCCGTTGCGGTCGAGCACCTTCAGGTCGATCGGGTTGTCGCTGTTCGGCTTGGCGTCCGGCACGATGTCGCCGATGCGCGGCGTCGAGCCGTCTGCTAGCCTGATACGGACATCTGAATCGATGCAGTACCTCATGGCGGCTGCCGGGTCGTTGCCGGGAGAGCCGAAGTTGCCCTGGCCGTCGATCAGCGGGTAGCGCTGCGACCACGGCTGGGCGAGGCGGACCAGTGCGTCGTAGATGGCCGAGTCACCGTGCGGGTGGTAGTTGCCCATCACGTCGCCGACGACGCGGGCGCACTTGTTGTAGCTGCGGTCCGGGCGGAAGCCCGAGTCGAACATCGAGTACAGCACGCGGACGTGCACGGGCTTCAGGCCGTCGCGCACGTCGGGCAGCGCTCGTCCCACGATCACGCTCATCGCGTAATCGATGTACGAGTTCTGCATCTCCTGCTGGATGTCGCGCGGCTCGGTGCGGTCTCCACCAGCCGGGGGCAGCGTCGTCTCGCTCACAGTTCTACTTCCTTAGAGGGCACGCCTGCGGGTTCGGGAACGACAGGGGTCAGACGTCGAGGAACCGGACGCCCTTGGCGTTGCGGGTGATGAACGCGCGGCGGGCCTCCACGTCCTCGCCCATCAGCACGCTGAACAGCTCGTCGGCCGTCGCGGCGTCGTCCATGGTCACCTGCGTCAGCACCCGGTTGGCCGGGTCCATCGTCGTCTCCCACAGCTCGGAGGAGTTCATCTCGCCGAGGCCCTTGTAGCGCTGGATGTTGTCGTCCTTGCCGATCTTCTTGCCCGCCGCGAGACCGGCCTGGATGATGCCGTCCCGCTCGCGGTCGGAGTAGGCGTACTCCGGTTCGGCGCGCTGCCACTTGATCTTGTACAGCGGCGGGTTCGCCAGGTACACGTGACCGTGCTCGATCAGCGGGCGCATGAAGCGGAACAGCAGGGTCAGCAGCAGCGTCCGGATGTGCTGGCCGTCCACGTCGGCGTCGGCCATCAGCACGATCTTGTGGTAGCGCAGCTTCGCGATGTCGAAGTCCTCGTGGATGCCCGTGCCGAACGCCGTGATCAGGGCTTGGACCTCGTTGTTCTTCAGCACGCGGTCGATGCGCGCCTTCTCCACGTTGATGATCTTGCCCCGGATCGGCAGGATCGCCTGGAACATGGAGTCCCGGCCCTCCTTGGCCGAGCCGCCCGCGGAGTCGCCCTCCACGACGTAGATCTCGCAGTCCTCCGGGTTGGTGGACCGGCAGTCCTTGAGCTTGCCGGGCAGGCCGCCGATGTCGAGGGCGCCCTTGCGGCGGACGAGCTCGCGGGCCTTGCGGGCGGCGATGCGGGCCTGGGCCGACGACACGGACTTGGTGACGATCGCCCTGGCCTCGTTGGGGTGGCGCTCGAACCAGTCGGCCAGGTGCTCGTTGGTCGACTTCTGCACGAAGGACTTGGCCTCGCTGTTGCCCAGCTTGGTCTTGGTCTGGCCCTCGAACTGCGGCTCCTTGAGCTTGACCGAGATGATCGCGGCCAGGCCCTCGCGGATGTCGTCGCCGGTGAGGTTGGAGTCCTTCTCCTTGAGCAGCTTCTTCTCGCGCGCGTACTCGTTGACCACGCGGGTCAGCGCGGCGCGGAAGCCCTCCTCGTGCGTGCCGCCCTCGTGGGTGTTGATCGTGTTGGCGAACGTGTACACCGACGGCGTGTAGCCGGTGTTCCACTGCATCGCCACCTCGACCTCGAGGTCCTCGCCCTTGGCCTCGAACGAGACGACCTTCTGGTGCACGGCCTCGCGGGTGTGGTTGATGTGGCGGACGAAGTCCTCCAGGCCGCCGGGGTAGTGGAACGTGCGCTCGCGCACGGCCGCCACGTGGCCCTCGGCGTCGGCCTCCTCGTCGCTCGCCTGGACGCGCTCGTCGCGCAGGATGATCGTGAGGCCCTTGTTGAGGAAGGCCATCTCCTGCAGGCGGCGGGAGATCGTCTCGATGTTGTAGTCGGTGGTCTCGAAGATCGTCGGGTCGGCCCAGAACGTGATGGCCGTGCCGGTCTCGTCGGTCGGCGCGCCCTTGGCCAGCTCGTGCGCCGGCTTGGTGTTCTCGAACCGCTGGTTCCACGTGAAACCCTCGGTCTTGACCTCGACGTCGACGGCGGTCGACAGCGCGTTCACCACGGAGATGCCGACGCCGTGCAGACCGCCGGACACCGCGTAGGAGTCGCTGTCGAACTTGCCGCCCGCGTGCAGCTTGGTCAGCACCACTTCCAGCGTGGGCCGCTTCTCGACCGGGTGCATGCCGATCGGGATGCCGCGGCCGTCGTCGATGACCCGGACGCCGCCGTTGGCCAGCAGCGTCACGTCCACGACCGTCGCGAAGCCCGCCATGGCCTCGTCGACCGAGTTGTCCACGACCTCCTGGATCAGGTGGTGCAGACCGCGCTCGCCGGTGGAACCGATGTACATGCCTGGCCGCTTGCGGACCGCTTCCAGGCCCTCCAGGACGGTGATCGAGGACGCGTTGTACTCATTCTTCTTGGCTGCCACGGGCCTGGTGTCTCCTCGGACTTCACGCGACTGGGACCGTCGCCGGGCGACGCTGGGTTGCGCTACCCCACGATTCTACCGGGGCATACCGACAGAAACCCACTTAGGACACCCCTGGTTTGCTCACAGGCGGCCCGAAGTGAACGCAGATGGGTGCCGACCGCTGGTCACGGGGTCAAAATCGACTGGTGAGCGCTCACCGCGCCACAGGATCGCCGCTGCGGCCCTGGCGCTCGTCACCCGTAGGTGTCACGTGGTCCGCGGCCCGGAGCGTGCCTGGGGCCGTAGCGCCAACTGGGCGCCGCCGGACCCTGGACCTTCAGGTTCTTCACCACGCCGTGGCCGACCCCCGCCGCGATCCGCTTGAGCAGGTCGCGCTGGAGCAGCCGCAGCTGCGTGGCCCACGCCGTCGAGTCGGCCTGGACGGTCAGTTCGCCGTCACTCAGAGCTACCGGCTGCGCGTGCTCGGCCACGTCCTCGCCGACCAGTTTCGGCCACCGGGCGAACACCTGGCCACCCGCCAGCCGCTCGGCCCACCCGCGGTCGGCGGCGATCCTCGACGCGAGCCTGCCGAGCGGTTGCGGGTCGCGGTCGTCGGGGCCCGGCCCGGACCAGCGACGACGCCGGCGGCGGGCGGTCGCGCCCGTCCCACCCTTGCGCACGCCCCGTACCCCGCGCTCCTTGGCGGAGGCGCGAGCCGCTTCCAGGGCGGCCCGGGCGAGGTCCGGACCCCGCAAAGCACCCTCTTGTGTACTACCGGCTGTGGATATGTCCGGTTCTCGAGCCGAGTTATCCACACCATCCACAGGGTTGTCCCCAGATGTGCGTCGGGTCACACCCGTTCGGGGCAACTCGTCAGACACGGTGCACCTCCCCGTGGCGAACGTCGAACCGCAGCCCGTCCAGCTCCTCGGGCACGTCCTCCGCGACCGCCGCCGTGATCAGCACCTGCTCCGCGCCGGCGGCCACCTTCGCCAACTGGCGACGCCTGCCGCGGTCCAGTTCGGCGAACACATCGTCCAGCACGAGGACCGGTTCGGCCCCCTCGACACGCAGCAACTCGTACCCGCCGAGACGCAGGGCCAAGGCGAAGGACCATGACTCACCGTGACTGGCGTAGCCCTTCGCGGGCAGCTCGCCGAGCGCCAGGTCGAGGTCGTCGCGGTGCGGCCCGACCAGGCACACGCCCCGCTCGACCTCCTGCGGGCGCACCCGGTGAAGCTCGGCGAGCAACGCGTCCTCCAGCACGTCCCGGTCGTGCGACTCCGGGAACGCCTCGCCCAGGCTCGACCGGTACGCGATCCGCGCGGGCCGGGACTCCGGCGCCACCTCCGCGTACGCCGCCGCCACGTGCGGCGCGATGTCCGCGACCAGGTCCAGCCGCGCGGCCAGCAGCTCCGCGCCGTGCCGGGCCAGGTGCCCGTCCCACACGTCGAGCGTGCTGATGTCGGCGTTGCGCGCCGCGCGCACGGTCTTGAGCAACGCCCCCCGCTGCTTGAGCACGCGTTCGTAGTCGCTGCGCACCCCGGCGTACCGCGGCGCGCGCGTCGTCAGCAGCTCGTCGAGGAACCGCCGGCGCTCACCGGGGTCGCCGCGCACGAGCGCCAGGTCCTCCGGCGCGAACAGCACCGTCCGCAGGATGCCGAGCACGTCGCGCGGGCGCGGCACCGGGCCGCGGTTGACCCGCGCCCGGTTCGCCTTGCCCGGCGTGATCTCCAGCTCGACCAGCAGCTCGCGCCCCTCGTTGACCACCGCCGCGCGCACCACCGCGCGCGGGGCGCCGTGCCGGATCAGCGGAGCGTCCGTGGCCACCCGGTGCGAACCGAGGGTGGCCACGTACCCCAGCGCCTCGACCAGGTTCGTCTTGCCCTGGCCGTTGCGCCCCACCAGCACGCTCACCCCCGGCTCGAACACCAGGTCCGCGTGCTCCCACGACCTGAAGTCGGTGACTTGCAGGTGCCGGACGTACAACTCGTCAGCTCTGGGTCGAGCCGGAACCGGACGAAGGACCCGCGGCCTGCACGGCGTGGCCGCCGAACTGGTTGCGCAGCGCAGCGACCGCGCGCATCGCGGGCGAGTCGTCCTGCCTGGACGCGAACCGGGCGAACAGCGCGGCGGAGATCACCGGCGCGGGCACCGCGTGCTTGATGGCCTCCTCGACGGTCCACCGGCCCTCGCCGGAGTCCTCGACGTGACCGCGCAGGTCGTCCAGCTCCGGGTCCGACTCCAGCGCGCGGACCAGCAGGTCCAGCAGCCACGAGCGGACCACGGTGCCGCGCTGCCACGCCTTGATCGTGGCCGGCACGTCGTCCACCAGCTTGGAGGCCTCCAGCAGCTCGAAGCCCTCGGCGTAGGCCTGCATGAGGCCGTACTCGATGCCGTTGTGGACCATCTTCGCGAAGTGGCCGGCGCCGACGCGGCCCGCGTGCGCGAAGCCCTCCTCGCGCGGGCCCTCCGGGCGCAGGGCGTCGAAGATCGGCATGGCGCGCTCGACGTGCTCGGCGTCGCCGCCGACCATCAGCCCGTAGCCGTTCTCCAGGCCCCACACGCCACCGGACACGCCGGCGTCCACGTAGCCGATGCCCTTGTCGCCCAGCGCCTTGGCGTTGATCTCGTCGTCGGTGAAGCGCGAGTTGCCGCCGTCGATCACCAGGTCGCCCGGCTGGAGCAGGTCGCCGAGCTCGGCGATCGTCTGCCGGGTGATGTCACCGGCGGGCACCATGACCCACACCAGGCGGGGTGCGGCGAGCTTGCCCACCATGTCGGCGAGCGAGTCGGCGTCGGTGACTTCGGGGTTGCGGTCGTAGCCGACCACCTCGTGCCCCGCGCGGCGGATGCGCTCGCGCATGTTGAAGCCCATCTTGCCGAGGCCGACGAGTCCGAGCTGCACGGTCGTTCCTCTTCCCTAGCGTCTGTGGATGGCGTGGTGGATCAGCCGGGCAGGCGCACGGGCATCAGCAGGTAGAGGTAGCCCGGCGCCACGTTCCCATCCTCGTCCACCGGCTTGAGCAGTGCGGGGCGACTGGGTGTGGTGAAGGACAAGTGCGCCCGCGGCGTGCGGACGGCCTGGAGCCCTTCGAGGAGGTACGTCGGGTTGAACGCGATGGTGACCGGGTCGCCGGTGTAGTCGACCGGCAGCTCTTCCTCGGCGCTGCCCTCGTCGTCGCCGCCCGCGGACAGGCGCAGGCCGTTGTCCACGAACTCCAGCCGGACCTGCGTGCCGCGTTCGGCGACCAGCGACACGCGCTTGATCGCCTGCACCAGCGCGTCGACCTCGATGATCGCGGCGGCCGAGTGCTCGGTGGGCAGCAGCTGGCGGTACTTCGGGAAGTCGGCGTCGAGCAGCCGGGTGGTCGTGCGGCGGTTCGTGCCGGACAGGCCGAGCAGGCCGTCGTTCGCGGCGAGGGACAGCTCGATCTTCGCGCCGGACGCGCCCAGCGTCTTCGCGGCGTCGTTGAGGGTCTTCGCCGGCACGAGGACGGCGACGTCGCCGAGCGCCTCGTTCGGCTCCCACGGGAACTCGCGCATGGCGAGCCGGAAGCGGTCGGTGGCGACCAGGGTCACCTTGCCCTCGCCGATCTCCAGCCGGACGCCGGTCAGCATCGGGAGCGTGTCGTCCTTGCCCGCCGCGACGGCGACCTGGTTCACGGCCTCGCCGAAGACCTCGCCCGGGAGCTCGCCGGCCAGCTGCGGCATGGACGGCAGCTGCGGGTAGTCCTCGACCGGCATGGTCGGCAGGCTGAACCGGGCGCTGCCGCACGAGATCGTCATCCGGGAGCCGTCGACCGCGATCTCGACCGGGTGGTTCGGCAGGGCCTTGGTGATGTCGGCCAGGAGCCGTCCGCTGACGAGCGCCTTGCCCCCGTCGGCGATCGTGGCCGGGACGCCGCACTGGGCGGACACCTCGTAGTCGAACCCGGAGACGGTCAGCGCCTCGCCGGAGCCGTCCTCCGCCCCGGCGTCGAGCAGGATTCCGCCGAGCACCGCGACAGGCGGCCTGGACGGCAGGCTGCGGGCGACCCAGGCGACGGCGTCGGCCAGGCCGTCGCGCTCGACGCGGATCTTCATGAGGCGTCCTTCCTCAAGTCGGCATGACCAACAACAGCATGCGTTGCGGTGGGGGTTGGGGAGCCGCGGCCCTCGCCGGATCTTCCGACCCTCGGCGCGGAGGCTCCCCACCGTAGAGCGTCGGCCCGGTCCTCGTCACCTCGGGGCTGCCCGGGGACGAGGCGCTGCCGAGCGTTCGTCCCCGGGCTCGACCGCCGGCTGTTTTTTCTTTGTTCTTCATCTTCAAGGGAAGACAACAGCAACAGCAGTAGGGGCTGTGGATTGTGTGGACAACCCCGGTTTCCGCAGCGTGTCGCCCGCTTGGAGGTGTGGATGGACACGGGGTGTCACCCGGGGACAAGTCGGCGCACCCGGGGAGAACTATCCGGCTCGTCCGTTCGGTCCACAGGCGGGCCGAGTTGTCCCCGGGTTAATCCCCGGGTGTGGGCCGGGTTGTACCCGGGTGCTGCACAGGGTGATGGTGGGCCGAATCTCCCCCGACGGGGCACTTCTCCGGGCCTGTGGACAACTTTTCGCCCGCCGTTCACCTGCGACGGCACCTGCGACGGGGCCGTTGGGCCGCACCGAGAACGCCCTCTACCCGGCCCCGGTGGGGCGGGGGTACCTCACACGGGTGACACGAAACGACCCCCGTTGGTCCCGGCCCCCACGCCCGGGTGTCGCGGCCTCCTCGGGGCCTGTCGGTGGGGTGCCGCGGGCGCGGCACCCGGGTGCCGGCGGCGGATCCGGCTCGCACCCGGGTGCGGTGTGGGTCGCACCCAGGTGCGAC
>NZ_JBFAMT010000015.1:0-170515 GCF_040656635.1 Actinosynnema sp. NPDC049800 | reverse complement strand
GCATACCGCTGTTGTATGTGGCCCATTCGGCCGTGCCCCCGGGAGCCGCCTCAGGCCCGACTATCGCGAACACGGACTTGTGAAACAGGCGCTAGTCTAGAGGTCGAGCCGCAGGCCGCTGGTGAAGCGACGGTGCTCGCCCGTCACCGGATCGGTGAACTCGAGCACCTTCGCCAGCAACTGCAACGGGTCGGTGAAGTCGTCCAAGGGCTTCTCGCGCAGGACGGGGTAGAAGTCGTCGTGGCGGATGGGCACGCCGAGCGACGCCATGTGCAGGCGGAGCTGGTGCGTGCGGCCGGTGCGGGGCAGGAGCCGGTACCGGCCCCAGCCGTCGCGGTGCTCGACCAGCTCGACCCGCGTCTCGGCGTTCGGCGGACCGGGCACCTCCTGCGCGGTGATGACGCCCTTGACCTTCACGATCCGGCTGCTGACGGTCCTCGGCAGCGTCAACGCCGGGTCGTGCGGCGCGATGGCCTCGTACTCCTTGCGCACCGCGCGGTCGGCGAACAGGGTCTGGTACTTGCCGCGCAAGGTCGGTTCGACCACGAACATGACCAGCCCGGCGGTCACGCGGTCCAGCCGGTGCGCCGGGCTCAGGTGCGGCAGCCCGAGGTCGCGGCGCAGCCGCACGAGCGCGGTCTCGACCACGTGCTTGCCGCGCGGGATGGTGGCCAGGAAGTGCGGCTTGTCGACCACGAGGATGGCGTCGTCGCGGTGCACGACCCGGACCTCGAACGGCACCGCCACCTCGTCGGGCAGGTCGCGGTGGAACCACACCGCGCCGCCGGGCGTGAACGCGGCGTCCGGCGCGATGGGCCCGGCGAGGTCGTAGACGCGGCCTTCGGCGAGCATCAGGTCGATCCGCTCCGGCGCGACCCGGGGCAACCGCTCGACCAGGTGATCGCGAACGGTCGCCCACGGCCCCTCGTCGGGGAACCGCAGGCGTGCCGGGTCGAGGCCGTGGCGCTGGTCGAGCGGCGGCCGGAGCTTGCGCCTCATCGTCACGCAGCGTACGCCGGGGCCTTCTCGTCCGAGGCCACCGGAGTGGCGAACCCCTTGACGACCAGCAGCACGCCCAGCGCGATCTCGAACAGGCCGCCCGGCACGGAGAGCGCCACGCCGACGCCGTAGCCGAGGACTTCGAGCACCGCGCCCAGCAGGAAGACGGCGTAGCCGACCACGCCCCACGCCGCGATGGCGCGGGGGACCAGGCGGGCGCGGAGCAGGACCCGGCAGAACAGCACGCCCACCGCGCCCACGGCCATCATCGCGACCTGGTAGCTGTAGTGGTTGCCCGCCGCGCCCACCCCGGCCGACGCCGGCAGCAGCACGAACACGACGCCGACGGCCAGCAGCGCCGCCTCGACCGCCCGGCCGACCAGGTACGCGTGCGCGGTGAGCTCGCTGTGCGGGCGCAGCACCGGGAACGCCAGCACGCCGATGCCGACCACGACGGCGGAGTTCGCCAGCATGAGCAGGGCCCCGGCGCCCACCTGCGCGCTCGAACCCGAGCCGACCAGGGCGGTGCCCCCGCCGTACGCGACGAACGCCACGAGGAACAGCGTCCCCACGGTCCGGCCGATGGCTCTCGATGACATGGGGTTCCCCTTCGACGGCGGGCTCAGCCTTACTTAGTAAGGCGGACGGTACCGTACTAAGTACGGAGCTGTCACCGCCGGAGGTCGGGTTGTCGAAGCAAGGCGCACCACTGAGCCGGGAACGCGTCCTGCGCGCCGCCGTCGCCATCGCCGACGCGGGCGGGATCGCGGGGTTGACCATGCGGTCCCTCGCCGACGCGCTCGGGGTCAAGCCGATGTCGCTGTACCACCACGTGGCGAACAAGGACGAGATCCTCGACGGCATCGTGGACGTGGTCTTCGGCCGGATGGAGCTGCCGACGCCCGGCGGCGACTGGCGGCACGAGATGGTCAAGCGGGCGAACTCCGCGCGCGACGTGCTCCGGCGGCACCCGTGGGCGATCGGCCTGCTGGAGTCGAGGAAGGCGCCCGGCCCGGCGACGCTGCGGCACCACGACGCGACCATCGGCACCCTGCGCCGCGCCGGCTTCCCGGTCGCGACGACCGCCCACGCCTACGCCCTGCTGGACAGCTACGTGTACGGGTTCGCGGTCCAGGAGGCCGCGCTCCCGTTCAGCGGCCCCGACTCCGCCACCGAGGTGACCGAGGACATCCTGGCGCACCTCGCGCGGGAGGACTACCCGTACCTCGTGGAGATGGCCACCGAGCACGTCCTGCGACCGGGCCACGACTTCGCCGACGAGTTCGCGTTCGGGCTCGACGTGATCCTCGACGCCATGGCGGCCTGGCTGCCCGGGGGGATCAGTCCAGGCTCGTGAACTCGACCTGGTACCCCAGCGCGCCGAACATGCCGGTCAGCATCTTGCGGGTGTTGTCGTCGGCCCGCTGCACCAACCCGGACTCCCGCGCCGCGTCGGAGATCTTCTGCTCGGCCGCCACGTAGAACGGCTGCTGGTCCTGCGTCTCCACGAGCGAGGCCAGCCGGTCGAACAGCCCGCGCTCCTGCGCGAACACGTAGCACCGCTGCTGGTCCAGGTTCGGCTTGTCCAGCACCGCCTTCGGCAACGCCAGCTGGACCTTGCGCGCCTCGCCGGACGCGGTCGTCGGCGGCACCCGCAGCGCGTCCTCGGCCAACCCGCCGAAGTCGACGTAGGCGTTCACCGTGCCGGCCGCCACGAACAGCGTCCGCTGCCCGGCCAACGCCGACGGCACGTACCGGACGTCGCGCTCGAGGTCGAGCACGACCTGGAACTCGCCCGCCGAGGCGTGGTACTGGCTCAAGTCCCGCAACGACTGCAGCAACGCGGGTTGGCTGCGGTCGATCGTGTCCGTGCCCGTCAGCAACCGGGGCACCACCAACACCGCCGCCACCAGGACCCCGACCGCCACCAGCGCCGCCGCCGCCACACCGATGCGCCATCTCATGGCGGCGGGATACCCCGGCGCGCTACCAGGGAATCCGCCTCCCGTCGCGGAAGAACCCGCCGGTCGGCCCGTCGTCGGGCAACGTCGCCGCCCACACCACGCTCGCCGCGCCCTGCTCGACCGGTCGCCCGCCGGCGCCGCCCATGTCTGTCGCGACCCACCCCGGGCACACCGCGTTGACCTTCATCGCCGGCAGTTCGGCCGCCAACATCAAGGTCAACGCGTTCAACGCCGCCTTCGACGTGCCGTAGGCCGGCGTGCCGCCGCCCATCGACGCCAACGACGCGGCCTCGCTCGACACGTTCACCACCCGCGCCCGCCGGGCCGCCCGCAGCAGTGGCAGCAGGGCCAGGACGGTCCGCCACGGCCCGTAGAAGTTGGTCTCCATGGCCTCCCGGACGACCCCCAGATCGGCCGACGACGCGCGCTGCCAGGTGTCGTAGTGGATGGCCGCGTTGTTCACCAGCACGTCCAGCCGCCCGTGCCGCGTGGTCAGGTGCGCGGCCAGTTCGGCCGCCGACGCGTCGTCGGTCACGTCCAGCCGGCAGTGGTCGACGCCCAGCCGTTCGGCCGCCGACCTGGCCTTCCCCGCGTCACGCGCGGTCAGCACCACGACGTGGCCGAGCGCGGCCAGCCGACGGCACACCTCCAGCCCGATGCCCCGGTTCCCGCCCGTCACGACCGCCACCGGCGCGTCCGCCATATCCGTCCTCCCCGAGTCCTGCCGCCCGGACATTCTCCCTGGTTGACCGGCGGTCCGGCCGATGAGGTTCGATGGTGGGGAGGAGTCGCGCGAACGAGGGGAGACCGCCGTGTACGAGACGCTGAAGAAGATCCTCGTCGACACGTTGAAGGTCGAGCCGGAGCAGATCACCCCGGAGGCGACCAAGGACGACCTCGACCTGGACTCGCTCGCGTTCGTGGAGCTGTCGATGGTGCTCGGCAAGGAGCACGGGCTGCACATCAGCGACGACGAGCTGTTCGACATGGAGACCGTCGGCGACATCGTGGCGCTGATGGAGGAGCGCGCCGGTGACCGGTCTTGACATCGCGGTGACCGGGCTCGGCCTCGTCACGCCGGGCGGTGTCGGCGTGGAGGCGGGCTGGGCGGCGGTGCGCGCGGGCCGTTCGACCGCCGCGCACGACCCGGTGCTCGCCGGTCACGAGGTGACGATCTCGTGCCGCGTCCCCGACTTCGACGCCGACGCGCTGCTCGGCGCGCGGCGTGCCGTCCGGCTCGACCGGTTCACCAGGTTGGCGCTGGTTGCGGCACGGGAGGCGGTTGCCGGGGAAGACCTCGCCGGCTGGGACGCGGCGCGGGTCGGCGTGGTGATCGGCACGTCGGCGGGCGGCGTCGAGACCTTCGAGCGGCAGCACGGCGTGCTGCTCGCCGACGGGCCGACCGGGGTGTCGCCGCTGGTGCTGCCCATGCACCTGCCGAACATGGTCGCGGGTCAGCTCGCGATCGAGTTCGGCTTCCGCGGGCCGAACCTGGTGGTGTCGACGGCGTGCGCGTCCGGCGCCACCGCGATCGGCGTCGCGTGCGACCTGCTCGCCGCGCGGCGGTGCGACGTGGTGCTGGCCGGCGGCGTCGACGCGCTGCTCACCCCGGTGACCATGGCGGGTTTCGCCCGGATGGGCGCGCTGTCGCGGCGGGACGACCCGGCGACGGCGTCGCGGCCGTTCGACGTGGACCGGGACGGGTTCGTGGCGGGCGAGGGCGCGGCGGTGCTCGTGCTGCGGCGCGCGGAGGACGCGCGGGCCGACCGGCGGCGGGTCCGGGCGCGGGTCGTCGGGTACGGCGCGACCGCCGACGCGCACCACATCACCAACCCGGACCCCGAGGGGCGGGGCGTGATCGCGGCGACGAAGGCGGCGCTGGCGGACGCGGGCGCGTCGGCTCCGGACGTCGACCACGTCAACGCGCACGGCACGTCGACGCAGCTCAACGACCTGGTGGAGGGGCGCGTGCTGGCGGAGCTGCTGCCGTCCGGGCCACTGGTGACGTCGACCAAGGGCGTGACCGGGCACATGCTCGGCGCGGCCGGCGCGGCGGAGGCGGTGTTCACCGTGCTCGCGGTCGAGCAGGGCCTCGTGCCGCCGACCGCGAACCTCGCGACCCTCGACCCCCGGCTGGACCTCGACGTGGCGACCTCCGCGGTGCCGAGGGAGATCGACCTGGCGTTGAGCAACTCGTTCGGGTTCGGCGGGCAGAACGCGGTGCTCGCCATCGCGAAGGCGTGAGCGGGGGAGGACGATGACCTACCGCGGTGCGGTGCTCCTCGGGGTCGGCGCGAGCCTGCCGGCACGGGTCGTCACCAACGACGACCTGGCCGCCCGCCTGGACACCTCGGACGAGTGGATCAGGTCGCGCACCGGCATCGGCGCGCGGAGGTGGGTGGAGCCGGGCACGTCGACGTCGGACCTGGCCGTCGACGCGGGCGCGCGGGCCCTGCGCTCCGCCGGGACGTCCACTGTGGACGCGGTGATCGTCGCGACGACCACGCCGGACCGGTCGTGCCCGGCGATCGCGCCGGACGTCGCGGCCCGGCTGGGCCTGATCGGCGTGCCCGCGCACGACGTGGCCGCCGTGTGCACCGGCTTCCTGTACGGCCTGGCGAACGCGGTCGGCCTCATCGCGAGCGGCGCGGCGCGGACCGTGCTGCTGATCGCCGCCGAGACGTTCTCCACCATCCTCGACCCGGACGACCGCGGCACGGCGGTGATCTTCGGTGACGGCGCGGGCGCGGTCGTCGTGGGCGAGGGGGAGGGCATGATCGGCCCGTGCGTGCTCGGCAGCGACGGCACCGGGGCCGACCTCATCCAGGTGCCGGCGGGTGAGCGGCACTTCCGGATGAGCGGCAAGGAGGTGTTCCGGCAGGCGGTCGAGCGGATGTCGGACGTCGCGCTGGAGGCGTTGGCCCGCACCGGCCTCGGCCCGGAGGACGTCGACCACCTCGCGCCGCACCAGGCGAACCGGCGCATCTGCGACGCCGTCGCCCGCCGACTCGGGCTCGACGAGGCGAAGGTGCTGGCGGACCTCGAGGCGGTCGGCAACACGGCCGCCGCGTCGATCCCCGTGCTGCTGGCCGACGCCGCCGCGGCCGGTCGGCTCAAGGCAGGCGACCGGGTGCTCACCGTGGCCTTCGGCGGCGGCCTGACGTGGGGCGCGGCCACGCTGGTGTGGCCGGACGTGACCGCGGACTTCGGCGTGCTGGGGGAGGGCTGACCGGTGACCGGCTACCTCGCGTCGCCCGTGGAAGTGCTGGAGCGGTCCGGGACGACCGTCGTCGCCCGCATGGCGGTCGCGCCGGACGACCCGCTGTTCGCGGGCCACTTCCCGGGCTTCCCGATCTTCCCCGGCGTGGCGGTCGTGGAGTTCGCGCACCGCGCGGCGACCGCGACGGGCGCGGTGCGGCTCGCCGCGGTCGAGTCGACCCGGTTCGTGCGGCCCACGTTCCCCGGCACGACCTTGACCGTGCGCCTGACCTGGGACGACGACGGGCGGCGGTGTGCGGCGGTGGTAACCGACGACGAAGGTGTGGTCGCCCGGATCAAGCTGCGGTACGAGCCGTGACGACCTCCTCCGAGATCCTCCGCCTCCTGCCGCACCGGTACCCGCTGCTGCTGGTGGACCGGGTGGTGGACGTGGCGCCGGGCGAGTCGTTGACCGCGCTCAAGGCGGTCAGCGCCAACGAGCCCTGGCACGCCGGTGACGGTGACTTCCCGTCGACGTTGCTGCTGGAGTCGTGGTGCCAGGCGGCCGTGCTGCTGTCGTCGTGGGGCGAGCCGGACACCGGTCGGGTGGTCCTGTTCGGCGCGCTCGCGGACGTGGAGTTCCACCGGCCGGTCGTGCCGGGCTGCGTGGTGCGGCACTCGGTGCGGATCCTGCACGTCCGCGGCGACACGGTGGCGTTCACCGGGGAGGCGGAGGCCGACGGGCACGTCGTGATGACGGTCGGCCGGGTCGTGACGACCACGCGTGCCGCCGCCGACCTGCGGCCTGGGAACCTGTGACCATGGGTGCGATGCGATTCGTGCACGGCGGGTTCGGGCCGGACGCGGTGGCGTACGAGCAGGCGTACGCCGAGCAGCGGCGGCTGCACGCGGCGCGCGTCGCGGACGAGATCACCGACGTCTGCGTGCTCCAGGAGCACCTGCCCGTCTACACGGCGGGCAAGCGCACCAAGGCCACCGCGTTCCCGCCCGACGGCGTCCCGGTGCTGACCGTGGACCGCGGCGGCGAGATCACCTGGCACGGTCCCGGTCAGCTCGTCGGCTACCCGGTGGTGAAGCTGCCGGTGCCGCTGGACTCCGTCGGCCACGTCCGCCGGATCGAGGACGCGCTGATCGGCACGTGCGCCGAGTTCGGGGTGGTGACGGCGCGGCTGGCCGGGCGCAGCGGCGTGTGGGTGCTCGGCGACCGGCCGCCCGCGCCGGACGTGCCGCCGTCGGCTGCCCGCGCGCACGGGCAGCACCGCAAGATCGCCGCGATCGGCGTGCGCATCGAGCGGTGCACCAGCCTGCACGGGTTCGGCCTCAACTGCGACCCCGACCTGACCCCGTTCGACCGGATCGTGCCGTGCGGCATCGAGGACGCCGGCGTGACCTCGTTGTCCGCCGAACTCGGCCGCCGGGTCACGCCCGCCGACGTGGTGCCGGTGGTCGAACGCCACCTGACGAGGGTGTTCGCGACCGATCGCCGGTGACCCGGGCCGTCGTCCGCCCGGGTGGGGCCCGACACCGGTCAGGACGTCCAGCCCGGCAGGAAGCGGGCCGCCGTGCGGGCGATGCCGGCGGCGTCCAGGTCGTGCATGCGCAGGATGTCGGCCCGCGAGCCGTGTGGCAGGAAGTCGTGGGGCAGGCCGAGGATCCTGATCCGGCGGCTCAGGCCCGCCTCCCGCAGCGCGCCGGCGACGGCCTCGCCGACCCCGCCGCCGCGCACGCCGTCCTCCACGCACACCACCACCCGGTGCTCGGCGGCCAACGCCACCACCGCCGGGTCGACCGGCGTCACCCAGCGCGGGTCGCACACCGTCACGCCGACGCCCTCGCCGGCGAGCGCCACGGCGGCGGCCACCCCGTCGGACGCGAGCCCGCCGACGGTCACGAGCAGCACGTCCCGCCGGGACGACCGGTGCAGCACGTCCACCCGGCCGAGCCGGTCCACCGCGGGGACGTCCGCGCCGACCGCGCCCGCGGGGAAGCGGACCGCGGTCGGCCCGTCGTCGGCGACCGCCTCGTCCAGCAGCTGGCGCAGCCGGGCGCCGTCGCGGGGCGCGGCCACCCGCATCCCGGGCACGACGCGCAGCAGCGCCAGGTCCCAGGCGCCGTGGTCGCTCGGACCGTCCTCGCCGGTCACCCCGGCCCGGCCGAGCACGAACGTCACCGGCAGGCGGTGCAGCGCGACGTCCATCAGCACCTGGTCCGCCGCCCGGGTCAGGAACGTCGAGCACACCGCCACCAACGGCCGCAGCCCGCCCATCGCCAGGCCCGCCGCGCACGTGACGGCGTGCTGCTCGGCGATCCCGGTGTCGAGCACCCGGTCGGGGAACGCCTCGGCGAACGCGGTCAGCCCGGTCGCGTGCGGCATGGCCGCGGTCAGGCACACCAGGTCGGGGTGGCGGTCGGCGAGCACCAGCAGGTGCCGCCCGAACACCGACGTCCAGCCCGGACCCCCGGCGGCCGACGGCGCGGGCACGGCGTGCAGGCGGTCCACCGGATCGTCCTCCGCCGGCGGGTGGCCCCTGCCCTTCTCGGTCACGCAGTGCACGACGACCGGGCGCCGCAACGCTTTCGCGGCCGCCAACGCCTCCTCCACCCGGACGACGTCGTGCCCGTCGACCGGGCCGAGGTAGCGCACGCCGAAGGCGGCGAACACGTCGCCGCCCGCGCCCGCGCGCAGGGCGGCGAGGTGCCTGCCCACCGCGCCCACCGTCGGCGCGCGGGAGCGGCCGTTGTCGTTGAGCACCACCACGACCGGGTGGTCGACGTCGCCGAGGTTGTGCAACGCCTCCCACGCCAGGCCGCCGGTGAGCGCGCCGTCGCCGACGACCGCCACCACGTGCCGGTCGTGCTCGCCGCGCAGCCGCGCCGCCCGCGCCAGACCGTCCGCATAGGACAGTGCGGTGGACGCGTGGGAGTTCTCCACCAGGTCGTGCGGCGACTCCTCCCGGCTGGGGTACCCGGACAGGCCGCCCTCGCGGCGCAGGTCGACGAACGCGTCCGCCCGGCCGGTGAGCATCTTGTGCACGTAGGACTGGTGCCCGCCGTCGAACACGATCCGGTCGTGCGGCGACCGGAACACCCGGTGCAGCGCCAACGTCAGCTCGACCACCCCGAGGTTCGACCCGAGGTGACCACCCGTGCGGCCCACCGCCTCGACCAGGCGTGCCCTGAGCTCGCGCGCCAGCTCGTCGAGCGCGTCGCGCGGCAGGCCGGGCAGGTCGGCCGGACCGGTGCACCGGCGCGCCGGCGCGCGGACGGCACTGGGCAGGGTGTCGGTCATCAGGCCACTCCATGCGGTGCGAAAGCCCTTGCGGCAACGTGGGGTGAGGCGAACGTGCCGCACCCGGCCGGCCGGGACAAAGCGGGCCGCCGCGTTTCACGCGAACGAGATCGCGGGCGCCACACGGACGTGTGCGTGCCGTGCCGGGAATCCGGGGCACGACCCGCGAGGGCGGTGAATGCCGGGGCTGGGAGACGGGGGAGCCGGGGCGGGGAGCCGGGAGCCGGGGCTGGAGGGCTGGGGCTGGGAGCCGGCAGCTGGGAGCCGGCAGCTGGGAGCCGGGGCAGGAGCCGGGAGCCGAGGGCTGGGCGCGGTGAGGGCCGGGCTGGGCGTGGTGGGCGGTGGGGGATCTGCCCGGTGGGGACCTGCCCGGTGGGCGGCGGGTCCGGGGGTCCCGGGGAGCGGTGGGGGCCGGGCGTGCGCGGTGGGGCCAAGGCTGGGGCGGGGGCGTGCCCCGTGAGTTCCGTCCCGGTGAGTTCCGTGCCCGAAACGCCGGGCCGGTGGGCGTCACGCCCGCCGAGCGGCACGGGGTCGAGGTGATCGGGCGAGTAGCGTCGGTCGGGTGAGGCCGCTGGTGCTGCTGGACGTCGACGGGCCGCTGCACCCCTTTGCCGCTCGCACCCGCCGGACGGGTATGTGGAGCACCGGTGGCGGCTGTCGCGGTGGGGGCGGGCGGTGCAGCGGGCTTGGTTGAACCCGTCGCACGGGCCGGCGTTGCTGGAGTTGGCCCGGCGGACCGGCGCGGAGCTGGCCTGGGCCACGACGTGGGAGCACCGGGCCAACACGACGGTCGGCCCGGCGCTCGGCCTGCCACCGCTGCCGGTGGTCGGGGTGCGCGCCTACGAGGGCAAGGCGGACTGGAAGTTCGGCGCGGTCGGCCGGTTCGCCAGGGACCGGCCGCTGGTCTGGCTGGACGACGACTTCGACCTGTTCCCGACCGCGCGCCGGGCGTTCCTGGACCGCCGCCGCGACCCGACCGCCCTGATCGCGGTCGACCCGGCCACCGGCATCACGGCCGATCACCTGGCGGCCGCGGCGGCGGCCCTGGACTCCTAGTGCCGCGTCCCGACGGTCACGCCCGCTAGCGCAGGGTGCGGTCGAAGAAGGACACCACGTGCCGGCGCACGGTCGGCACCGCGACGGCCGGGTCGAGCGTGCCGACCATCGCGGTGCGCCCGGCGTCGTCCATCAGGCCCGCGTCGTGCAGTTGCGGCGTCAAGGCGGCGAAGTCGGTCAACGTCCAGTGGTTCGCGTCGGCGATCACGTGCTGCCGGACGCCGCCGTGCGCGAGCATCGCCGACCACGCGCGCCGGTAGCGGTCGTTCTGGAAGCCCTCCGTGCCGAGCAGCAGCAACGGCCGGTCCACCCCGTGCCGGGCGACGGGGAGCAGCTCGCCGGCCTGGCCGGGCTGCTCCGGGTGGTAGTCCAGGAAGCCCTCCATGTTGATCGCCGCGTCGATCCGGCGGCGCCGGTCCTCGTGCATCGCCTCGGCCGCGATCGTGCCGCCGAGGCCCTGGCCGTACATGCCGACCCGGCGCAGGTCCAGCGCACGGCCGAGGTTCGCCGGGAGCGCACGGCCGTCGGCGTCCGGGTTCCCGCCCGACGCCAGGAGCTCCAGCCGGTCGAGCACGAGCCGCACGTCCGCGAGCCGGGTGGCGATGATGGCGCGGTACAGCCCCGGGTTCACGCTGGGGTTGTCGGTCAGGGCGACGTGCCGCGTCCCGTTCGGCAGGTCGACCGCGAAGGTCTCGCCGGGGTGGTCGATCGTCACCACGACGTAGCCGCGGCTCGCCAGCTCCTCTGCGGTGGTGACGCCGAACGCGCGCGTCTCGACCAGCCCGGGGTCGTAGAGCACGACCGGTCGGCGGCCGGGGAGCACGGGCGCGTCCACGTGCGAGTGGGTGGCGATGGCGGCCCAGTCCACGCCGCTGGCCGGCAGGTGTGGGAGCCCCCACGGCGTGTACGACGGGAGCGCCGCCGCGGCGCCGGGAGTCAGCTGCGGGGCCACCGGGCGGTCCCGCACGTCGAGCGCCGGGTAGTGCACCGAGGTCATCACGTCGCGCGACCGGCCGTCGGCGGACCACGGGTCCGGCCGGTCGACGTCGACCAGGTGCAGCGCGGTGACGCCGACGCGGTGCGGTCCGGTCGGCGCGGGCAGGGTCAAGGTCGGGCCCGGGTCCGCCTCGGCGACGCCGGTCAGCGTCGAGGCGAGGACGGCCAAGGCCGCTATGGACACGCTCGTCTTGTGGAACACGTTTCCCCCTGTTTCATTCGGCTGACAATGCCGCGTACATGCGGCCCAGGTAGTCCCACAGGCCGTCGCCGAGGTCGTCCACCGACTGACCCGGCAGCACGTCCCGCAGCACGCCGCGCCCGTTCTCGCGGAAGAACGCGCCCATCGAGCTCAGGATCTCCCGGTCGCCGGCGGCGAAGGTCTCGCCGACGTCGACCAGGCGCCGGGCGGTCCGGCGGACCTCCGGGTCGTCCACCGGGTCGCCCGCGCGGTAGTGCGCGACCACCTTCGCGAGCACCTCGGGCCACTCCTCGTCGAGCCTCTTGCGGGCGTCCGGACCGATCTCGAAGGCGTGCCGGTCCAGGAAGTCGCGCTGTTCCTGGGTGAGGCGGCCGTCGAAGATCGTGGTGCTGCCCAGCAAGGCGAGCAGCCGGTCCGGGTCCGGCCGGGTCGGCCCGCTCAGCTGGGCGAGCAGCCCCCTCGTCTGGCGGCGCAGCGCGTTGAGCCGCCAGACCTGCTCGTCCAGCTGTTCCAGGTGGCCGGCGAGCACCCGGACCAGCGGCCCGGGGTCGGACGCGCCGGCCAGCACACCGCCGATCTCCTCCAGCGACATGCCGAGCTGCCGCAGCAGCCGGATCTGGTAGAGCCGGTGCAGGTCGCCCTCGGTGTAGCGCCGGTGGCCGGCGGGCGTGCGCTCGCTGGGCCGCAGCAGGCCCAGCTCGTCGTAGTGGTGCAGCGTCCGCACCGTCATCCCGGCCACCTTGGCCAGCGCGCCGACGCTCCACCGCGGCTGGTCGAGGCCCCCCTCAACGCCCATGGCACGACCCTAGAACCTCACGTCGCGTCAGGTTCAAGTCTGTTTCCCGGACGGGGCGGGACGTCATACTATGGCGTGAATTTCTACCAACTGGTAGAAATCTGTGGGAGCGCTTCCATCCACGCCCGACGCCGACGTCAGGAGCCCGTGATGAGCAGAACGTCCGTGCAGCTGTACTCCGTCCGCGACGCGTTCGCGGCCGATCCCGGCGACACCCTGCGGCGACTGGCCGCGATCGGCTTCACCCACGTCGAGCCCTACGGCGTCCTGGAGAACGTCGACGTGCTGCGCACCGCGCTGCCCGAGCACGGCCTCACCGCGCCGACCGCGCACGCCCAGCTCCTCGGCGCCGACCAGCACGCCGTCTTCGCCGCCGCGGCCGAGTGCGGCATCGAGGTCGTGATCGACCCGTACGTGGACGCGGAGCTGTGGCAGGACCCCGCGGACATCGCCGCCACCGCGTCCGCGCTCAACGCCGCCGCCCGGGTCGCCGCCGGTCACGGCGTCCGCGTCGGCTACCACAACCACTGGTGGGAGCTGGCGTCCCGGATCGACGGCCGCAGCGCGTTCGAGGTGCTGGCCGACCGGCTCGACCCCGAGGTGGTGCTGGAGGTCGACACCTACTGGGCGACGGTCGGCGGCGAGGACGCGCCCGCGCTGCTGCGCCGCCTCGGCGGCCGGGTGCACGCGATCCACGTCAAGGACGGCGGCCTGGCGCGGGACGCGTCGGGCCAGGTCCCGGCCGGTCAGGGGCGCGTGCCGGTGGCGGACGTGCTGGCCGCGGCGCCGCAGGCGTTGCGCGTGGTCGAGTTCGACGCCTACGACGGCGACGTGTTCGCCGGTATCGCCGAGAGCCACGCGTTCCTCGCCGAGGTCGCGGCGTGAGCGCCCCGGTCGGCGTCGGGGTCGTCGGCACGGGCGTCATCAGCGAGGAGTACCTGCGCAACCTGACCGCGTTCCCGGACGTGCGGGTGCTGACCGTGGCCGACCTCGACCCGGAACGGGCGGCGGCCCAGGCGCGGCGGCACGGCGTGCCGCGATCGTCCACTGTGGACGAGCTGCTGGCCGACCCGGACGTCTCGATCGTGGTCAACCTGACCGTGCCGGCCGCGCACGTCGCGGTCAGCCTGGCCGCGGTCGAGGCCGGGAAGCACGTGTGGGTGGAGAAACCGCTCGGGCTCGACCTGCGCAGCGCGCGCGACCTGCTCGACCGGGCCGCGCAACGGGGTCTGCGGGTCGCCTGCGCGCCCGACACCCTGCTCGGCGCCGGGTGGCAGACCGCGCGGCGGGCCGTCGACGGCGGTCGGATCGGCGAGCCGCGCACGGCGCTCGCCCTGTTCCAGACGCCGGGTCCGGAGAGCTGGCACCCCGCGCCGGAGTTCCTGTTCCAGGCGGGCGGCGGGCCGTTGCTCGACATGGGCCCGTACTACCTGACCGGGCTGGTGCACCTGCTCGGCCCGATCCGCCGGGTCACCGCCGCGGGCGGCCGGGCGCGCGACACGCGGGTGATCGGGTCCGGGCCGCGGGCGGGCACCGAGTTCGAGGTGACCGTGCCGACCACGGTGACCGCGCTGGTCGAGTTCGAGCGCGGCGGGACGGCGCAGGCGGTGTTCAGCTTCGACTCGGCGTTGTCGCGCACGGGTTTCGTGGAAGTCGCCGGCACGCTGGGCACGGCCGTGCTGCCCGACCCGAACGGCTTCGCCGGCCCGACCGAGCTGCACCTGTTCGACGGTGTGCAAACGCTTGCGCCGCAAGGGCACTCCGCGTCACGGGGCACCGGCGTGCTGGAGCTGGCGCGCGCGATCCGGGCCGGCGAGCCGGAACGCGCGTCCGGCGAGCTCGCCTACCACGTGCTGGACGCGATGCTGGCCATGGAGGAGTCCATCGCGCTCGGGCGCGCGGTGGACGTCGGCAGCACGGTCGAGCCGCCGCCCGCGCTGCCGGTCGACTGGGACCCGAACGCGCCGACCCTCAGTCGAGCGGAACGGTGAGGAGGGCGCCCAGGTAGAACCGCAGCGAGCCGACCAGGTCGACCTCGTCCGGCGTGGTCAGCCACTGGACCTGCAAGCCGTCCATCAACGCGATGAACGCCAGCGCCGCCGCCGCCGGGTCGACGCCCGGGCGCAGCTCGCCCCGGTCCGCGAGGGCCTGGAACGAGCCGACCACGCCCTCGCGCGCCGCCCGGTAGTGGCGGACGAAGTAGTCGTGCGCCGGGTGGTCCGCGGCGACGGCCTCGGCGGCCAGGCGCGAGTAGAGGTCGACGATGCCGGGGTGGCGCACGTTGTGCTCGGCCAGGGCGAGGAAGTGGCGCAGGACGTCGACGCCGGGAGTGGCCTGCAACCGCTCCCGCTCGGCGTCCTCCGCGTCACGGCGTTCCAGCACGGCGGCGAGCAGCGCTTCCTTGGTGGGGAAGTAGTACAGCAGCCCGGCGTGCGTGATCCCGGCGCGCTTGGCGATCTCGCGCAGCGACGACCCGTGGTAACCGGCCTCCCCGTACACCGCGACCGCCGCGGTGATGATGTCCTCGCGGCGGATCCGGCCCTTCAGGTAACCGCCGGTCACCGGCTCGCCGTCGTCTCGCGCACGCGGACATCATGCCGCACGGCCCCGCCCGCGGCGCGTCGCCGGGTGATCGGATCAGACCGCGGTGATCAGGTTCCCGGTACCCGGCTCACGGTCGCGGGGTCCACGTCCGCAGCCGTCCGGCCGCCAGTTCGGCGAACCGGCCGGTGCGCGGGTTGTGCGCGATCGGCGTGAAGCCCTCGACCACGCCCGTCCGCGCGCCGGCCGCGGGGTCCCAGACCTCCAGTCCCGCCGGCGTGCCGACGTAGAGCAGGCCGCCGTGCCCCCACATCCGGCCGACCGGGCCGGCGAACGCCGTCACCCGCCGCGCGTCCACGACGTCGTGCACCTCGACCCCCTCCACCGCCGGCCGGTCGTACCGGTCGATCGGCTGCAGCACCGCGGTGCGCTCGTCCAGCCACGCCATCGGCACGTCCCAGGCCCGGCGGACGGCCAGCTGCCTGCCGTGCTCGGTGGCGTGCACGTCGCCGCCCAGCCACGCCGCCAGGTCGTGCACGACCGTGACCGCGTCCGGGCTCCACACCCAGCCGTCGTCCAGCAGCCACGCCCCGACGGGTCGACCAGCAGCGCGCCGTGGAAGTAGTCCAGGTAGTGCTCGGGTCTCAGGTCGTCGCCCGACCACGTCGTCACCCGCTCGGTGAGCAGCCGGCCGGAGGCGAGGTCGAACGCGTCGAGCCGGTTCCAGTCGGTCGCGGCGACGACGACCGCGTCGCGGTCCGAGCCGACGAACGCCAGCGGGAAGGGCGTGTCGCGGTAGCGGTAGTCGCCGCGGTCCAGGGTCAGCACCGGCGTGCCGGTGACGAGGTCGAGCACCACGCCGTACCGGCCGAAGTCGGTCACCACGGCCGCGTGCCGCCCGTCCGGCGAGGCGTGCACCGCCGGGCGCGGCGGGTCGGCGGGCCGGGGATCCGAGGGCTCGGCGGGCAGCGGCACCGGCGCGACGAACGACGTCCCGGTCGGGTCGACCCGCACCAGGCCGGTCTCGGCGAGCACGAGCCAACCGCCGGGCACCGCCGCCGCGCACCACGCGTTCACCGGCTCGACCGGGCAGTCCGCCGTCGTCCACGTGCCGCCGGGATCGCCGTCGCGGTGGCGCACCTCCGGCCGTCCGATCCAGTCGACCAGGTCGCTGTAGTCCTCCACCCGCTCGGCGCACCCGACGCACAGCACGATCAACGACGGGTCGTCCCGCTTCGCGCACGCCTCGCACAGCCGGTCGTACGCCACGCCGACCCCGGTGAACCGCCCGTAGTGGTCAGGGGGTCGTTCGGCGACGAGGTGCGCGCAGCCCCTGGTCCCGGAGGCGTGCGCGGCATGCCCGCACGGCAGCACGTCCACCCGGCCCATTGTGGACCACCGGTGCGACCACTCGTCGGCGTTGACGGACCGTGCACATGGACGCGGGGGCCTTCGGCCATTCGGGCATGACTTTTGTCTAAAACCAGCAAAAGTATTGCCACCTTCGGTTGGTTCTGAACAGAATTGCGCTCGCGTTCCAGCTGTGAGCTGGACCACAGAGTCACCGTCCGCGAAGCCCAGCGTCGTGCGAACGAGGAGACAGCGGTGCGAAGCACGCTCGGAACCCGCCCCCGAACCACCCGCAGATCAGCCACCGCCCTCGCCCTCACCGCCGCCCTGGGCGCGATGACCCTGGTCGCGACACCCGCGACGGCGCACCCCGACGGCGAACACCTCCTCGTCTTCTCCAAGACGGCGGGCTTCCGGCACGACTCGATCCCCGACGGCATCGCCGCGATCACCGAGCTCGGCTCGGCGAACGGCTTCACCGTCGAGGCGACCGAGGACGCCGCCGCGTTCACCGACGACAACCTCGCCAGGTTCGACGCCGTGGTCTGGCTGTCCACCACCGGCGACGTGCTCGACGAGCCGCAGCAGCAGGCGTTCCAGCGGTTCGTGGAGAACGGCGGCGGCTACGCGGGCGTGCACGCCGCCGCCGACACCGAGTACTCCTGGCCCTGGTACGGCGCGCTGGTCGGCTCGTACTTCAAGTCGCACCCGCCGATCCAGGAGGCCGACGTCGCGGTCGAGGACCACGACCACCCGTCGACCGCGCACCTGCCGGACACCTGGACCCGCACCGACGAGTGGTACAGCTACCAGTCCAACCCCCGGTCCCGGGTGAAGGTGCTGGCCGCGTTGGACGAGGCCAGCTACACGCCGACCGACCCGTCCGGCGACCACCCGATCTCCTGGTGCCACACACCCGGTCAAGGCCGCTCCTGGTACACGGGCTTGGGCCACACCAAGGAGTCCTACGCCGCCCCGGCGTTCCGCCGACACCTGCTGGGCGGCCTGCGGTACGCGCTCGGCGTCGCGCCCGCCGACTGCGAGCCCGAGGACGCGCCGCCGACCGACCGGGACTTCGACCAGGTCACGCTCGCGCTCGGCGAGGAGAAGACCGGCGAGCCGATCGCGCTGGCCGTGCTGCCGGACCGCGAGGTCGTGCACACCTCCCGCGACGGTCGCGTCTGGCTCACCAGCCCGGAAGCCACGACCACGCTCGCCGGCCGCGTCCCCGTCTACAACCACGACGAGGACGGGCTGCAAGGCGTCGCGGCCGACCCCGACTTCGCGAACAACCGCTGGCTCTACCTGTACTACGCGCCACCGCTGGACACCCCGGCCGGTGACGCGCCGGAGAACGGGACCGCCGCGGACTTCGAGCGGTTCAAGGGCCACAACCAGCTGTCCCGCTTCAAGCTGACCACCGACGGCGTGCTGGACCTGGCCAGCGAGCAGCGCATCCTGCAGGTGCCCGCCGACCGCGGCCTGTGCTGCCACGCGGGCGGCGAGATCGACTTCGACGCGCAGGGCAACCTGTACCTGTCCACCGGCGACGACACCAACCCGTTCGCCTCCGACGGCTACACGCCGATCGACGAGCGCGCCGACCGCAACCCCGCGTTCGACGCGCAGCGTTCGTCGGCCAACACCAACGACCTGCGCGGCAAGGTGCTGCGGATCAAGGTCCAGGACGACGGCATGTACACCGTCCCGGAGGGCAACCTCTTCGCGCCGGGCACGGACAAGACCCGGTCCGAGATCTACGCGATGGGCTTCCGCAACCCGTTCCGGTTCGCCGTGGACAAGGCCACCGGCTGGATCCACCTCGGCGACTACGGCCCGGACGCGGGCGCGGCGAACCCGGCCCGCGGCCCCGGCGGCAGCGTCGAGTTCAACCTGGTCAAGGCGCCCGGCAACTACGGCTGGCCCTACTGCGTCGGCGACAACGTCCCGTACGTCGACCACGACTTCGCCACCGGCACGTCCGGCGGCGCGTTCGACTGCGCCGCGCCGAAGAACACCAGCCCGCGCAACACCGGCCTGGTCGACCTGCCGCCCGCGCAGCGCGCGTGGATCGGCTACGACGGCGGTTCCGTGCCCGAGTTCGGCAACGGCGGCGAGTCGCCGATGGGCGGCCCCACCTACCACTTCGACCCGGAGCTGGACAGCCCGACCAAGTTCCCGGAGTTCTTCGACGGCAAGACCTTCGCCTACGAGTGGGACCGCGGCTGGATCAAGACGATCGAGGTCGGCGCGACCGGCGAACGCGGCGCGATCAGCCCGTTCTTCGACTCGATGACGCTGACCCGGCCGATGAACCTGGAGTTCGGCCCGGACGGCTCGCTGTACGTGCTGGACTACGGCAGCGGCTACTTCGGCGGCGCGGAGGACTCGGCGGTCTACCGCATCGACTACGCCAGGGGCCGCCACACGCCGGTCGCGAAGCTGAGCGCCGACCGGACCTCCGGCCCGGCGCCGCTGACCGTGCGGTTCGACCCCGGCGGCACGGCCGACGAGGACGACGACCCGCTGACCTACGCGTGGGACTTCGACGGCGACGGCACCACCGACGACACCACGGCCGGACCGGTCACCCACACCTACACCGCGGTCGGCCAGTTCACCGCCAAGCTGTCCGTCACCGACCCGACCGGCCTGGTCGGCTCGGCCAGCGCCGTGGTCAACGTCGGCAACACCGCGCCCGTGGTGGTGCTGACCGCGCCCGCCGACGGCCGGGTGTTCAGCTTCGGCGACGAGGTGCCGTTCTCCGTCACGGTCACCGATCCCGAGGACGGGCAGGTCGACTGCGCGAAGGTGACCGTGGAGTACATCCTCGGCCACGACAGCCACGGCCACCCGCTCACCCGCGCGACCGGCTGCGAGGGCGTGCTCCCGACACCGTCCGACGGCGGGCACGGCCTGGACGCCAACATCTTCGGCGTCATCAACGCCTCCTACACCGACAACGGCGCGCCCGGCGCGCCCGCGTTGACCGGCGAGGCCGAGGCGATCCTGCAACCGAGGGCCAAGCAGGCCGAGTACTTCACCGCCATGCAGGGCGTGCAGGTGGTGGAGACCGGCACGGCCGAGGGCGACAAGCGCGTCGGCTACGTCGACGACGGCGACTGGATCGCGTTCGACCCGGTGAACCTGGGCGGCGTCGAGGCGATCGGCTACCGCGTGTCCTCCGGCGGCAGCGGCGGCACGATCGAGGTGCGCGTCGACTCGCCGACCGGCCCGCTCGTGCAGCGGCAGCCCGTGCCGTCGACCGGCGGCTGGGACAACTACGTCGAGCTCGCGCCCTCGGCGATCACCGACCCCGGCGGCTCGCACCGGTTGTTCCTGGTGTTCAAGGGTTCCGGCAGCCTGTTCGACGTGGACGCGATCCGGTTCACCGCCGGCGCCGCGCCGCCGTCGTGGGAACCGGTCCGGCGCACGCCCGCCGAGTCGTACTCCGCGCAGCGGGGCACCTCGGTGATCCAGGCCGAGGAGGCGCAGGACGGCCGGCAGGTCGGCAACGTCCACGACCGCGACTGGATCGCGTTCGACGGCGTGTCGCTGGCCGGCGTCACGGGCATCGGCTACCGGGTCTCCTCGGCCACGGCGGGCGGCACGATCGAGGCGCGTGTCGACTCGCCGACGGGTCCGCTGGTGTCGAGCACGCGGGTCGGGAGCACGGGCGACTGGCGCGTGTACGCCGAGCTGCCACCCGCGGCGATCACCGATCCCGGCGGCACCCACCGGCTGTACTTCGTGTTCCGCGGCGGTCGTGGCGCGTTGCTGGACCTGGACACGATCACGTTCCGCGGGCCGGGGACGGTCACGGCGGTCGACGTGCCGGCGGAGGCGTTGAGCGGGCAGCAGGGCGTCGCGGTGTACGACCGCGAGACCGCGCAGGGCGGCAAGCGGGTCGGCGAGATCAACGACGGCGACTGGGTGTCGTACGACGACGTCGACCTGTCGAAGGTCGCGGGCCTCGGCTACCGGGTGTCCTCCGGCGGTGTCGGCGGCACGCTGGAGGCGCGCGCCGACTCGCCGACCGGGCCGCTGGTGCACGCGCCGGTGACCGTGCCGGTGACGGGCAGCTGGGACTTCTACCTCGACCTCGCGCCGCAGGAGGTCCTGCTGACCGGCGTGCGCGACCTGTACCTGGTGTTCAAGGGCGGTCCGGGCGCGCTGTTCGACGTCGACACCATCCGGCACCTGCGCTACCAGCGGGCCGGCGCGTGCACGCCCACCAAGCCGGAAGCCGGTTACCGCAGCCTCTACGACGGCACGGGCGTGACCGGGTGGCGGCAGGCCGGTCCCGGGCGGTTCGTGGAGGAGGACTGCGCGCTGCGCACCGAAGGCGGGCTCGGGCTGCTGTGGTTCGAGGAGGAGTTCTCGGCCTACAGCCTCAAGTTCGACTGGAAGGTCGCGGGCGACGACAACTCCGGCGTGTTCGTCGGCTTCCCCGACCCCGGCACGGACCCGTGGGTGGCGGTGAACCACGGCTACGAGGTGCAGATCGACGCGACCGACGCGCCGGACCGCACCACGGGCGCGATCTACTCGTTCCAGTCGGCCGACCTCGCCGCCCGGGACGCCGCGCTGAAGCCGCCGGGGGAGTGGAACGCCTACGAGATCGTCGTGCGGGGGCAGCGCATCCGCGTCTTCCTCAACGGGGTGCTGGTGAACGACTTCACCAGCACGGACCCGGCACGTGACCTGACCACCGGGCACATCGGCCTGCAGAACCACGGCGACGGCGACGACGTGTGGTTCCGCGACGTCCGCGTCAAGGAACTGCCCCGATGACCGGAGCCCGGAGCCCGCAACCACCGAACCCCGCCGACCGTTCCCAGCCGATCGAGGAGTAACCATGCCGTCCCGCCGCACGTTCCTCAGCACCGCCCTCGCCACCGGCGCGGTCGTCGCCCTGCCCTCCGCCGCGTCCGCCGCCGACCACCCGTGCCGCCGGGTGCCGAAGGAGTCGATCAGCATCCAGCTCTACACCTTGCGGGGCATCATGGGCGACGACCCGGAGCCCGTGCTGTCGGCGTTGGCCGACATCGGCTACCGCAAGGTCGAGCTGGCCGGCACGTACGGTCGCAGCGCCGCGGAGTTCGCCGCGGTGCTGCGGCGGTGCGGGCTGCGGGCGACCTCCAGCCACGTCGGCATCGACGGCGACCTCGACCAGGTGATCGCCGACGCGCGCACCCTTGGGCACAAGTACGTCGTGGTGCCGTGGGTGGACTACCCGACCCTGGCGCAGTGGCGGTCGTTCGCCACCCGGTTGGAGGCGGCGGGGGACAAGGTGCGGCGCGCGGGGTTGAGCCTCGGCTACCACAACCACGCGCACGAGTTCGCCCCGGTGGAGGGGGTGCGGCCGTTCGACGTGATCACGGCGGGCACGACGCGGCGCAACGTGCACCTGGAGCTGGACCTGTACTGGGCGGTGGCCGGCGGGGTCGACCCGATCGCGGTGCACCGGGCGAACTTCCCGCGCGTGCGGCAGTTCCACGTGAAGGACCGGGCGGCCGACGGGTCCTTCGCCGACCTCGGCAAGGGGACGATCGACTTCGCGGCCATCTTCCGGGCCGCGAACGTGACCGAGTACATCGTGGAGAACGACCAGCCGCGCGACGCCCTCGTCACCGCGCAGGTCGGTTACGACTACCTGGTGAACCTCCGGTTCTGAGGGGGCCGCTTGCCCGTGACGACGGGCAACCGCCAAGATTGCGCGCGTGACGTCGCACGGTGCCCAGCCGGATTCGGCACGTGACGTGGCCGAGTTCGTGGCGATGTTGCGGGAGCTCAAGGAGAAGTCGGGGTTGACCCTGCGCGGCCTGGAGGAGAGCGCGGCCGCGCAGGGCGAGGTGCTGGCCCGCAGCACGGCCGCGGACATGCTGCGCCGCGACAGCCTGCCCCGGGCGGAACTGCTGACCGCGTACGTGAAGGCGTGCGGGGTCGAGCAGCCGGAGGCGTGGTTGCGCGCCCGTGAGCGGCTGGCCGCGGGCGGCGCGACCGTCGTGCCCGAAGCACCGGCTCGCCCCCGTTGGCGCCGCCCGTGGGCGGTGGCGGCCGCCGTCGTGGTGCCGGCGCTCGTGGCCACGGCCGTGCTGCTGTGGGATGGCGCGCCGGACACGGCGGCGATCGGCCCGACCACCTCGCCGCAGGCCGGACCGGGGCCGTCGGCGCCGGGCATCCACCCGGTGGGCGCGCCCGACCTGTGCCTGACCGAGGGCCGTGACAGCACCAAGGAGTACCCGCACGCGGTCGCGGCGCTGCGGCCGTGCGGCGATCCCGGGCCGCGGGTGTCGCTGCACGCGGTGGGCGCCGAGTTCACCACCATCAAGTGGGACAACCCGTCGCAGGGCGTCGGTTGCCTGACCGTGCGGCGCTCCGAACCGGCGATGAGCCTGCTCGAACCGTGGGACCGGTGCTCCGACGACAACCTCGACCAGCTGTTCCGCCTGGAGCAGACCGGACCCGGCCGGTACCGCTTCCGCTCGGCGGACGGCGTGGCGTGCGTCGGCCTGCGCGGCGGCGAGGTCCGGGAAGGCGCGGAGGCGGTCCACGAACCGTGCGCCGACGAACCGGATCAGCAGTTCACCGTCGACCTCACCCGCGCAGAGCGCTGACCAGCCGGGTGAGGTGGCGGCGCTCCGCGTCGGTCGGGGCCAGGGCCAGGGCCCGCTCGTAGGCGGCGAGCGCCTCGGTGGTCCGGCCGAGGCGTCGCAGGAGGTCCGCCCGGGTGGCCGGGAGCAGGTGGCCGGTCACCTCGTCGGCGAGGTCGTCCACCAGCGCCAGACCGGCCGCGGGGCCGTCCGCCATCGCCACGGCGACCGCCCGGTTCAGCCGCACGACCGGTGACGGGACGAGCTTGGCCAGCTCGCCGTAGAGCAGGGCGATCTGGGGCCAGTCCGTGTCCTCCGCCCGCGCGGCGGTGGCGTGGCAGGCGGCGATGGCGGCCTGCACCTGGTACGGCCCCGGCCG
This sequence comes from Actinosynnema sp. NPDC049800, assembly GCF_040656635.1. Taxonomy (NCBI): domain Bacteria; kingdom Bacillati; phylum Actinomycetota; class Actinomycetes; order Pseudonocardiales; family Pseudonocardiaceae; genus Actinosynnema; species Actinosynnema sp. NPDC049800. The sequence continues at coordinate 147,128 of NZ_JBFAMT010000015.1, read as the reverse complement.
GCCGCGCCGCAGCGCCGAGTCCAGCAGCGCCACGCCCTCCTCGACCTGCCCGCCGTCCCACCGCGACCGGTCCTGCTCGTCGAGCGGCACGAGGTCGCCCGCGTGGTCGAACCGCGCGTCCCGGCGGGAGTCCTGCAACAACATCAGCGCGAGCAGGCCGACCGCCTCCGGCTCGTCGGGCATCGCCGCGACCAGCGTGCGCGCCAGCCGGATCGCCTCCGCGCACAGGTTGCGCCGCAGCAGGTCGGCGCCACCGCTGGCCGCGTACCCCTCGTTGAACAGCAGGTACAGCACGCCCAGCACGCCACCAGTGCGTTCGGGCAGCAGGTGGGCGGGCGGCACGCGGTACGGGATGCGGGCGTTGCGGATCTTCTGCCGCGCCCGCACCAGCCGCTTGGCCATCGTCGCCTCCGGCACCAGGAACGCCCGCGCGATCTCCGCCGTGGTCAGGCCGGCGACGGTGCGCAGGGTCAGCGCGACCCGCGCCTCCAGCGTCAACGCCGGGTGGCAGCACGTGAAGATCAGCCGCAGCAGGTCGTCGCCGAGCTCGTCGTCGTCGACTTCGTCCGGTGGCGCGTCCAGCACCGCCACCACCTCCCGCAGCTTCGCCGCCTCCACGCTGGAGCGCCGCAACCGGTCCAGCGCGCGGTTGCGGGCGGTCGTGGTGAGCCACGCGCCGGGACGGCGGGGGACGCCTTCGCGCGGCCAGCACTCCAGTGCCCGCGCGAAGGCGTCCTGCACGCATTCCTCGGCCAGTTCCCAGTCGCCGGTGAGGCGGATCAGCGTCGCCACGATCCGCCCCCGTTCGGCCCGGAACAGCTCCGAGACCTCCGCCTCGACCGTCATCCGGTGAAGAACGGCCGCACCTCGACCGACCCGAACCGCGCGCACGGGTGCCGTGACGCGATCCGGATCGCCTCGTCCAGGTCGGCGCAGTCGACGACGTCGTAGCCCACGATCTGCTCCTTCGTCTCGGCGAACGGCCCGTCGCTCAGCAGCACCTCGCCACCGCGCGCCCGCACGGTCGTGGCGTCCTCGACCGACCGCAGCTGCGAGCCGTCCAGCCGCCGGTCCCCGAGCTCGGCCAGCCACTGCTCGATGGTCGGGTCGCCCTCGGTCGGCTCGATGGTGTCGTCGACGCAGATCAGCAGCATGTACTTCATCGGTCACTCCCGTCGTCCGGTGCATTCCACCACTACGACGAACGGGGACCGCCGAGGAGGACACCCCCGCCTGCGATCCGCGTCATGACGAGGGACCTGGTCGCGATCGAGGAGGACGTCGCGCTGCTCGACGCCGTCCGGTCCGCGTTGACGCTGCTCCCGTCGACCGGTACGGCTTCGGCTCGGTGCGCGGGATCTTCCTCAAAGCCGCCCGGTGAAATGGCCCGGTCGGCCCGGGATAGCACGCGCGCGCAATTCCCGAGCTCGGGTTTGCGTGCCGGTGACAAGAATCCACAGGGCGCTTGACCTGCGGGAACCCGTCACGCAATGGTTCGGCGGTATTCGCCCGAGCTCGACGAGGAGCAGCCAATGCGATTGCACCGGGGGTGGGCCGTCGCGCTCACCGCGGTCCTGACGGCGGCCGGCACGACCGACGCCGTCGCCCAGATCTCCTACACCGGAACGGGCTCCGCGCCGGCCAACGGCGACGTGCTGCGGTCCGAGCCCGCCGACTTCTTCCTCGACCCGGTCAAGCTGCTGCGCGCGCCCGCGACCGTGCACCGGATCCTGTACCGCAGCACGGACACGCACGACCGCCCGATCGACGTCAGCGGCACCGTGCTCACGCCGCACACGCCGTGGTCCGGCCCCGGTCCGCGCCCGGTCGTGGGGTACGCGCCGGGCACGCAAGGCGTCGGCGACGACTGCGCGCCGTCCCGGCAGCTGGCGATGGGCAGCGAGTACGAGGGCCCGTTCCTGGCCGGTCTGCTCACCCGCGGCTACGGCGTCGTCGTCACCGACTACGAGGGCCTGGGCACGCCCGGCATGCACACCTACGTCAACCGCGCGGCCGAGGGGCACGCGGTGCTGGACGCGATCCGCGCCGCGCAACGGCTGCCGGAGGCGAACCTGCCCGACGACGGGCCGGTGGCGGTCGCCGGGTACTCGCAGGGCGGCGGCGCGGCGGCGGCTGCCGTCGAGCTGTACGCCGGGTACGCCCCGGAACTGGAGCTGAAGGGCGCGTACGCGGGCGCGCCGCCCGCCGACCTCGGCGCGGTCGCGCGCAACCTGGACGGCCACTACGCCGCCGGGTTCCTGGGCTACTCGCTGCTGAGCCTCGACGCCGCGTACCCCGAGCTGGACATCCCCGGCGTGCTCAACGACGCCGGCCGGACGTTGCTGGCGCAGGTGGCGCGCCAGTGCACCGCCGAGGCGCTCCTCGCGCACGCGTTCCGCAAGTCGGTCGACCTCACCGCGGACGGCCGGCCGCTGGCCGCGTACCTGGACGAGGAGCCGTACAAGTCGCGGGTGGAGCAGCAGCGGATCGGCGTGCGCAAGCCGGGCGCGCCGGTGCTCGTGATCCACAGCGCGTTGGACGACATCGTGCCGTACGCGCAGGGCGCGGAGATGGTGCGGCGGTGGTGCGCCCTGGGCGCGAACGTCAAGTTCAGCACCTCGCTCGTGCCGACGCACGCGGCCGGCATGGTCGCGGCCTACCCGGAGGCCTTCGCCTGGCTGGAGGCCCGCTTCGCAGGCTGGCCCGCGCGCGGCACCTGCTGAGCGTCGCGCGCCCGGCGGAGCAACCGGCGGGCGCGCAACGCGATCTCCAGCGTCAAGCGCTCGTCGGGGTCGGCCAGCCGGTCGCCCAGCAGCTCCTCCAACTGGTGCATCCGGTACCGGACGGTCTGCGGGTGCACGTCGAGCCGGTTGGCGATCTCGCCGATGCCGCCGCGCGTCTCCAACCACGCCAGCAACGTCGTCTCCAGCCGTTCCCGCTGCTTGACCGTCAGGCCGTTGAACGCCGCCAGCGCGCGCCGGCTCAGCTGGCCCACCAGGAACTCGTCCGACAGCAGCGCCAACGTGGCCAGGTGGTCGTCGCACCACGTCACCGGCACGGCGGGCAGCAGGCCGCGCCGCACGAACCCCAGCGCCCGCCGCGCGCATGCCAGCGACTGCCGCGCCTCGGCCAACGGCACCGTCGGACCCACCGCGGCCCGCCGCCCGCGCAGCTCCAGCTGCGAGCGCCCCTCGGGGTTGGCCACCACCAGGCACGGCGTGGAGCTCTCCAGGTCCACCAGCACGTCACGGCCCAGCGTCACCGACGGGAGCTGGTGCTGGTCCTCCCGGTACTCCAGCGCCACCACCGCGACCCGTTCCGGCAACGGCCAGTCCGTCGTGCCCGCCAGGTCCGCGAGCGACCTCGGCGACGGCGGCTGCTCGGCCAGCACCAGCTTGAGCAGCTGGCGACGCCTGCGCTCCAACGCGCCGCTGGCGTTGGCCTGCGCCTCCGAGTAGCCCTCGATGGCCACCCGGCACAGCTCGTCCACCCACGCGAAGATCGCGTCGGCCACCACGAACAGGGTGTCGGTGGACACGCCCACCGCGCGGCCGTGCTCGCTCAGGTGCCGCCACACGACCCGCGCGCCGACCCGCACCGCGGTCTGCAACGAGTCCATCGTGCGGCCTTCGAGGTACTCCATCCGCCCGCTGTAGCGCAGCACGGCCTGCCAGTCGGTCTGCGCCGCGTCCGGGTTGGCGATGTTGTCGAAGCACTTCACGATCGCCATCTCGACCGCGCCGACCAGCACCTCGCGGAACTTGCCCTCCAGCGGCTGCGCGTACGCGGGCACGGTCCGGCGGATCTCCCGCACCACGTCCCGCACCAGGACGCCCGACAGCGGCGCCATCTTCTCCGCCAGCTCGCCCGGGATGCTCGACCACAGCTGCCGCGCCGCGCTGTAGGTCCGCTGTCGCACCAACCCGCCGTTCAGTGAGATCGCCATGCCGCCTCCGCTGTGCGCGAAGCACCGCCCTGGGACTTCGCCCGGCTGACCATAAAATCATCCGCGACGGTGTGTCAAATATTCTTTCCGGCACTGCTCCGCGTTCACTCTTTCGAGTGATGGGGCTTGTTGTACGAGCATTACAAATCCGGTTTTGGAAACACGCACCCGGATGACAAGTCGGGCGGTCGGCCTGGACTGGCCGGTCCGGATTAATGCACTGTGCATTGTCTCTGTCACATTTCCTGGGAGGTGTCGGTTTGCGAAAGATATTCTCATTATCGGCGGTCGCGGTCGTGGTGGCCGCCGCCGTCACGGGCCTCGCGCCCTCGGCGGCGGCCGACGACTCGTTCTACGTGCCGCCCAGCCCGCTGCCCGCGGGCGCGCCGGGCGACGTCATCCGGTTCCGCGCGTCGTCGGCGGGCGCTCTCGGCTCGACGGTGAACGGGTGGCAGGTCATGTACCGGTCCACCGACGCGCTGGGGCAGCCGAACGCGGTGACCGGCACCGTGCTCGTGCCGCGGTCCGCCGACCCGGCGACGGCGCCGGTGGTGGCGTTCGCCGTGGGCACGCACGGCCCGGCGTTCAGGTGCGCGCCGTCGGAGATGGTGCGCATCGGCGCGCTCTACGAGCAGCCCGCCGTCAACGACCTGCTGCGCGCGGGCTACGCGGTCGCCATCACCGACTACGAGGGCTACCGGCCCGACCCGAGGACCACCTACGTCACCGGCCGGTCCGAGGGTCACGCGGTGATCGACGTGGTCCGGGCCGCGCAACGGCTGCCGGACGCCCGGCTGTCCCCGGCCGCGAAGGTCGTGTTCCGGGGCTACTCGCAGGGCGGTGGCGCGGCGATGTGGGCGGGTCAGCTGCAGCCGGCGTACGCGCCGGAGCTGAACCTGGTCGGCGTGGTCGGCGGCGGCGTGCCCGCGGACCTCGTCCAGGTCGCCCTGCCGCTGGACGGCCGGAAGGGCTTCGGCCTGCTCGCGTACTCGTTGATCGGGTTGGACCACGCGTACCCGGAGCTCGACCTGGAGGCCTACCTCAACGACGCGGGCCGCGCGGAGTTCGCCCGCATGGAACGCGAAGCGTGCACGTTGGAGCTGCTGGTCGACTACCAGGGCCGCAGGCTGTCCGACTACACGACGTCCAGCCCGGTGCTCACGCCGCCGTGGCTGGCGAGGGTGGCGGAGAACAAGCTCGGCGGCACGGCGATCCGCGTGCCGGTGCACGCCTACCACGCCACCGGGGACGACCTGGTCGACTTCACGCAGGCCAAGGCGTTGCGCGACGCGTACTGCCGGCTCGGCGTGCAGGTGGACTGGCGGACCTACGCCACCGACCACATCACCGCCGTGCACACGGGCAGCGCGGCGGCGCAGGCGTTCACCGCGGACCGGATCGCGGGCCGCCCGGCGACGTCGAACTGCTGACCGGCCCGGAACAGCAGGAGACCGCCGCGGTCGGACGCGGCGGTCTCCCAGTGCGGTCGGGGTGGGTTCCGGGCGGTTACGCGGTCTTCGCGGTGAGCGTCAGGTCGATCGTGTTGTCCGGGCCCGCGGCGAAACCGCTGACCAGGTCGTTGAGCGGACCGCAGCCCGTCAGCGCCGGGATCGTGTACGTGCCCGCCAGCTTGCCGCCCTTGAGCGGGTCGAAGCCCGCCGCCGACGCCAGGCCGATGTCCGCGGGCGTGGTGGTGCGGCAGTTCGGGTCGTTGCTGATCGGGATGCCGAACGCGGTGACCGACGGCAGCTTGATGGTGACCTTCGAGCTCGACTTCACCGCGCCGGCGGCGAGCGTGCCGGTCGTCTTGCCCTCCGGCACGAACTCGATCTTCGACTCCACCGGCACGAACCCGAACAGGCTGAACTTGCCCGAGGTCGGCGGCAGCACCAGGTCACCGGTGAAGGCGCCGGTGGCCAGGTCCAGGTCGGCGTTCAGGCTGCCCGGGCCGAGCGCGACCGCGCCGCCCAGCTTCTTGATCGTCGACGTGCCGTTCAGGGAGTAGGCGTACTTGATGCCGCCGGGGGGTCGGGTCGTCGTGGTCGTGGGCACGGTGGTGGTCGTCGTCGTGGTGGTGGTCGTGGTCGTGGTGGTCGTCGTGGTCGGGCCGCCGCCGCCCGACACGTCGAACCGGATCAGCGTCGGGTCCTGGCCCGGGTCCAGCACGCAGTTGGACGTGAACGTGCCGAGGCCGGTGTCGGTGCCGTCGGCCTTCTTCGGCGTCAACGTCGTGCTGTAGTTGCCGACCGTCACGGTCGTCGTGCCCGCCTTGGGGATCACCGCGGTCGGCACCGGACCGCTCGCGACCACGTCGAACGCGCCCTCGGCCGGCACCGGGGTCTTCGGCACGGTCAGGCCGGGGATCTTGATGTCGAGCTTGCTGCCGGCGTTGTCCAGCGTCACGCCCGCCTCGGCGGAGCCCTCCACCGTCGCCGCGCCGACCAGCGTCAGGCCCTGCGTCGCGGTCGGCGGCACGGTGACCGTCGCGGAGAAGTCCGTGGTCTTCAACTCGCCGCCGACCGAGGTCGGCGCGTCGATGGTGGCCCGGATCCGGGTCGACAGCACCTGGTTGCCGATCAGCGGGAACGGGCAGGTGAACGTCAGCGTCTTGTCGACCTGGACGGGCGCCGCCGAGCCGCTGCCGACGCCGGCGAGCAGACCGGCCACGACGAGCCCGGACGTCACGCCCGCGCCCAGTATTGTCTTCAACCTCACGGGTGATCCTTCCTCGAAATCTGCCGGAAATGTGCCGACTCGACGGAAGTTAATGAGGTGCGCGGACCACCGGCAAGAGTTGCCCGGAAAACCTTCGATATCCGCTAAATAATGCGGCAGACATTGTGGCGGCGCCGGTCGCGGCACTCACGTGGTGACAAGAACGCGGCGCCGCGCACTCGTGATCGTGCGAACAATCGCTAGTCGTCCGCCTTGGCCTCGCCGCGGCGGCGCATGAACGTGAACCCGGGGATGCCGAGGATCGCCTGCCGGACGTCGTTGGTGACCTCCAGCAGCTGGTGGATGTCCGGCCCGACGCGGTCGAGCGTGGCCAGGATCGGCAGGACGTCCTCGATCAGGTGCTTGGTCAGCACCGGCAGCTGGTCCACCAGCTGCACGGCGGCGTCCACCTCGTGGGGCGACAGGTCGTCCACGAACCGCTGCGCGAGCGGCTGGGCCTTCCGCGCGATGGGCGCGTAGCTGTCAAGCAGCTCGCGCGACGTCCGGGCGGTGCGGCCGACGTCGGTCGTCACGTCCTCGGCCGTCGCGGTCACCGCCTTCGCCCGCCCGACCAGCGCCTCGGTCTCGGCCAGCACCCGTTCGGTGCGGGTGACCATCTCGTCGGCGCGGCGCACGACGGCCTCCGCCGCGCCGAGCAGGTCGAGCACGCGGCCCGGCACCGACACGGCGGTCTCGACGGTCGTCCGGGCCAGGCCGAACAGGGCGCGCGGGGTGAGCTCCATGCCGTCCACTGTGCCGCACGCGGACGTGCCCGGCTTCAGGGAGATCCCTGACCGGGCGATCCTTGTCCGAGTCGTCCAGACCAATTACAGTGACCTGCGCCACCGCCTCGACCCTCCCCGTCACCAGGGGAGTCGAAGGAGGCGCGCATGTCCGGAACACTCCGAGCCCTGGTCGCGGCGGTGTTCGTCGGCGGCCTGGTGGTGGCCCCACCGGCCGCGCACGCCCAGGTCGAACCCGGACCGTGGACCTCGTACTCGCCCACCTTCACCGTGCAGGAGCGGGGTTGCGGCGACGTCGCGGACCTGACCTTCCGCCTCACCTGCGCCACCGCGAGTGGCGACCAGCGGGCCGAGCGCCGGTACGCCACCTACTCCGGGGGCACCCGCCAGTTCGAGGGGTCGTTCCGCATCACCAGCCTCGGCGGCACCCGCGTCAGCCTGAAGCAGACGTTCCACGAGTCCGCGGCCGGCCCGTTCTTCATGCTGGCGGTGGAACGGGGTGGCCGGCTGTACGCGGTGCACGGCGGCGCGACGATCGCCACGGGGGCGACCGTCGGCACGTCCGTGCGGGTGAACACGGTGCACGTGGTGGGCGGTCAGCACCGCACGTACATCAACGGATCGCTGAAGCACGCGTACGACGGCCCCGGTGGCAGCTTCTACGACAAGTTCGGCGCCTACCGCACCAACAGCGGCCAAGGCCCGGCGACGGTCGTGTGGAGCGGCATCCGGTTCTGGCGCAAGTGAGGCGTCTCGTCGTGGTGTCGGTGCTGCTCCTGGTCGCGTGCGGCCGGGAGCGGCCCTCGACGCTCACCGCCACGTTGACGTCGCCGACGGACGTCTCGCTGGCGTGGGAGGCCGAACCGGGCGCGGCGGGGCAGGTCGTCGAGTACGCCCACGCGGCCGGCGACGCGTACACGGTGCTGGAGTTCGTGCCGCCGTCCCGCACGACGTTCGCGCACCCGGACCTGATCCCCCGGACGTCGTTCCACTACCGGGTGCGGTCGTTCCACGGCCCGGCGTCGGCGTCGGTGGACGTGGCGTTGCCGCCCGGCGACGAGGTGCCGCCGGCCGACGGTCACGAGTGGGCCGCGCCGGTGAGCGGTCCGAGCGGCGTGCGCCCGGTGCGTTCGGCCGACGCCGGTGCGGGTGACTTCCGGGCCGAGGTGAAGCACGCCAACGGGATCCTGTTCACGTGGACCGACCGCGCGGCGGGGGAGGAGGGGTACCTGCTGGAGGTCAGGCCGGCCGGGGCGGCGGAGTTCTCGGTGGCCGCGCGGCTCGACCCGGACGTGCGGTCGTTCGGGTTGATCACGCTGCCGACGGAGAAGACCGCCACTTACCGCGTACGTGCCTACTACTACGGCGCGGCGTCCGACGTAGTGCACCTGACGACCGGAGGCGAGGCCTAGGCCAGCGCGAGGTCGACGCCCGTCTCGACGTGGATGCGGGTCGAGTCGACCAGCGGCACGGTGCTGTCGGACTGGTCGACCAGCAACGTGATCTCCGTGCAGCCCAGGATCACCGCCTCCGCGCCGCGCTCGACCAGGCGTGCCATCACGTCCCGGTAGGCGGCGCGGGACGCGGGCTCGACCCGGTTCTTGGTCAGCTCCTGGTAGATCACGTCGTGCACGAGCGTGCGGTCCGGTTCGTCCGGGACGACCAGCTCGATGCCGTGCGCGCGCATCCGGTCGCGGTAGAAGTCCTGCTCCATGGTGAACCGGGTGCCGAGCAGGCCGACCTTGCGGTAGGCGGTCAGCCGCCGCGCCGTGGCGTCCACGACGTGCACGAACGGCACCTGGACGGCGTCCGTGATCGCGTCGGCGACCTTGTGCATGGTGTTGGTGCACAAGAGGACCAGCTCGGCGCCCGCGCCTTCGAGCTTGCGGGCGGCCTCGGCCAGCAACTCGCCCGACCGCTCCCACTGCCCCGTGCGCTGCAACTGCTCGATCTCGGCGAAGTCGACGGTCAGCAGCAGGCTGGGCGCGCAGTGGTGGCCGCCGAGCCGGCGCCGCGTCTCCTCGTTGAGCAGCCGGTAGTACTCGGCGGACGATTCCCAGCTCATCCCGCCGATCAACCCGATGGTTCGCATGGCGACGATTGTGTCGGCACGCCGTCTGCCGAGCGGCATGAATAACGTTGTCGCTGGTCACGAGGTTGCGGCCTGCGGTACGTTGCCGTGATGGCGCACCTGAGTTACTCCTCGGGCACCTCCGACGTGCCGCTGCTGGGCGACACCATCGGCGTGAACTTCGACCGCGCGGTGGCCACGCACGCCGACCGGGAAGCCCTGGTCGACCTCCCCACCGGCCGCCGGTGGACCTACCGCGAGCTGGCCGCCGAGGTCGACTCCGTCGCGGCCGGGCTGATGGCGGCCGGGGTCGGCGTCGGCGACCGGGTCGGGATCTGGTCGCCCAACCGGGCCGAGTGGGTGGTGGTCCAGTACGCGACCGCGCGCATCGGCGCGATCCTGGTCAACATCAACCCGTCGTACCGGGTGCACGAGCTGGAGTACGTGCTCAACCAGGCCGGCGTGCGCACGCTCTTCGCGGCCGCGTCGTTCAAGACCTCCGACTACGCCGGGATGATCGCCGAGGTCCGGCCCCGCTGCGCGGCGCTGCGCCAGGTCGTGCTGTTCGACAGTCCCGAGTGGACGGACCTGCACGCGGACGCGTTGCCGCGGTGGCCGGAGCTGTCGGCGGACGACCCGATCAACATCCAGTACACCTCGGGCACCACGGGGTTCCCGAAGGGCGCGACCCTGTCGCACCACAACATCCTCAACAACGGCTTCTTCGTCGGTGAGCTGCTCGGGTACACCGAGGACGACCGGATCTGCGTGCCGGTCCCGTTCTACCACTGCTTCGGCATGGTCATGGGCAACCTCGCGGCCACCTCGCACGGCGCGTGCGTGGTGATCCCCGCGCCCGCGTTCGAGCCCGCCGCCACGTTGCGGGCCGTGGCGGAGGAGCGGTGCACGTCGCTGTACGGCGTGCCGACGATGTTCATCGCCGAGCTCGCCGACCCCGGCTTCGACTCCTACGACCTGTCGTCGCTGCGCACCGGGATCATGGCCGGCTCGCCGTGCCCGGTCGAGGTGATGAAGCAGGTGGTGGAGCGGATGGGCATGCGCGAGGTGTCCATCTGCTACGGCATGACCGAGACCTCGCCGGTGTCCACGCAGACCCGCCGTGACGACTCGCTGGACCGGCGGGTGTCCACCGTCGGCCGGGTCGGGCCGCACCTGGAGGTGAAGGTCGTCGACCCGGACACCGGCCGCACCGTGCCGCGCGGCACGCCCGGCGAGCTGTGCACGCGCGGGTACTCGGTGATGCTCGGCTACTGGGAGCAGCCGGACAAGACCGCCGAGGCGATCGACGCCGCCCGGTGGATGCACACCGGCGACCTCGCGGTGATGGACGCCGACGGGTACGTGAACATCACCGGCCGGATCAAGGACATGGTGATCCGCGGCGGCGAGAACCTGTACCCGCGCGAGATCGAGGAGTTCCTCTACACCCACCCCGACGTGCTCGACGCGCAGGTCGTCGGCGTCCCCGACGTGAAGTACGGCGAGGAGCTGATGGCCTGGGTGCGCCTGCGCCCCGGCGCGGAACCGCTGACCGCCGAGTCGCTGCGGTCGTTCTGCGCCGGCAAGCTCGCGCACCAGAAGATCCCCCGGTACGTCCACGTGGTCGACGAGTTCCCGATGACCGTCACCGGCAAGGTGCGCAAGGTCGAGATGCGCAAGCAGGCCGTGCAGCTCCTCGGCCTCGCCGACGCCGACGCGGTGCGGCACGCGTAGGTGCCGGCTTACGACGTTCGCACCTCCTCCGCGAACTGGGTCCGGTACAGCTCTTCGTAACGCCCGCCCGCGGCGAGCAGTTCGGTGTGGGTGCCGCGTTCCACCACCCGACCGCCCTCGACCACGAGGATCAGGTCGGCCGCCCGGATCGTCGACAGCCGGTGCGCGATCACCACCGCCGTGCGCCCGTGCAGCGCCTCGCCCAACGCGGCCTGCACCGCGGCCTCCGAGGTGGAGTCCAGGTGCGCGGTGGCCTCGTCCAGGATCACCACGCGCGGCTTCGCCAGCAGCAGCCGGGCGATCGTCAACCGCTGCCGCTCGCCGCCGGACAACCGGTAGCCGCGCTCGCCGACCACGGTGTCCAGCCCGTCCGGCAGCGACGCCACCAGCTCGGCCAGCCGCGCCCGGCCCAGCACCTCCCACAGGTCGGCCTCGGTGGCCTGCGGGCGGGCGAGCAGCAGGTTCGACCGGATCGACTCGTGGAACAGGTGACCGTCCTGCGTCACCATGCCCAGCGCGCCGCGGACCGAGTCGGCGGTCAGGTCGCGCACGTCCACACCGGACAGGCGCACCACGCCCGAGTCCACGTCGTAGAGCCGGGGCAGCAGCGAGGCGATCGTGGACTTCCCGGCGCCCGACGAGCCGACCAACGCCACCACCTGGCCGGGCTCGGCCCGGAACGACACGTCGTGCAGCACCTCCTCTCCGCCGCGGCTGTCGAGCACCGCGACCTCCTCCAACGACGCCAGGGACACCTTGTCCGCCGACGGGTAGGCGAACCGGACGTTCTCGAACTCCACCGACACCGGACCGTCCGGCACCGACCGCGCATCGGGCTTCTCGGTGATCAACGGCTTCAGGTCGAGCACCTCGAAGACCCGCTCGAAGCTCACCAACGCGCTCATCACCTCGACCCGCGCGCCGGCCAGCGCCGTGAGCGGCGCGTACAGCCTGGTCAGCAGCAACGCCAGCGCCACCACCGACCCCGGGTCCAACTCGCCGCGCAGCGCGTAGAACCCGCCCAACCCGTACACCACGGCCAACGCCAGCGCCGAGACCAGCGTCAACGCCGTCAGGAACACGGTCTGCACCATGGCCGTGCGCACCCCGATGTCCCGCACCCGCCGCGCCCGCGTCGCGAACTCCTCCGACTCGTGCGCCGGCCTGCCGAACAGCTTCACCAGCGTCGCCCCCGGCGCCGAGAACCGCTCGGTCATCCGGGTGCCCATGGTGGCGTTGTGGTTGGCCGCCTCACGTTCCAGCCGCGCCAGCCGCGTCCCCATCCGCCGCGCCGGCACCACGAACACCGGCAGCAACACCAGCGCCAGCAGCGTGATCTGCCACGACAGGCTGATCATCACCGCCAGCGTCAGCGCCAACGTGACCAGGTTGCCCGCCACGCTGGACAAGGTGTCGCTGAACGCCCGCTGCGCCCCGATCACGTCGTTGTTGAGCCGGCTCACCAGCGCCCCGGTGCGGGTGCGGGTGAAGAACGCGATCGGCATCCGTTGCACGTGGTCGAAGACCGTGGTCCTCAGGTCGAGGATCAGGTCTTCGCCGATGCTCGCCGACAGCCACCGCGTCAGCAGCCCCAACCCCGCCTCGACGATCGCGATGACCGCGATCACGACCGCGAGGACGAGCACCACCCGGTACGCCGCGCCGTTGACGATCGCGTCCACGATCCGGCCCGCGAGCACCGGTGTCGCCACCGCCAGCACCGCCACGACCACGCTCAGGGTGAGGTACTGGGTCAGCCTCACCCGGTGCGGACGGGCGAACGCCCAGATCCGGCGGAACGTGGCGACGGAGAACGGCCGCTTGTCGTCCTGCGCGTTCGTCACGTGGTACAGCGACATCCAGGCGGTGGTCTCCATGTCCATGCCCGGAACGTAGGACCTGGAGTCAGGTGGAGGTCAAGCTCCGGGGCCGGTAGTCCGCCAACGACACGGTGTTCGCCAGCTTCTGCAGGTCGCCGAACAGTCTCGCGCCGCCGGGGATGTGCGGGACTACGCGGATCGCGAAGTCGCGCATGCGGATGGACATCCGCGACTTCGGCATCAGGCTGTCGACCCCGCCCAGCGCGAACTTCTGGCACCGCGTCACGTACTCGCGCATCACCTCCTCGTACCGTCTGAACGCCGTGGCGTGATCCGGGGCGGTGGCCAGCTCGCCCGCGAGGACGTACGCGCCGACCAACGCCATGCTCGTGCCGTTGCCCGCCATGGGCGACGCGCAGAACGCCGCGTCGCCGAGCAGCGCGACGCGACCGTCCGACCAGGTGTCCATCCGGATCTGGCAGAGCCGGTCGAAGTAGAAGTCCGGCGCCTCGCGCATGTCCTCGAGCAGCCGGGGCACCTCCCAGCCGTCGTCGGCGAACGTGGTGGCGATCAGCTCGCGCTGCCACGCCGTGTCGCGCCGGTCGTGCTCCAGCGGGGGCGAGGCGAACACGAACATCGCCTTGGCCCCGCCGTCCGGCGTGGGGTAGATGCCCGCGGTGCGGCCGGGCACGGTGTGCATCAGCTGCACGCCGTCCAGGTCTTCTCGCTGGGTCGTGCCGAAGATGGAGATGTAGGCGCCGAGGTCGTGCGCGAACCGCGACTCGGGGCCGAACGCCAGCGACCGCACCTTGGAGTGCAGCCCGTCCGCGCCGATGACCAGGTCGAACGTGCGCGGCTCGCCGCGCTCGAAGGTCACCGCCACCCCGGCTCCGGTCTGGGTGAGCGAGGTGATGCCGTCGTCGAAGACGTGCTCGACGCCGGTCGCGGTCGCCTCGTGGAGGATGCGGACCAGGTCGCCCCGCAGGATCTCCAGCTCGGCGATCACGCCGCCCGAGTCGCCCATCGCGTCGGACGCCATGGTGGCGGTGCGCTTGCCCTCGGCGTTCACGAACGCCATGCCTCGCGCGCCCGTGTGCGCGGCGCGCACCTGATCGAGCACGCCCATTCGCTCGGCGACCTCGCGGGCCGTTCCGCGCAGGTCGACGGCCTGGCCGCCGGGGCGCGGGGCGGGTGCCCGCTCGACGACGGTCGGGGTGAAGCCGTGGTGGCGCAGCCAGTAGGCGAGCGCGGGGCCGGCGATGCTCGCGCCGGAGATCAGTACGGTGTTCATGCGTACACCGTACATGGGTGTTCTGCGTGGTCAATCACTCGGTCGTGCACTAGTGCTGTAGCATCCGGTGCACTACCTTTGAGGAGGCGGGCGATGACTGACGCGATCTACCAGCGGATTGCGCGCGAGATCCGCGATTCGATCGAGTCGGGCCAGCTGCGACCGGGTGATCGGGTGCCGTCGACGCGCGAGATCACCGTGCGCTGGAACGTCGCGATGGCCACGGCGACCAAGGTGCTGGTCACCTTGCGTTCCGAGGGCTTCGTGCGTCCCGTGGCCGGCGTGGGCACGGTCGTGTCGCCGGAAGGTGGGGAACCTGTGCGGCCGCGCGCGCAGGAGACCGACCTGACCGGCGAGCGGCTGGTCCTCGCGGCGGTCCGCCTGGCGGACCAGGAAGGGCTCGACGGGTTGTCGATGCGGCGGGTGGCGGCACGGCTGGGCGTGGCGACCATGTCGCTGTACCGGCACGTCGAGAGCAAGGACGAACTGGTCCTTCGGATGATCGACCACGTGTTGCGGAAGGAGGAGTTGCCCGAGCCGGGGCCCGAGACCTGGCGGGAGCGGCTGGAGGTGAGCGCGAGGGTGCAGTGGAAGTTGTTCCAGGAACATGCGTGGCTGGCGCCGGCCATGTCCATGACCAGGCCGCAACTGCTTCCCAGTGCGCTCGCGCACACCGAGTGGGTCCTGCGCGCGCTCGACGGGAAGGGGCTGAACCTGGAGGAGATGATGCACGCCGCCGTGACGATGTTCGGCTTCGTCCGGGGCGTCGCGGTGAACATCGAGCCGGAGGTCGAGCAGCGGCGGGACACCGGGATGACCGGGGACGAGTGGATGACCCAGCAGGCGCCGGCCCTGCTGGACATCGTCTCCGGCGGGGAGTTCCCGATGTTCAGCCGCGTCGTGGGCTCTGACCTGGACCTGGGGCTGGACACGCTCTTCGAATTCGGTCTCGCTCGAATGCTCGACGGAATCGGGGAATGGATCAGCGGTCGGTCGACGTTGACGGAGGGGAGGACTGGCATGTGAGCACTTGGGGAGGCACGAGGTGGCGCTGGACCCGGAGGATCTGTTCGAGGTCGACTCCGACGTCCCGGACCTGACCGGAGCGGTGTTGTTGCACCACTTCGACGGCTTCATGGACGCCGGTGCGGCGGGCGCGACGGTGGTCGCCCACCTGCTGGAGGTGCACGAACACCGGGTGATCGCCCGGTTCGACATCGACGACCTGATCGACTACCGCGCCCGGCGGCCGACGATGATCTACGCCACCGACCGCTGGGAGTCCTTCGACGCGCCCGAGCTGGTCGTGCACCTGATGCACGACGCGGTGGGCACGCCGTTCCTGCTGATGACCGGCCCCGAGCCGGATCGCCGGTGGGAGGCGGTGGTCGCGGCCGTGCGGTCGCTGATCGAGCGGTGGGGCCTGCGCCTCGCGGTCAGCTTCAACGGCATCCCGATGGGCGTGCCGCACACGCGGAAGCTGTCGGTGATCTCGCACGCGACCAGGCCGGAACTGGTGACGGAGGGCTCGCCGTTCAGCCGGGTGCAGGTGCCGGGCAACCTGTCGGCGCTGCTGGAGCTGCGGCTCGGGCAGACCGGCCACGACGCCATGGGCTTCGCCGCCTACGTGCCGCACTACCTGGCGCAGGGCACCTACCCCGCCGCCGCGTTGAGCCTGCTGCAGGCGTTGACGAAGTCGACGGGCCTGGTCATCCAGGCGGCGGCGCTGAACGAGGCGGCCAAGCGGACGGACGCCGAGATCACCCGCCAGGTGTCGGAATCGGCCGAGGTCGCCCAGGTGGTCGAGGCACTGGAACGGCAGTACGACGCCTTCACCGAGGCCTCGGACAACCTGCTGATCAACGACGACGAACCACTGCCCAGCGCCGACGAACTGGGCGCCGAGTTCGAACGCTTCCTAGCCGAACAACAACGCGACCACTAACCACCCGCACCAACCGGCCCCACCAAAGCCACACCGCAGCCGCACAGCAGCCCAACCGGCAGCCCTGCCACGCCGCGCCACCACCCACCCGCGCGCCGCACCGCAGCCCTGCCACCCGGCGCTCCGCTGTGCCCGCACCAGCCGCCCGGCAGCCTGCCCCACCGCAGCGCTGCCGCCCAGTGCTGCCCTCAGCCGACCTACTGCCGACCAGCCGCACCGTAGCCTCGCCACCCGGTGCTGCCATCGGCTGACCGGCAGCCGTGCCACCCGGTGCTGCCATCGCGGCGGCCTGACAGCCTTGCCGCAGCGCTGGCGCACCGCGTTCCGCTATGTCGCCACCGGCCGGCCGACCGACCCGCAGCCTCGCCACCCGGTGCTGCCACCGGCCGCTCGGCGGTCGGGCCGCACCGCAGCCCGGCCGCACCTTGCCGCGCTAGCCCGCCCGGCAGCCTTGCCGCACCGCAGCGCTGCCACCCGGCGCTGCCACCGGCTGACCAGTGGCCCTGTCCCACCGCAGCCCGGCCGCACCGTGCCGCGACAGCCTGACCGGTAGCCCTGTCCTACCGCAGTGCTGCCGCCCGGTGCTGCGGTCAGCTGACCGGCAGCGACGCCGCAGCGCTGCCATCGCGGCCGGCCGCCCGGCGCCTTGCCACAGCGCGGCCGTACGGCGTTTCCGGTAGGCCGCCCGCAGCCGACCGGCCGACCTGCAGCCGTGCCACCCCAGTGCTGCCACCGGCTGACCGGCGGCACTGCTCCACCGCAGCGTTGCCACCTGGTGCTGCCATTGGCTGACCGGCAGCCGTGCCACAGCGCTGCCGCCCCCAGCTCAGCAGCGCCAGCACCAGCCGACCGCCGCAGGATCCCCACCGGGGGTCGTGCGGACCTGCCGCGCCACCACCACAACGACACCACGCCGCGCACCCGAACACCCGCACCAGGGCACCCGCGCGCCCGCACCACGGCACCCGCGCGCCCGCACCACGGCACCCGAGCGCTTGCGCCGTGGTGCCTTCAGCGCTGTGCCGTCGTGTCGTGGACCCCCGCCCCCGCCGCGCCGAGGATTGGTGCTTTGCCGTGCTGCGGAGTGGCATGCGCTGGTAGCGGTGTTCGGGTGGTGGGGCGTTTGGGTGCCGTGGGGTTGCGAGGTGGGGAGTAGTCGGTTGGTATGAGTCGTGGATGATGATGGACGTGTCTGACTCCACCTCCACGTCGGTCCCGTCGCCGTCGCTGTCGCCGTCCCCGTCGTCCGATTCGTCGTCGCAGCCGTCGCTGCCCCCGACGTCACTGGACGAGGTTCGTGCGCGCATCGATGTGATCGACTCGGAGCTGGTGCGCCTGCTGGCGCAACGGCAAGGTCTGGTGCGGGCGGCTGCGGCGTTCAAGTCGGATGACCAGGCGGTTCGGGCGCCGGACCGGGTTGCCGAGGTGATCGCGTCGGTGCGGGAGCGGGCGTCGGTGGCAGGGTTGGAGCCGGTGGTGGCGGAGGCGGTGTGGCGGGCGATGATCGGTGCGTTCATCGAGGTTGAGCTCGTAGAACACACGGCAACCCGGCACGCGGCGACTCGGCGCGCGACGAACCCGCAGGGGTGACGCGGTCCGTCGGAGTCTGACCGCAGGCGGCGGTCGGGCGGGTCAGAGGTAGAGGTCGGCCAGTCGGCGGTACGAGTCGAGCATGGCGGCGCGGTCGTACGTGCTGGTGGTGACCAGGACCTCGTCGGCGGCGGTGCGGTGGAGGAGGTTGTCCAGGGCCTTGGCGACTTCGGATGGTGTGCCGTGGACGTGGCCTTGGAGGGACTGCTCGAACAGTCGGCGCTCGCGGCTCGTCATGGCCTGGGCGAGGATGTCGTTCGGCGCGCTCAGGGGTGGGAACTCGCCTCGGGTGCGTGAGTGCGCCATCGCCCACGCCTCCGGCACGAGGAGTCGCCAGGCGTCCTCGGTGGTGTCGGCGACGGCGACCGTCGAGGAGATCACCACGTACGGCTCGTCCGACCACGCCGACGGGCGGAACTCGGCGCGGTAGGTGGTGATGGCGTCGATCATGGCGTCTTCGCCCCGGAACGAGCCGATGACCAGTGGGACGCCGTGTGCTGCGGCAACGCGCGCGCCGGCGCCGGTGGCGAGGACGAACGGCGACACGCGGAGGCCGTCGGCCGGGTAGCCGCGCACCGCCTGGTCGCCCGTGAAGTACCCCAGCAGCTCGGTGAGCCTCGGGCCGAAGTCGGCGGCGTCCTCCTTGTCGTGCCCCAACGCCTTGCGGACCGCCTCGATGAAGCCGACCGACCGGCCGAGGCCCATGTCGATCCGGCCCGGGAACAGCGACTCCAGCACACCGAACTGCTCGGCCACGACCAGTGGCTGGTGGTTGGGCAGCATCACGCCGCCGGTGCCGACCCTGATCCGGGACGTCGCCCCGGCGACGGCTGCCGCCAGCACCGTCGGCGCGGAACCGGCCACGCCCGGCACGCCGTGGTGCTCGGACACCCAGAAGCGGTGATAGCCGAGCTGTTCAGCCTGACGGGCGAACGCGATCGTGTCGCGCAGCGCCTCTGGGTGACCACTCCCGACCCTCACCCGCGACCGGTCCAGCACGGAAAGCTTCACGACAAGGTCAACGGTGTCGATCACCACCGCATTCCGGTCGAACCGCGTTCCGGATGTGCGGGGGTGGCGAGGGGGGAGG
The DNA here is from genome assembly GCF_040656635.1 of Actinosynnema sp. NPDC049800. Taxonomy (NCBI): domain Bacteria; kingdom Bacillati; phylum Actinomycetota; class Actinomycetes; order Pseudonocardiales; family Pseudonocardiaceae; genus Actinosynnema; species Actinosynnema sp. NPDC049800. The sequence continues at coordinate 128,183 of NZ_JBFAMT010000015.1, read as the reverse complement.
GGGAGTTCGGGGAGGGGATGGTGCAGCTGGGGAAGTGCGACGGCAGGGAGGCGGGCGTGAGCATCCGCGTCACGCCCGCCTCGACCGGCGCCGCTGCGACAGCCGCGACTGTCGTGACCGACCGTGACCGACCGTGACCGCCGGGGAGAGTCGGCGGTCACGGTCGCGGGCGGGCTTGAGGGGCCCGAATCAGGAGCTACAGGCCCCGATCACGTCACGTGGCTCACGCGACGGTCCACTTCTGGTTCGCGGTGCCGAAGCAGGTCCACAGCTGCAGCCGCGTGCCGTTGGCGGAGCTGTTGTTCTGCGCGTCCAGGCACTTGTTCGCCTGGATGTTCACGATGTCGTTGGCACCGCTCACCGCCCACTTCTGCGCACCGGTCCCGTTGCAGTCCCACAGCTGGACCAGCGTGCCGTCCGCCGTGCCGCCCGACGCCGCGTCCAGGCACTTGCCCAGCGCCCGGATCGTGCCGTCGCCCGGCCGGGACCACTGCTGGGCCGCCGTGCCGTTGCAGTCCCACAGCTGCACGGGCGTGCCGTTGGCCGAGTTCGCGCCGGCCACGTCCACGCACTTGCCGCCGATGCCGGTGATCCGGCCACCCGCGGGCGGGTTGCCGTCCGACGTCGACACCCGCACGTAGTCGATCACGAACTGCTGCGGGAACGTGGTGGTGGCGTCCGGGTAGCCCGGCCACTCGCCGCCGACCGCCAGGTTCAGGATGATGAAGAACGGCTTGTTGAACACCCACTGGTTGCCGCCGACGTCGGCGGGCGTGCGGCGCTGGTAGACGTTGCCGTCCACGGACCACGCGATGCCGGTGGGCGACCACTCGATGGCGAAGGTGTGGAAGCCGTCGGCGAAGTTCGGCCCGTTGAACGGCATGCCGATGCCGCCCGCGCCGGAGTAGCCGGGACCGTGGATGGTGCCGTACACCGTGTCCAGGTCGTGGCCCAGGAACTCCATGATGTCGATCTCGCCGCTGCCCGGCCACGGGTTGCCGGAGTTGATGTCCTGCCCGAGCATCCAGAACGCGGGCCAGATGCCCTTGCCGCGCGGCATCTTCATCCGCGCCTCGACCTTGCCGTAGGTCGTGGTGAACTTGCCCGCGGTGTTGATCCGGGCCGACGTGTACTGGCACCGGCCGTACCAGCAGTTGTAGTTGCCGGGGTTCTCCTTGCGGGCGGTGATGACCAGGTTGCCCGCGCCGTCCATGGCGGCGTTGCTCGCCGAGGTCGTGTAGTACTGGTGCTCGCGGTTGTTGCCGTTGTTGTCGCCGACCTCCGTGTTCCACTTGGAGGCGTCGACCCGCGTGCCCGCCGGGCCGTTGAACTCCTCGGCGAAGGTCACCGCCATGGCGCCGACGTCGGCGGCGTCCGGCGCGGGCGCGGGTGCGGCTTGGGCGGCCGGCACGGCCAGCCCGCTGAAGGCGAGCACGACCGCGCTCACCACCACTCGTGTCCTCATCGACACTCCTCTCATTCTGGCGGCGGCCGTCCAAAAGTTACTGCATGACCTTGAATCAAGTCACGATGAAAGTACGGAGGCTTTACTGTCGGGTCATGCCGGGACACCCACCGGCCCGACGAGGAGGTCGACACCCGATGGCCATGCTGCGCAGCTACGTGTCAGGTCGCTGGCACGCCCCGTCCGTCGAAGGAACGCCGCTGCACGACGCGGTGACGGGCGAGGAGATCGCCCGCATCTCGTCGCAGGGCGTCGACATGGCGGCGGCGCTCGACCACGGCAGGCGCGTCGGCGGACCGGCGCTGCGGGAGCTGACGTTCCACCAGCGCGCGGCCCTGCTCAAGGCCCTCGCCTCGCACCTGCGGGAACACCGCGACGAGCTGTACGCCCTGTGCGCCCGATCGGGCGCCACCAGGACGGACTCCCTGATCGACGTGGACGGCGGCATCGGCGTGCTGTTCGGCTACGCGAGCAAGGCCAAGCGCGAGCTGCCCAACGACAAGGTTTACGTCGACGGCAACGTGGAGCCGCTGAGCAAGGGCGGCACGTTCGTCGGCCAGCACGTCGCGACCCCGCTGCGGGGCGTGGCCGTGCAGATCAACGCCTTCAACTTCCCGATGTGGGGCCCGCTGGAGAAGTTCGCGCCCGCGTTCATCGCCGGCGTGCCGTCGCTGATCAAGCCCGCCTCCCAGACGGCGTACATCACCGAGAAGCTGGTCGAGCTGATGCTGGCCTCGGGCCTGCTGCCGGAAGGCTCGCTGCAGCTGGTCACCGGCAGCGCGGGCGACCTGCTCGACCACCTCACGGCCCAGGACCTGGTCGGCTTCACCGGCTCCGCGTCCACCGCCCAGGTGCTGCGCACCCACCCGGCGGTCGTGCGCAACAGCGTGCGCTTCAACGCCGAGGCGGACTCGCTGAACTGCTCGATCCTCGGCCCGGACGCGGTCGAGGGCACGCCCGAGTTCGACCTGTTCGTCAAGCAGCTCGTCAGCGAGATGACGGTCAAGGCAGGCCAGAAGTGCACCGCGATCCGGCGCGCCCTGGTACCCGCCTCCCTCCTGGACGCCGTCGCCGACGCCGCCACCGCGCGCCTGGCGAAGGTCGTGATCGGCAACCCCGCGAACGAGAGCGTGCGGATGGGCGCGCTGGCCGGGCTGGAGCAGCGCGAGGAGGTCCGGCGGTCGCTGAAGGCGCTGCTGGAGGTCGGTGACGTCGTCTACGGCTCCCCGGACCGCGTGGACGTGGTGGACGCCGACGCCGAGCGCGGCGCGTTCCTGTCGCCGGTGCTGCTCAAGGCCGACCCCGACCACGCCCAGCCGCACGAGGTGGAGGCGTTCGGGCCGGTGTCGACGCTGATGGCCTACCGCGACGCCGAGCACGCGGTCGAGCTGGCCGCGCGCGGCGCGGGCAGCCTGGTCGGCTCCGTCGTCACGCACGACGCCGACTTCGCGCGCGACGTGGTGCTGGGCGTGGCCCCGTGGCACGGCCGCGTCCTGGTGCTCGACCGCGACGACGCCAAGGAGTCCACCGGACACGGTTCGCCGCTGCCGATGCTGGTGCACGGCGGTCCGGGCCGCGCGGGCGGCGGTGAGGAGATGGGCGGCATCCGTGGCGTGCTGCACCACATGCAGCGCACCGCGGTGCAGGCCGGCCCCAGGGTGCTGAGCGCGGTCACCGGGCGGTGGGTGCCGGGCGCGCCGCGCACCGAGTCGGACGTGCACCCGTTCCGCAAGTCGTTGCGGGAGTTGAGGATCGGCGACACGGTCGTGGCCGGGCCGCGCACGGTGACGTTGGCCGACATCGAGCACTTCGCGGAGTTCACCGGCGACACGTTCTACGCGCACATGGACGAGGAAGCCGCGACGGCGAACCCGTTCTTCGGCGGTCGGGTCGCGCACGGGTACCTGGTGGTGTCGTTCGCGGCGGGCCTGTTCGTCTCGCCCGAGCCGGGGCCGGTGCTGGCCAACTACGGGCTGGAGAACCTGCGGTTCCTCACGCCCACGTTCCCCGGCGACGAGCTGACCGTGACGTTGACCGCGAAGCAGATCACGCCGCGCGAGGACCAGGAGTACGGCGAGGTCCGCTGGGACGCCGACCTGGTCAACCAGAAGGGTGAGTCGGTGGCCAAGTACGACGTGCTCACGCTGGTCGCCAAGCAGTAGCCGGGTTCCACCACGTGGACGCGCGTCGGCCCGATCCCCCAGGACGGGAACAACCGACGCGGTCCGACCGGTTGGCGCGAGTGGAGAACCGAGCAACACCCGAACCACGAGGAGCACCAGAGGTGTCTGAGACCTTTTCGCTGGGTGGGGACCTGACCGTCAACCGCCTCGGCTACGGCGCGATGCGGCTCACCGGTGAGGGCATCTGGGGCTACCCGGCCGACCGCGACAACGCGATCGCCGTGCTGCGCCGGGTGGTCGAGCTGGGCGTCACCTTCATCGACACCGCGGACGCCTACGGCCCGCACGTCAACGAGGAGCTGATCCGGCAGGCCCTGCACCCGTACGCGGACGACCTGGTCATCGCGACCAAGGGCGGCCTGCTGCGCACCGGCCCGAACGAGTGGCCGATCCTCGGCAAGCCCGCCTACCTGCGGCAGGCCGTCGAGACCAGCCTGCGGCGGCTCGGCGTCGAGCGCATCGACCTCTACCAGCTGCACCGCGTCGACCCGGACTACCCGCTGGAGGACCAGGTCGGCGAGCTGCGCAAGCTCCAGGAGGAGGGCAAGATCCGGCACATCGGACTGTCCGAGGTGGACGTCGCCCAGCTCGAGGCCGCCCGGGCGGTCGCGCCGATCGCGAGCGTGCAGAACCTGTACAACCTGGCCAACCGCGGGCACGAGGCCGTGCTGGAGCGCGCGACCGAGCTCGGCATCGCGTTCATCCCGTGGTTCCCGGTGGCGACCGGCGAGCTGGCCCGTCCCGGCGGCGTGCTCGACTCGGCCGCCAAGGAGCACGGCGCCACGCCCGCGCAGCTCGCGCTGGCGTGGCTGCTGCGCAGGTCGCCCGTGGTGCTGCCCATCCCCGGCACGTCCTCGATCGCGCACCTGGAGGAGAACGTGGCGGCGGCGCGGATCGAGCTGACCGACGAGGAGTTCGAGAAGCTGTCCGCGCTCGCCTGAGCCACCGCTACGCCGGGTCGAACGCCCGCCGCTCGACCCGGCGTCGCAGGTCCTCGGGCAGGTCGTCGCCGGCCGCCAGCAGGCCCGGCAGCAACGCGGGCTCCAGGGTCAGGGCGCGGAACGCGAGCGCGATCGTGACGTCGTGGTCGGGCCGGTGCTCGATCGTGATCTCGTCACCCGCCGTGATCGTGCCGGGCTCCAGGACGCGGAAGTACGTGCCGGGAAGCCCGCGCCGAGTGAACGTCTTCACCCACCCGTGCTCCTCCATCACCCCGGCGAACGTCCGGCACGGCACCCGCGGGCTGGTCGCCTGGAGCAGCAGCCCGCCGATCCGCCACCGCTCGCCGATCCGCGCGCCGCACACGTCGAGACCCACCGTGGTCAGGTTCTCGCCGAACAGCCCGGGCCGCAGGTCGGCCCGACCCAACTCCACCGCCCACGCGTCCAGGTCTTCCCGCGCGTAGGCGTAAACGGCCTGGTCGTCGCCACCGTGGTTGCGCGAGTCGGAGATGTGGTCGCCGATGACGCCGCTGCCGACCGGGCCGGGCGCGCGGACGTCCACGGGGCCGGGCACGGGGAGCTTGCCGATACCGGTGTGGCCGACGTTGGCCTGGTCGAACTCGACGCGGGAGCCGACGTTGACGGAGAGCACGTGGGGCATGCCCACGACGGTAGCCGAGACACTTTCGGGGTTCGCACTCCTTATCGGTCGCCGGTGGGGGAGGATGGCGTGGTTCACCGTCCGTGGGGGGAGACATGCGCAGGTCCGTCGTCGCGTTGGTGCTGGCCGGGGTGGCGCTGGCGGGCTGCGCGGAGCGGACAGCCCTCCCGACGCCGACCCTCGGCCCGGTGGTGGACGACAGCGCCACGCTGATCGCGAACCTGGTCGCCCGCGCCGACGAGCAGCACTCCGTCCGGTTCGCCGCCGAGACCACCATGACCGGGCTGAGCGTCGCGCTCGACGGCGGCCTGCTGCGCGCCGGCGAGGGCCGGCTGGTGTCGTTGCGGCAGGACTCGTCCACCGACGTCGTCGTGCTGGCCGACGCCGGCTACTCCCGCACCGACGGCGGCACGTGGACCAGGCTCGACCTGGCCGACCGCGCGCCCGTGCGGGTGGACACCACGGTCGCCGGCCTGGCAGACGAGGTCGACCCGGCCTCGGTGGTGCGGTCGCTGACCGGCAGCCTGCTGGTGGAGAAGGGCGACGAGCAGCTCGACGGCGTGTCGACGCGCCGCTACACGCTCCTGGTCGACCTGCGGCTGCAGGCCGAGCGCACGCCCGACAGCTCGCGGCGCGCCCAGCTGATGGCGGCCTACGAGTCGGGCTTCACCGCGTCCGCGACCGTGTGGGTCGGTCCGGGCGACCTGCCGGTGCGGGTGGAGCAGGTGCTGAAGACGTTGGAGGGCAACGTCTTCCAGCGCACCCTGCACCGCTTCACCGACTGGAACGCCGACATCCGGGTGAGCGCGCCCGTCTCCTAGCGCCCTAGCAGGTGCGCTTGGCCCGCTGGATGTCCGTGGTCAGGGCCGGGCGGCCGTCGACCTCGCTGTCCGGGTTCGGCGCGATGCCGCCGGCGGCGACCTTGTCCAAGGTGGCGAGCCCGGCGGGGGTGACGCGGCCGAAGACGGTGTAGTTGGGCCGCAGCACGGAGTCCGACGTGACCAGGAAGAACTGGCTGCCGTTGGTGTCCGGGCCCGCGTTGGCCATGGCCAACGTGCCGCGCGGGTAGATGCGGCGCAGGCCCGTGGGGTCGTTCGGCGCGGGCGCGAGGTCGGTCGGCAGCTCGTCGGCGTACTTGTAGCCCGGACCGCCTTCACCGGTGTTGGACGGGTCGCCGCACTGCAGCACCTTCAACGTCGGGTACGCCGTGAGCCGGTGGCACGTCGTGTCGTCGTAGAACTTCTTCCGCACCAGGTGCAGGAAGCTCTGGACGGTGCACGGCGCCTTCGCGCGGTCCAGCACCAGCGGCACGGGGCCCTGGTTGGTCTGCAGGAGGACCTCGGGGTGACCGCGGTCGGGCGTGTGCCGCGGGTCGGGCGGCAGCGGCACGGGCCGGGCGGCCGGCTCGTCCGGCGTCACCGCGTACGCGCACGGCCCGCGAGTCGTGTCCGGTGCTCCCGCGTCCGGTGTCGCGGGGGAGGCCTGCGCCACCCCGCCGCCGAGAGCCATCGTCAGCGCCACTGCCACCAGGATTCTCACCGCACCAGGTCTAACGGACCGGCACCCGCCTTGCTAGGGCCGGTCGGCGGGTCCGAGGGACGCGGCGAACGCGCTGAGCGACTCCCGGTCCGGCTTCGCGGTCTTCGTGATCAGGCTCGCCACGTGCTTCTCCACCGTCCGCGGCGAGATGTGCAGCCGGGTGGCGATCGCCTTGTTGCCCAGGCGACCCGCCAGCAGCCGGAACACCTCGAACTCGCGCACGGTCACGCCCAGCGCCCGCAGCTCGCGCGGCACCTGGTCGGACCCGGTCCGCCGCTGCGGCACCGACGCGCCCACCTGCCGCAGCAGCCCGCGGCACGCGCTGGCCACGGCCGGCTGACCGGCCTGGTGGAAGTACTCCTCGGCGCCGCGCAGCCAGCCGACCGGCTCGCCCCACCCGTCGGCCACCGCCGCCTCGGCCACCAGCCGCAGCCCCAGGTGGCGGGCCAGCGGGTGGATCGCCGCCGCCTCGCGGCCCGCGCGCACGGCCTGCGCCGCCTCCGCCTCCCGACCGAGCCTGCCCAGCAGCACGGCCAGCGCGAACTGCGCGAAACCCCGGTTCCAGCGCATCCGCGCCGCCGCCGCCCGCGTCACCGCGCGGTAGCCCGCCAGGTCCAACGCGCCCGACAACGCGTCCAGCAGCAGGCGCAGCCCGTGCCTGCCGGACAGGTGGTACACGGTCGGCGCCTCGGCCTCGTACGCGATGGCGCGCGCCAGGTCGTGCCCGGCGGTCACGCGGTCCTCCTCCAGCAACGCGCAGAACGCCCGCGCCAACCCGAAGCACAGCGGCCGTTCCTGCGAGCCGACCCCGCCGAGCTGGTCGAACGCCTCGATCGCCGCGTCCATCTCGGCCCGCTTGCCCTGGTGCGCCGCCGCGGTCGCGCGCGCCATCAACCCGTACAGGGTGAGGTTGCGCAGCTGCAGCCGCCGCGTGTCCGCGATGATCCGGGTCAACTGCTCCGCCGCGGCGTCGTACTGCCCGCGCAGCACGGTGTCCAGCCCGAGGATCGCGTCGACGTTGTAGGCCACGCTGATCGCGCCGATCCGCAACGCCTCCTCGCGCGCCTCGGCCAGCTCCGCCGCCTCGCCCTCGGCCAGCCAGCCCAGCCCGGCCTGCCTGATCACCGCGTACACCCGCTGGATCGGCAGCCCGTGCTCCTCGGCCAGCGCACGGGCCCGGCTGAAGCACTCGGTCGCCTCGTCCAGGTCGCGGTCGCGCGCCAGCACGCCGAGCAGCTGCCACGTCTCGCAGCCCACCTCCGGCAGCGGCACCCGCTTCGCCGCGTCGGCCGCCCGCCTGGCCAGGAACTCGGCCGAGGAGATCCGGTCCGGCACCTCCAGGTTCAACGTCAGGAACGCGGCCACGGCGTCGAGGCGGGCGGTGTGCTCGTCGGTCGCGTCCGCGCCGAGCAGCGCGCGCGCCGTCTCCACGTGCGCCATGCCCTCGGTCCACCGGCCCGCGGTGTTGGCCACCTGCGCGAGCTTGGTGTGCAGCTCGGCCCGCCGCACCCGGCCCAACCCGGCGGCGCTCAGCTCGGTCACCGCGTCGACCAGCGCGAACGCCCGCTCGAACTGGCCCGCCTCGGCGAGCGCGGGCAGCAGCGAGTCCAGCACGTCGGCGCGGATGGCCACGTCGACCTCGGTGGCCAGCAGCCGGTGCGCGTGGTCGAGCAGCCGCACCGCCGACCCGGCCGCGCCGTCGGCCAGCGCCCGCCGTCCCGCCTCGGCCAGCAACGCGCCCGCCTCGGCGGTCTGCCCGGCGTCCAGCCGCAGCGACGCCACCAGCGCGCACCACTCGCCGGACAGGTCGGGGTGCAGCTCGCGCACGGCGTCGGCGGTCCGCCGGGCCAGCTCGGCCCGGTGCGGCGGCGGCAGCTGCGCCAGCAGCGCCTCGGCGGTCAGCGGGTGCCGGAACGCGTACCAGTCGGGCACCGGCTCGTCCGGCGTGACCAGCTGCGCGGCCACGCCCGCGTGCAGGTGCGAGAGCAGGGCGCGGTCGTCCATGCCGGTCACCCGCCGCAGCACCGACAGCGGGAACCGGTGGCCGAGCACGGCGGCCACCGACAGCACCTCGCGGCCCTGCGGCCCCAGCCGGTCGGTGCGGTGCGCGATCGAGCGGACCAGCGCCGACGGCACGTCGATGCGCAGTTCGCCGAGCACCTGCCAGCCGCCGGGCCCGCGCACCAGCAGGCCGCCGTTCACCAGGCCGTGCAACATCTCCTCGACCACGAACGGGTTGCCCGCGCTGTCGGCCCACAGCCGCTGCACGACCTCGGCGGGCACCTCGTGGTCCTCCGCCTCCAGGCACAGCCCCACCATCCGGCGCACCTGCCGCTCGTCCAGGCGGCGCAGCTCCATCAGCACGCCCACCTGCCGTTGCGCGGCCAGCCGGACCACGTCCAGGGTGGGGCCGGGGTCGGCGCGGGTGGTCACCAGGAGCGCGGCGGGCGCCTGGTCGAGGTTGTCCACCAGGTAGTCGACGACGGCCAGCGTCTCGGCGTCCGCGTCGTGCAGGTCCTCCAGCACCAGCAGGCACGGCTGCGTGCGGCCGACCACGGCCAGCAGCCGCAGCACGGCCTCGGCGAGCACCAGCACGGAGTGCGCGGGCCGTTGCTCCTCGGCGCCGGCCGCCTCCGGGCTCCACTCGGGCGCCAACCGGCCGAGCGCCGGCTGGTACGGGCCCAGTTCGCGCAGGTTGAGGCCGTCCCCGGCGCGCAGCAGCGACATCAGGGCCTCGGCCAGCGGCCGGAACGGCACGATCGGCCCGATCGTGCTGCCGCGACCGCGCAGCACCCGCATGCCGCGGTCGAAGGCGGCGCCGGCGGCGAAGCGCGCCAGCCGGGTCTTCCCGATGCCCGGCTCGCCGACGAGGAACACGGCGCGGCCCCGGTGGGCGCCCGCGTCGGCCAGCATGCGGTCGAGCACGTGGAGTTCTTCGTCGCGGCCGACCACGACCGGCGCGCGGGTGTGCATGCGCCGACCTTAGTCAAGCCGAACGGCGGCATGCCAAACTGCCCGCACCCCCAGTGTGGGCGGGCAGTCCGGCGGTAGGGCCGAGCCCGGCTACAGGGGCAGTCCCGGCGCGCTCACCGTGGTCATGGTGCCTTCGCTCACCGCGACCGCGGCGTACGCGCCCACGGCCATGGTGAGGCCGGCCAGCGCGCGTGCCCGTGCGCCCGCCTTGGCCTTGCGGGACAGCGCCATCTCCCCGGCGGGGTGGTCGCCGTCCTGGTCTTCGCTCCAGGTGGTGACCTCGTCGCGGTTGGCGTCGTTCATCGGGTGTTCTCCTCGAGGGGGTGGATGTCGTGCGTGGACCCGAGCAGGAGCACCGAAGGCACCTGCTCGGGGAAACCGAGGCGGAGCAGGCCGTACCCGATGCCGGACAGCCCGGTGAGCAGGCCGGCCGACGGCACGCCGCCGGGCGTGCCGCAGCGCGCCCCGTACTGGTCCAGCGCGCCGAGGACCAGCCCCGCGCGCCGGGTCTGCATGGCCGCGGCCAGGCCGTGCCCGCGTTCCGCGAGGACGGTCAGGGCCTCGATCACGCCCAGCTCACCGTGGCACAGGCTCAGGTCCCGCAAGGGTTCGTGCACCGCCAAGGCGTTCAGGCACCGGTCGAGGTGCAGGGTGTGCGCGTCGACCGGTTGGTCCGGGTGGGCGCAGTGCGCGAGCACCGCGCCGGAGAGCCCGGAGCACCAGCTGTGGTCCGCTTCGGCCACGTCGAGCAGGCGTTGCCGCAGGGCGTGGTCGGCGCGCAGGTTCGCGCGGCCGACCACACCGTAGCGCTGGTCGCCCGCGGCGCGCGCGTAGCGCAGCAACGCCCAGCCGACGCCCGCCCGGCCGCGGGCGAAACCGTCGCCGCCGGGGGTGGCCGCGGCGAGCCGGTCGGCGTAGGACCGGGCCAGCGCCGCGGCGGCGGGCGAACCGCTCTCCGCCCGCACCGCCAGCATCGCGGCCAGGCCGCCCGCCCACCCCTCGACCACGTTGGCCGGGTCCTCGCCGACGGCCTCGACCTCGGTCGCGACCTCCACGGCGGCACGCAGCCAGCCGCCGACCTCGTCGTCGTCGAGCAGGTTCGCCAACCGCGCCAAGGCGTAGGAGATGCCGCCCAGCCCGTGGAACGCGCCGCTGCCGACGGCCGCCGCCAGGTCGGTGTCCTCGGCGAACGCGGCCAGCAGGCCGGGGATCGGCCGCAGCGCGTCCCGCGCGTACTCGGTGTAGCGGGCGGCGCCGGTGAGCTTGCCGAGCTGCGCGAGGAACAACGCGACGCCGGTGTAGCCGTTGGACAGGCCCGCGCCCATCGGGGCGACCGCCCAGTGCCGGTCGTCGACCAGTTCGAGGCCCACCCAGTTGACCCGGCCGTCGGCGGTCGCCGCGTGCGCCAGCACCTCGTCGGCGATGCCGCACGCGGCGACCAGCAGCCGTTGCCGGTCGGGGACGCCCGCCTCCACCGGCGCGGCGACCCCGCGGCCGGTGCGGTGCTCGACCGGTCGCGGCCTGCTCGCCAGCCCGGCGCTGATCAGCCACTGCTGGTCGTGCTTGTCCACCTCGTCCAGCGCGGTGACCTTGGCCGTGACGGCGTCCAGCGAGGAGGACGGCAGCAGGTCCGGCAGCCGCTGCCCGGTCGAGGTCCACACGTCGCGGCTGCCCGGCCGGGTGGTGAACAGCGGCACGTCGCCCGCCCACAGGTCGCGCATCTCGTGCGGCACGAGGGCGTGCGCCACCTCGTCGTCCGCCGTGCCGTCCCACAGCAGGTCGAGGATGTCCTGGCGGTCCGAGGCGCCGCGCAGCGCGTCCGGGTGCGTCGACTCGTCCAGCAACGTCGCGTACAGCTGGGTCATCCGCGGCACGAACCGCACCGGCAGGTCGGCGAAGCGGTGCAGCAGCCCGTTCGGGCCGAGCAGCTCGGCGCGGTGGTCGTAGAGGGCGTCGTAGCCGATCCGGAACCCGGCCAGCAGCGCGCCCTGGTAGTCCGCGGGCTCGGCCTCGCGCCCGTCCAGCACGGGCCGGTTGTGCGCGGTGGGCATGGGCGCGGGCCTGCGCACCAGGCGCATCCGGTCGGTGCCGGGGTGCAGCCAGGCCACGCCCTCGGTCGGCAGCCCGTCGCCGTGGTCGCCGCCGATGCCGCCGACGTCCAGCGCGCCGTGCTCGCCCAGCAGCACGCGCGGCAGCACGGCGGTGCGGTGCACGGACCGGGCCAGCGCCCGGACCGCCGGGTCCGCCGGCGCGCCGACCGTGGGGTGGAACACCGTCTCCACGTCCACCAGCACGGGCTGGTCGGCCGCCGCGATGAGGTTCTCGTAGTGCATGTCGGTGCCGTCCACCGCGTACAGCAGCGCGATCAGCGCGCCGAGCCGCTGGTAGAACCGGCCGACCTCGGTGACGTCCGCGCACGGGCGGTGCTCGACGAACTCCAGCCACCCGTGCCCCGCGCCGGCGAGGGCGCGCGGTAGCCGCAGGCCGAGGCCGGTGTGCCCGTCGAACCACGTCACCAGGTCCGCGAACGCCCGGTGCAGCGCCACCGGCCGGGGCTTGTAGACCACCCGGCGGCCGTCGGAGAAGGTCAGCACGGCGACCGAACGCCCCTGCGCGTGCGGGTCGCCCCGACCGGTCTCCACGTGCGCGAGCGGGCCGGGGTCGCGGCCGTCGAGCAGGGTGCGCACGATCTCCGGCCGGTCGGCGGCGAACCGGTCGAGCAGCTCGCGGTGCGCGTCGACCGCGTGCAGGCAGGTCTGGCCGAGCAGCCGGGCCAGCACCGGGTACCGGGCGAACAGCGCGGGCAGGTCGACGCGCCGGACGAACGCGGCGAACCGCTCCTGCGGAGTGTCGCCGACCAGCCGCTCGCCGACCCGGTCGAGGTTCAGCTCCAGCACGAGCGTGCGCGCGGCGATCCGGACCAGCCGCCTGCCCAGCGCGTGGGCGAAGTCGTCGTCCAGCCGGGGGTCGAGGGCCACGGCCGCGCTCACCAGGGGTCTCAGCGCGGACGCGAACCCCTCGTCCCAGCTGCCGCCGGTGAAGTCTGCACGGGCCGCGGTCGTGGTGGCGCGTTCCACGAACGCGGCCCATGAGGGCCGTCCACGGGGGACGACCAGCTCTTGGTGGTTCCCGCGCACACCGCTCAGCCACCACGCGGGGGGCGGCCGATCTACGGCGGAGGGGAACACGCCGCACAACGTGTCACGGGCGTGCGGTGGCGCACATGGGGGCCGTGCCCCCAGATTTGCGGGTGCGCGGGTCCGAAGCCGCAGATGTGCGGAGAACGCTCCCGTCGCAGGTCACCAGCGCACCGCGGGCAGGTGAACGGACGGCGTGCCCGGCGTCAGGCCGCGCAGTTCTCGGCTTGGCCGGCGGCGTCGCGGAACTCGTCCGGCAGCGAGACCACGCCCATCTTCTCCACGCCCTCGTTCATCACCGTGACCGCCTCGGTCATGTCCTGGATGACGGCGCTGTAGATGTCGAGGGTCATCTCGGGCGCGGCGTCCACGGCCGACTTGGCCGAGACGAACTTGTCCCGCGCCCTGGTCAGCGGCTCGCTGATGACCTCGACCGCGGTGTCGGCGGCGGGCGTCGGCGCCGGGGTCAGCTCGTCGAGGTCGTGCAGGACGACGTCCAGCACGTCGACCACGCGGCCGAGCGAGTCGCTGACGGACTTCTTCGCCTGGACCGGGTCGGTCTGCGTCTGGTCGAACTGCACCCCGCCCGAGGCGATCATGTACTTCGCCACGCCGCAGAAGTTGTTCATCCAGCGCACGACCTCGGGCTCGGCCCCGGAGGCCGACGACGTCGGGCCGGGCGCGGGCTGACCCGTCACGGGCACCGCGCACCCGGTCAGGCCGACCAACGCCACCGCCACCACCCACCGCTTCACAGGGGATTTGTACCCCGCCGTCACCCGATAGTGGGGTGGAACATGACAACCGGGGGAACCGTCGACCACGATGGCGGCTCATGACCGTCTCACTCGATGTCTCCGGCGGGATCGCGGTCATCCGGATCGACGAGCCGTCGGACACCCTGCTGACCGACGTGCGCGCGCTGCTGCCCGTGGTGGCCGGCGCCCGCGCCGTCGTGCTCATCGTCGACCCGGGTCTGTGCGCCGCCGACACCGAGCGGCTGGTCCGGGGGTCGGTGGCGGAGCGGGAGGCGGTGGCGGCGTCGTTGCGCGGCGTGCGCGAGGAGGTGGCGAACCTGCCCGTGCCGGTGGTCGCGGCGATCGGCGGCAGCCCGTCCGGCGAGGCGGCGGAGCTGGCCATGGCGTGCGACCTGCGGGTGCTGGCCGCCGACGGTGGTCTCGGGTGGGTGACGGACGGTCGGGTGACCGGCGATCAGGTGTTGGTGGCACGGCGGGTGACCGCCGACGAGGCGTTGCGCACCGGGTTGGTGGACCGGGTCGTGCCGCGGTGCTCGGTGCTGCGGGCGGCGGTGGAACTCGCAAACGAGTGCAAGTCAACGCAAGCGGAACGTAAGTCCTGCCGTATAGTTGCTCCATGACGCAACGGCGGTTGGCGGAAGTGGCCGCGAAGGTCGGCGTGAGCGAGGCGACGGTCAGCCGGGTGCTCAACGGCAAGCCGGGCGTGTCCGACGCGACGCGGTCGGCCGTGCTCACGGCGCTGGACGTGCTCGGGTACGAACGGCCGACGCAGCTGCGCGGGGAACGTGCCCGCCTGGTCGGCCTGGTGCTGCCGGAGCTGCAGAACCCGATCTTCCCCGCGTTCGCCGACGTGGTCGGCAACGCCTTGGCCCAGCGCGGCTTCACGCCGGTGCTGTGCACCCGGACGGCCGGCGGCGTGACGGAGGCGGACTACCTGGAGCTGCTGTTCGAGCAGCACGTGTCCGGGGTGGTGTTCGCCGGCGGGCAGTACGCGCAGGCGGACGCGTCGCACGAGCACTACCGGCAGATGACGCGGCGCAAGCTGCCCGCGGTGCTGGTGAACGCGGCGATAGACGACCTCGGGTTCCCGCGGGTGTCGTGCGACGACGCGGTGGCGGTCGAGCAGGCGTTCGGGCACCTGGTGGCGTTGGGGCACACGCGGATCGGGGCGGTGCTGGGCCCGTCGGACCACATGCCGTCGAGGCGGAAGCTCACCGCGTTGACCTCGTGCGCGGCGGGCGCGGGGGTGGAGCTGTTCGAGGAGCACGCGATGTTCTCGCTGGAGGGCGGGCAGGCGGCCACCACCCGCCTGCTGCACCGGGGCGTCACCGCGATCGTGTGCGCCTCGGACCCGCTGGCGTTGGGCGCCGTGCGCGCCGTGCGCCGGCACGGGCTCAAGGTGCCGCACGACGTGTCCGTCGTCGGCTACGACGACTCGCCGCTCATGACCTGCACCGAGCCGCCGTTGACCACGGTCCGCCAGCCGATCGAGGCCATGGGCCGCGCCGCCGTCGAACTGCTCGCGAATCAGATCGCCGGCACCCCGGTCCCCGACGAGGAGCTGCTCTTCGAGCCGGAGCTGGTGGTCCGCTCCTCCACCGCCCCGGCCGCCCGCTGACCGCGAGCCGAACCTCCGCGTCCCGCGCGTCCTGGAGGTCGACGCGCGGGGTCTGAGGTTCGACCACGTCCGTTGCCGTCTGCCCCGTCAGGGGTGGGCGGCATTTTTTGTGCGTGAGTGCGGGGCGAGGGTTGCTTACGAGTTGATGTCGTGAAGTTGCGAGTTTTCGTAGACATCTTGCGGCGAAGTGGTGGGGCGACTTACCGTGTCCGCCACACCACACCCGAGGAGGGTCCGCCCCCATGAACTCACTCAGCCTCCGCAGAGCGGCGGGGTTGCTGCTGGCAGGCAGCCTGAGCCTGACCGCCGTCGCGTGCTCGCAAGCCGACGAGACCGGCGCCGCCGGCGGCAAGGTCACGATCTCGGTCAACGGCCAGCCGCCGCAGACCCAGCCGTTCGAGCGCAAGATCTTCGACGAGGACGTGGCCGAGTTCGAGGCCGCCAACCCCGACGTCGACATCGAGCCGCACGAGGGGTTCATGGACCCCAAGACGTTCTCCGCGAAGCTCGCCGGCGGCCAGCTCGAGGACGTCTTCTACGCCTACTTCACCGACCCGGCGAACCTCATCGCCCGCAAGCAGGCCGCGGACATCACCGCCTACGTCAAGGACGTCCCGCACTACGACGCCATCCGGCCGGAGCTGCGCGACGTCTTCAGCAAGGACGGCAAGGTCTACGGCGTCCCCACCGCCAACTACTCGATGGGCCTGCTCTACAACCGCGCGCTGTTCACCCAGGCGGGCCTGGACCCCGACCAGCCGCCGAAGACGTGGGACGAGGTCCGCGAGGCCGCCAAGAAGATCACCGCGCTCGGTGACGGCAAGGTCGGCTTCGCCGAGTACAGCAAGAACAACCAGGGTGGCTGGCACTTCACCGCGTGGATGTACTCCGTCGGCGGCCAGGTCGCCCGCCAGGACGGCGACAAGTGGGTCGCGGACTTCAACAACGACAAGGGCCGCGCGGCCCTCCAACACCTCAAGGACATGCGCTGGACCGACAACACGATGGGCGAGAAGCAGCTGCTCGTCATCGAGGACGTCCAGCAGATGATGGGCGCCGGCCAGCTCGGCATGTACCTGGCCGCGCCGGACAACGTGCCCACCCTGGTCAACCAGTTCAAGGGCGACTACGCGAACTACGGCCTGACCGGCATCCCGGACGGCGAGGGCACGCTCATCGGCGGCGAGGGCTACATGATCAACCCGAAGGCGTCGCCGGAGAAGATCAAGGCGGGCCTGAGGTGGATCCAGTGGAAGTACCTCAACCCGGACCGGTTCGAGCGCAACCTCCAGCGGTACAAGGACCAGGGCCAGCCCATCGGCCTGCCCGTGCCGCCGGTCGCCGACGTCTGGACCGGTGACATCGCCGCCAAGCAGGCCGAGCTCAAGGAGCGCCTGGCCACGGTGCCGGTGGCGAACTTCCAGTCCTACGTGGACGCCACGCCGAAGGGGAAGATCGAGCCGCCGAACGCGCAGCAGGTGTACGCGATCCTCGACAACGTCATGCAGGCCGTGCTCACCGACCGCGACGCGGACGTCAGCAAGCTCCTGGCCGACGCGGAAGCCAAGGTGAACCCCGTCCTGGCCCAGGTCAAGTGATGCGCCGCCGCGTCGCGGAGAACCTGACCGCGTACGGGTTCCTGTCCGCCGCGCTGATCTGCTTCGCGGTGTTCTCCTGGTACCCCATCGCGCGTGGGGCGGTGCTCGGCTTCCAGCAGGTCGACTTCGTCACCGAGCCCACGTGGGTCGGCTGGGAGAACTTCGAACGACTCTTCGCCGACCCCCTGTTCGCCACGGCGTGGCGCAACACCCTGCTGTTCACCGCGCTGGCGCTGGTGTTCGGCTTCGTGGTGCCGTTCCTGCTCGCGGTCGTGCTCAACGAGCTGCGGCACTTCAAGGCGTACTTCCGGCTCATCGTGTACTTGCCCGTGATGCTGCCGCCGGTGGTGGCCGCGCTGATCTGGAAGTGGATGTACGACCCCGGCCCGGGCCTGCTCAACTCCGCGTTGCGCGGGCTCGGGCTGGAGGGGGCGGCGTGGCTGGACAGCGCCGACACCTCGATGCTGTCGCTGGTGATCGTGGCGACCTGGGCGAACCTGGGCACCGCCACGCTGATCTACCTGGCCGCGTTGCAGAGCATCCCCGGCGACCTGTACGAGGCGGCGGAGCTCGACGGCGCGAACGTGCTGCGCAGGCTGTGGCACGTCACGGTGCCGCAGACCCGGTTCGTGCTGCTGGTGCTGCTGCTGTTGCAGGTCGTGGCGACGATGCAGGTGTTCACCGAGCCGTACGTGATGACCGGCGGCGGACCGGAGGACTCCACGGTCACCGTGCTGCTCCTGCTGTACCGGTACGCCTTCTACTACAACGACTTCGGCACCGCGAGTGCCCTGAGCCTGTTGCTGCTGCTGGTGCTCGGCGCGTTCACCGCGCTGTACCTGCGCGTGACGCGGAAGGCGGACGCGTGAGGACGTTGATCGCGCCGGGACGCGCCGGCGTCGGCTACAAGGTCGCGCTCGCGATCACGACCGTCGTCCTCACCGCCATCTTCGTGGTGCCGCTGGTGTGGGTCGTGCTCTCGGCCATGAAACCGGCCGTGGAGCTGGCCCGCGTGCCGCCGACGGTCCTGCCCGAGACGTGGACGCCCGGCACCTACGCCGAGGCGTGGGACCTGATGGACCTGGGCCGGTACTTCCTCAACACGATCGTCGTCGCGGTCGGCGTGTGGGCGGTGCAGCTCGCGGTCGACGTGCCTGCGGCGTACGCGCTGTCGCGGCTCAAACCCGTGCTGGGCAAGGGGATCCTCGGCATGATGCTGCTGACCCTGATGATGCCCGCCGCGGTGCTGCTGGTGCCGACCTACCTGACGATCGCCGACCTCGGGCTGCTGAACAACCCGTTGGCGCTGTGGCTGCTGGGCGCGGCCAACGCGTTCACGGTGTTCCTGCTCAAGCGGTTCTTCGACCAGCTGCCCGCGGAGGTGCTGGAGGCGGCCCGGATCGACGGCGCCGGCCAGTTCACCATGCTGTGGCGGATCGTGCTGCCGCTGTCCAGGCCGATCCTGGCGGTCGTGTCCATCTTCGCGGTCGTGGCCGCGTGGAAGGACTTCATCTGGCCGCTGCTGGTGTTCTCCGACCCGGCGCGGCAGACGCTCAGCGTCGCGTTGCAGCGCTTCGCCCCCGACACCCCGGTCAACCTGCTGCTGGCCGGCCTCGTGCTGTCCAGCGTGCCGATGATCGGCCTGTTCCTGGTGTTCCAGCGGCACGTGCTGGCGGGTCTCACCGCCGGCAGCGTGAAGGGCTGAACACATCACCGAGGGAGGAATCCACATGAACTGGTGGCGCGGTGCGGCCATCTACCAGGTGTACCCGCGCAGCTTCGCCGACGGCAACGGCGACGGGATCGGGGATCTGGCGGGTCTGCGCCAGAAGCTCCCGTACCTCGCCGAGTTGGGTGTGGACGCGATCTGGCTCAGCCCCTGGTACCCGTCGCCGCTGGCCGACGGCGGCTACGACGTGGCGGACTACCGCGACATCGAGCCGGTGTTCGGCACGCTCGTCGAGGCGGAGAAGCTGATCGGCGAGGCGCACGCGGTCGGCCTGCGGGTGATCATCGACATCGTGCCCAACCACTGCTCCGACCAGCACCCGTGGTTCCAGGAGGCGTTGCGCGGCACCGGTCGTGACCGGTTCTGGTTCCACGACGGCGACGAGCCGCCGAACGACTGGCGGTCGCGGTTCGGCGGGCCGGCGTGGAGCCAGGCGCCGGACGGCTCGTGGTACCTGCACCTGTACAGCCCGGAGCAGCCGGACCTGAACTGGACCAACCCGGAGGTGCGGGCCGAGTTCGAGTCGATCCTGAGGTTCTGGCTCGACCGCGGCGTGGACGGGTTCCGCATCGACGTCGCCGACGGCCTGGTCAAGGACTTCTCCCGGCCGGACGCCGAGCTGCCGTACTCCGACCAGGACGGCGTGCACGACATCTACCGGTCGTGGCGCGAGGTGCTCGACGAGTACCCGGACGAGCGGGTGTTCGTCGGCGAGATGTGGTTGCCCGACCCGGAGCGGTTCGCCCGCTACCTGCGGGCCGACGAGCTGCACTCGGCGTTCAACTTCGACTTCCTGTGCTGCCCGTGGGAGCCCGACGAGCTGCGGCGGGTCATCGACGGCACGCTGGCCGCGCACGCGCCGGTGGGCGCGCCGCCGACCTGGGTGCTGTCCAACCACGACGTGACGCGGCACGTGTCGCGCATGGGTCGGGCGGACTCGTCGTTCGACTTCGGCCGGCGGCAGCACCTCACGCCGACGGACCTGGAGCTGGGCGCGAAGCGGGCGCGTGCGGCGATCATGCTGACCACCGCGCTGCCCGGCTGCGTCTACGTCTACCAGGGGGAGGAGCTGGGGCTGGAGGAGGTGGACGACCTGCCCGACGAGCTGCGCGAGGACCCGGTGTGGGTGCGTTCCGGGCACACCGACCGCGGTCGTGACGGGTGCCGGGTGCCGATCCCGTGGGGTGACGACGGCCCGTCGTGGCTGCCCCGGCCGGCGCACTGGCGGTCGCTGTCGGTGGCCGCGCAGACCGGCGACCCCGACTCGATGCTCGCGCACTACCGCACCGTGCTGGCGTTGCGGCGCTCGGAGCGGGCGTTGGGCGACGGGCCGATGGAATGGCTCGAGCTCGGGCCGGGCGTGGTCGCGTTCCGCCGCGGTGACGACTTCGCGTGCGTGCTCAACCTGTCCGCCGAACCGGTCGCGCTGCCCGCGCACGACGCCGTGCTGCTGACCAGCGGACCTCTCGTGGACGGCGCCGTGCCGCCGGACACCGCGGCCTGGCTCAGGACGGCTCGCTGAACCGACCGGTCCGCGTCGCCAGGTTGCACTCCAGCAGGCCGAGCACCCTCAGGGTCTCGGCCTGCTGGTCTTCGTCCAGGTCGCCGAGCGTGGCCTCCTCCAGCTCGCGCCACACGCGCTCGACCTCGTGCCGCAGCGCCTGGCTCGCGGCGGTCGGCTCGACCAGCGCGGCGCGGCCGTCGGTCGGGTCGGGGGAGCGGCGCACGAAGCCGGCGCGTTCCAGGCGCTGCACGGTCCGGGTCATGGTCGGCGAGTCCGTGCCCAGTTCCTCGCACAGGTCCGCCTGCCGCATCGGGCCGCAGTCCCACAGGCGCATCATCACCAGCTCCTGGCCGGGGTGCAGGCCTGCCTGCCTGAGCAGCTGACCGGCCAGGAGGCGGTGCAGGCGGGCCACGCGGAAGATCGCATGGCTGATCCGACCGCTCTCGGCGACCTCTGGAATGGGCATTGACGTGGGATTTTGTCCTGTCGCGGCCATGCTTCGATTCTAGCCGCGCGATGGAGTGATGGGGGTCACCACGGCTCACGGGAATCATCCGCGCTCGGATTACTGTTCGAGCAGGTAAAGGCAGCAACCTGGAGGAAGCCATGAGCACCGCGTTCGAGCCCCTGGATCTGGCCGGCACCGAGCTGGCCAACCGGATCGTGATGTCGCCGATGACCCGCAGCCGCGCGCACGACACCGTGCCGACGCCCGCCATGGCCGAGTACTACGCGCAGCGGGCCAGTGCCGGCTTGATCATCACCGAGGGGATCCAGCCGTCCGCGATCGGCCAGGGCTACCCGTTCACGCCCGGCCTGCACAGCGACGAGCAGGTCGAGGGCTGGCGCGGCGTCACGGACGCGGTGCACGCGGCGGGCGGGCGGATCTTCGCGCAGCTCATGCACACCGGCCGGATCAGCCACCCGAGCGTGCTGCCCGGCGACCTGCACCCGGTGGGCGCGTCCGCCGTGCGTCCGGCGGGCCAGCTGTTCACCGGTTCGGGGATGGCGGAGTTCGTCACGCCCAGGGAGCTGACCGGCGCGGAGGTGGAGGCCACCATCGCCGACTTCGCCACCGCCGCGCGCAACGCGGTCGAGGCGGGGTTCGACGGGATCGAGCTGCACGGCGCCAACGGGTACCTGCTGCACCAGTTCCTGGCCGACAACACCAACCGGCGCGCGGACGAGTGGGGCGGCCCGGTGGAGAACCGGATCCGGTTCGTGGTCGAGGTGGTCCGCGCGACGTCCGAGGCGATCGGCGCGCACCGCGTCGGCCTGCGGATCTCCCCGTCCAACCCGTACAACGACATCGCCGAGGAGTCGACCGAGGAGCTGTACCCGGCGCTGGTCGACGCGATCGACCCGTTCGGCCTGGCGTACCTGCACATCGGCGAGACCGGTGAGCGGGCGCTGACGCTGGAGCTGCGCAAGCGCTTCTCCGGCGCCCTGATCCTCAACCCGTTCACGCCGGACGGCGTCACCGGCCCGGACCACCTGCCCCTGCTGGACGACGGCACGGCGGACGCGTTGAGCTTCGGCGCGCTGTTCCTGGCCAACCCGGACCTGCCCGCGCGCCTGGCGAACGGCGGCCCGTTCAACACGCCGGACCCGGCCACGTTCTTCGGCGGCACCGAGAAGGGCTACCTCGACTACCCGGCCCTGACCACCGTCAACGCCTGATCGGCCCGTCCTGGGCGTTCGGCACGAGGCGAGGCCCCCGAGTTGCGCAAACTCGGGGGCCTCGTCGCGTCGGCTGCGGGTGTGAACGGGCAGGAAGTGGGGCCCGTTCGGGCAAGAATTCGCCCGGACGTGTGTGTTCGGTCAGGCGAAGCGGGCGGAACTCGGGCATCGTTCACCCAGGTGTGGTGCTGGCCACACCATTTCGACGGTGTTAAACCTTAGGCGCGGCCCGAACGGGCAGCGACGGTCCGAGCGGGCAAGGGAGGCGACGTGCGGGCGGACGAGCGCAAGCGCCGCATCCTGGCCCGTGCCCGGGCGGACGGCCGGGTCGACGTGGCCGAGATCGCGGCCGAGCTGGAGGTCGCGCAGGAGACCGTGCGGCGTGACCTGCGCCTGCTCGACGAGCACGGCCTGGTCCGCCGCACGCACGGCGGCGCGTTCCCGGTGGAGAGCGCCGGGTACGAGACCGGGCTGAAGTTCCGGTCCGCGTCGATGGTGCCGGAGAAGCGGCGCATCGCCCGGGCCGCCGCGGACCGGCTGGGTGACGCGGAGACGGTGTTCGTCGACGAGGGCTACACACCCCAGCTCGTCGCCGAGGCCCTGCCCACCGGCAGGCCGTTGACGGTGATCACCGCGTCCCTGCCCACCGCCGCCGTGCTGTCGGAGGTGCCGTCCACGACCGTGCTGCTGCTCGGGGGACGGGTGCGCGGCCGGACGCTGGCGACGGTCGACCACTGGGCCACCCGCATGCTCTCGGAGATGGTGATCGACCTCGCCTACATCGGGGCGAACGGCATCTCCCGCGAGCACGGCCTCACCACGCCGGACCCTGCGGTGGGCGCGGTCAAGGCGCAGGCCTTGGCCTCGGCCCGCAGGCGGATCTTCGTCGGCGTGCACACGAAGTTCGGCGTGTCGAGCTTCCACCGGTTCGGCGGCATCGCCGACCTGGAGGCGGTCGTCACCGACTCCGTGCTGCCCGCCGGCGAGGCGCACCGCTACGCCCTGCTCGGACCGAAGGTCGTCCGGGCCTAACCCCCGACCCCACACCCGAACGACCCCGGAGCGCCAGGGGTCTGGTTCCGCTCGCCCTAAGGAAGGCAAGACGATGAAGTCATTGCGGTATGGCGGCCTGCTGGCCGCGGTGCTCCTGGCCACGACCGCGTGCGCCGGCGCGGGCGGCGGGGGCGGCGGCGCCGAGAACTCGATCAACGTCCTGATGGTGAACAACCCGCAGCTGCAGGACCTGCAGAAGCTCACCGCGGACAACTTCACCAAGGACACCGGCATCACGGTCAACTTCACCGTGCTGCCCGAGAACGACGTCCGCGACAAGATCAGCCAGGACTTCTCCAGCCAGGCCGGCCAGTACGACGTGGCCACGATCAGCAACTACGAGACGCCGATCTACGCCAAGAACGGCTGGCTCACCCCGCTGGACGACTACGTCGCCAAGGACACCGGCTTCGACCAGGACGACGTCCTCGAACCGATCCGCCAGTCCCTCACCGCCGCCGACGGCAAGGTGTACGCGCAGCCGTTCTACGGCGAGTCGTCGTTCCTCATGTACCGCAAGGACGTGCTGGACGCCAAAGGCCTGACCATGCCGGAGGAGCCGACGTGGCAGCAGGTCGCCGAGATCGCCGCCCAGGTCGACGGCGCGCAGCCCGGCATGAAGGGCATCTGCCTGCGCGGCCAGCCGGGCTGGGGCCAGCTGATGGCGCCGCTGACGACGGTGGTCAACACGTTCGGCGGCACGTGGTTCACCAAGGACTGGCGGGCCGGGCTGGACTCGCCGGAGTTCAAGGAGGCCACCGAGTTCTACGTCGACCTGGTCCGCGCGCACGGCGAGGCGGGCGCGCCGCAGGCCGGGTTCGCCGAGTGCCTGAACAACATGACCCAGGGCAAGGTCGCCATGTGGTACGACGCCACGGTCGCCGCCGGGCTGCTGGAGGCCGACGACTCGCCGGTGAAGGGCAAGCTCGGCTTCGCCCAGGCCCCCGTGGTCAAGACGGAGAGCTCGGCGTGGCTGTACACGTGGGCGTTCGGCATCCAGAAGGCCAGCAAGAAGGCCGACAACGCGTGGAAGTTCGTGTCCTGGGCGTCCGGCAAGGGCTACGAGGAGCTGGTCGGCAAGACGCTGGGCTGGTCCAAGCTGCCCGACGGCAAGCGGAAGTCGACCTACCAGCGGCCCGAGTACCTGGCCGCGGGCGGCACGTTCGCCAAGCAGGCGGAGGCGGCCATCGCGGGCGCCAGGCCCACCGACCCCGGCGTGCAGGAACGGCCCGCGAGCGGCATCCAGTTCGTCGGCATCCCCGAGTTCACCGACCTGGGCACGCAGGTGTCGCAGAAGATCAGCGCCGCCATCGCGGGCTCGACCACCGTGGACGCCGCGCTGGCGGAGAGCCAGGCGCTGGCCGAGGTCGTCGCCGAGAAGTACCGGGGGAAGTGATGAGCAACCCCACCCCCATCGGGAGGACCCGGTGACCGCCGTCCGGGAAGCCCCCGCGCGCACCGGGCCCAAGCCTCCGGCGCGGACGGGGCAGTTGGCCGCGGCGGCGCGCTGGGCACGGCGCGCCCCGCTCCTGCCCGCCCTGATCTTCACGATCGTGGTCACGCAGCTGCCGTTCGTCGCCACGCTGGTGATCTCGCTGATGCGGTGGAACTCGCTCGACCCCACCAACCGCGGGTTCGCGGGCCTCGACAACTACACCGCCGTGTTCACCGACCCCGACCTGCGCAGCGCCATCGGCGTCACGGCCCTGCTCACCGCGACCGTGGTGCTGGTCAGCCTGGTCCTCGGGCTGGGGCTGGCCCTGCTGCTGGACCGGAGGTTCGCCGGGCGCGGCCTGGTGCGCACGATGCTCATCGCGCCGTTCCTGGTGGTGCCGGTCGCCGCCGCGCTGCTGTGGAAGCACGCGCTCTACAACCCCGAGTACGGCCTGCTCAACGGCGTGCTGACGTGGCTGTCCGGCGCCGATGCGCCGCAGCCGGAGTGGATCAGCGGCATGCCGCTGACCGCGGTCGAGGCGGCGCTGGTGTGGCAGTGGACGCCGTTCATGATGCTGATCCTGCTGGCGGGCCTGCAGAGCCGCCCGCAGGACGCGGTCGAGGCCGCGCGCATCGACGGCGCCTCGGCGTGGCAGGTGTTCCGCTACCTCACGCTGCCGCACCTGCGGCAGTACCTGGAGCTGGGCGCGCTGCTCGGCTCGATCTACATCGTGCAGAACTTCGACGCCGTCTTCACCATCACCTCCGGCGGCCTCGGCACGGCCAACCTGCCGTACACGATCTACCAGACCTTCTACCAGGCGCACGACTACGGCCAGGCGTCCGCCGCGGGCGTGGTCGTGGTCGTCGGCTCGATCGTCATCGCCACGTTCGCGTTGCGGGTGGTGTCGTCGTTGCTGCGCGAGGACGGCGGCCGAGTCGCGAACCGGACGGAGGCACGGGCATGAGCAGGTTGCTCGGCTTGGCCGCGTGGGCCGCGGGCCTGCTGTTCTTCGCGCCGGTGGCGTGGATGGTCCTCACCTCCCTGCACAGCGAGCAGGACGCGGCGACCAACCCGCCGTCGCTGACCGCGCCCCTCACGTTCGACGGCTACGCCGAGTTCTTCGACTCGGAACCGTGGCCGCCCCTGATCAACTCGCTGAGCGCGTCGGTCGGCTCGACCCTGCTCGTGCTGCTGCTGGCGGTCCCGGCGGCGTACGCGCTCTCGATCAAGAAGGTCGACAAGTGGTCGGACGTGCTGTTCTTCTTCCTGTCCACCAAGATGCTGCCGGTCGTGGCCGGGCTGCTGCCGATCTACCTGGTCGCCCAGTACACCGGGATGCTCGACAACATCTCGTTCCTGGTCGTGCTCTACACCTCGATGAACCTGCCGATCGCGGTGTGGCTGATGCGGTCGTTCCTGGCCGAGGTGCCGGGCGAGATCCTGGAGGCCGCCGCGCTGGACGGCGCGGGCCTGGTCACCACGCTGCGCCGGGTCGTCGCGCCGGTCGCCATGCCCGGCATCGCCGCGACCTCGTTGATCTGCTTCATCTTCAGCTGGAACGAGCTGCTGTTCGCCCGCGTGCTGACCGGTGTGGTCGCGGGCACCGCGCCGGTCTACCTCACCGGGTTCGTCACCAGCCAGGGCTTGTTCCTGGCCAAGGTGTGCGCCGCCGCCGTGGTGGTGTCGCTGCCGGTGCTCGTCGCCGGGTTCGCCGCCCAGGACAAGCTGGTCCAGGGCCTTTCTCTGGGAGCCATGAAGTGAAAGCAGCCGTGATCACCGGGGTCGGCGCGGTGGAGGTCGCCGAGGTGCCGGACCCGAGGCCCGGCCCGCGCCAGGTCGTCGTGGACGTCGCGGCGTGCGGGCTGTGCGGCACCGACCTGCACATCCTGCAGGGCGAGTTCGCGCCGACGCTGCCGGTCGTGCCGGGCCACGAGTTCGCGGGCGTGGTCGTCGAGGTCGGGTCGGAGGTGGCGGAGCTCGCGGTCGGCGACCGGGTCGCGGTGGACCCCTCGCTGTACTGCCACGAGTGCCGGATGTGCCGGTCCGGGCGGAGCAACCTGTGCGAGCGGTGGGCCGCGATCGGCGTCACGACCGGCGGCGGCGCGGCCGAGTACGCGCTGGCGCCCGTCGCGAACTGCGTGAAGCTGCCCGACCACGTGCGCACCGAGGACGCCGCGCTGATCGAGCCGCTGTCGTGCGCCGTGCGCGGTTACGACGTGCTGCGGTCGCAGCTGGCCAGCCGGGTGCTGATCTACGGCTCGGGCACGATGGGCCTGATGATGCTCCAGCTCGGCAAGCTCACCGGCGCGTCGTCCATCGAGGTGGTGGACCTCAACCCGGACCGCCTGGCCACGGCCGAGCTGCTCGGCGTCACGGCCACCGCGACGTCGCCCGACGAGCTGGACCGGCCACAGGGGTGGGACGTGGTCATCGACGCCACCGGCAACGAGAAGGCCATCCAGGACGGGCTCGGCCGGGTCGCGAAGGGCGGCACGTTCCTGCAGTTCGGCGTCTCCGACTACGCGGCGCGGGTGACCATCGACCCGTACCGCATCTACAACCAGGAGATCACGATCACCGGCTCGATGGCGGTGCTGCACTCGTTCGAACGGGCGGCGGACCTGTTCGCCACCGGGGTGCTCGACCCGGAGGTGTTCATCAGCGACCGCCTGCCGCTGGCGGACTACGCCCCGGCGCTGGCGCGGTTCCAGGCCGGGCGGGGTCGCAAGATCCAAGTGCTGCCGTGACGCGGCTCGGCCCCGGTCACGCGCACGTGACCGGGGCCGAGGCGGTGGGCGCTAGTTGTTCGCCGCGCGCTTGCGCAGCACGATCAGCAGGGCCGCGCCGCCGCCGAGCAGCACGACGCCGATCACCAGCGGGATCGCGATGCTCGCGCCGGTGTTGGCCAGGCCGTCACCCGTGTCGGCCACCGGCACGACCTCGGGGGTCGTGGTCGTGGTGGTGGGCGCCGAGGACGGGGACTCCGTCGTGGTCGGCGGCACGGTGGTGGTGCTCGGCTCGGTCGTCGTCGTCGGCGGGAGCGTCGTGGTGGTCGGCGACGTGGTGGTGGTCGTCGGGACGACGCACGCCTCGACGGTCTTCTTCTCCGTGAAGGAGTACTGGTTGCCGTCGTGCGCGGTCACCTCGACCACGAACACGCGCTTGACGTCGCCGCTGACGGAGTAGGAGCCCTCGAAGCTGCGGCCGAAGTCCTTGTTCTCCAGCTCTTCGTCACCAACGGTGACCTTGATGCGGTTGGACTTCTGCGAGGTGCTCTCGGCGTACGCCGTGAGCTTCACGCTGAGGGTCGTCGTGCCGTCCTGGCACTTCGCCTCGAGCTTGGGGGTGTGCGCGGAGGCGGGAACGGCGGCGAAGACGGTCGCGGCGAGGGCGGCGACTGCGGCGCCGACGAGGGCGCCGACTCTGGCGAACTGCATGTGAGGGCTCCTGAGGGAAGGGCTGAGGAGAACCGCGCCACCCTATCGGGGGGTTTATAACAACACGATCCGGGGTTCGGTAACTACTTTCCGTGAATCCGTGACCTAGCGCCGGAGCCGTCGCCGGAGGACGAAGAGGACCGCGGTCCCGCCGCTGAGCAGCAGCACGCCGAGTACAAGGGGGACGGTGACGTCCGCGCCGGTGTCCGGCAGGCCGCGGTCGTCGGCGGCGGGCACCACCAGCGCTTTCCGTTGCGTGGTGGGCCAATCGAACGTCAGCGGCGTGGTCGTGGTCGTCGTGGTGGTGGTCGTTTCGACGGGAGTCGTAGTCGTGACGGTCGTGGTCGTGGTGGTGGTGACGGGGACCATGGTCGTGGTGGTCGTCGTCGGCGTCACGCACGGGGGCACGGTCAATCGCTTCGTGAACGACCAGCCACGTTCCCCCCTCGGGTCATCCCACGCCCGCACGGTCACGGTGAAGACGTGCTCGACGGTTCCTGGCTCGCTGTAGGACCTCCGGAACGACTCGCGGAACCGGCCGTCCTCGAGGGACCGCCCGTTATCCTCGACGGTGACCGCATTGGACCGGCGGCCGTCGTACCGGGTGAGACCGACGGTGAGCACGGCGTTGCCGTCGACGCACCCGGACTTGAGCGACGGGGTGTGCGCGGAGGCGGGTGCGGTGGCCAGCAGGCCGGCGGACGCGACGGCCGCCGCGACGCAGAGTGGTGCCCGGACGGCCCGTGCGAACTGCATGGTGGCTCCTGTGGACGGCGGTGGCGCGGCGGGGAACGCACACCCCTATACGGACGCCACGGCCCGAGCGTTCACCCCGGAGCCTGATGGATCCGGGTGACGCCGCCGCACGGCTTCAGCGGTGCCGCTCGACCTCCCACGGGGCGGCGTCGGCCATCAGGCCGATCATCCCCGAGACGAGGCGGAGCTGGTCGACGCCGCGGATGTCGGCCTCGACCAACCTCGGCGAGCACACCACGACCGCCACGGCCTGCGCCCGCGACAGCGCGACGTTCAACCGGTTGCGGGACAACAGGAAGTCCAGCCCGCGCGGCAGGTCGACGGCGGCCGACGAGGTCATGGTGGTGATCACCACGGGCGCTTCCTGGCCCTGGAACCGGTCCACGGTGCCGACCCGCACGTGCTCGTAGCCGTGCTTCTCCAGCTCGCGCCGCACCAGTCGCACCTGGAGGTTGTACGGCGCCACCACCAGGACGTCGGAGTCGTCCAGCGCCCGCGCGTCCGGCCCGTCCGTCCACATGCGACCCATCAGCGACCGCACCACGCCGACCACCGCGTCCGCCTCCTCGGTGGACGACGTGGTGTTGTGGGAGTGGGGCACCGAGTGCACGTACACGCCCGACGGCACGCCGTCGATCCCGCGCGCGGCGGCACTGGGGTGCGCGTGCAGCAGCCCGGCGTAGGACAGGTTGGACACCGGCGCGCACACGGCCGGGTGCATGCGCCGCGTCTGGTCCAGGAAGTAGCCGAGCTCCGGCGGGATCACGTCGGCGTCGCCGATCAGGTGCCCCAGCGCCGACGCCTCCGCGCCCGCCGGGTGCGTGCCCTGCACGACCTGCGGCAGCTGCTGCGGATCGCCCAGCAGCACGAGGTTGCGCGCGCACGTCGACACGGCCAGCGCGTCGGCCAGCGCGAACTGCCCGGCCTCGTCCACGATCAGCACGTCGAACGGCTGCTCGCGCAGCGCCGCGTTGGCGAACGTCCACGCCGTGCCGCCGACCAGGTGTCCGCCGCCCTGGTCGGCGCGCCACCGCACCAACGCCGGGTTGTCGCGCGGCTGCTCCCACGAGCAGTCCTTCGCGGGCGCGCCCTTCGCGCGCTTGGCCGTGGGGATCGGCACGCCCAGCTCCCGGCCCGCCGCCAAGGCCGCGCTCAGCACGTTCTCCACGGCTTTGTGGCTGGTGGACGTCACGCCGACGCTGCGACCGCCGCGGATCAGGTGCGCGATCAGCCGTCCCGCCAGGTACGTCTTGCCCGCGCCGGGCGGGCCCTGCACGGCGAGCGTGGAGCCGTCCAACGCGTCGACGGCCGCGATCACGTCGGCGATCAGGTCGTCGCTGCGGGGCAGCGCGCCGGTCTTCAGGCGCGGCGGCGTGCGGCGGACCAGGTCGACGCCGGGGTGCGGCGGGAGCGCCGGCAGCCCGTCCACCACCGTGCGCGCCAGCTCGTAGACCGCCTCGTCCTTCGGCTTCGGCTGCACCGGGCTGCCGGGCAGGACCGCGAGGGGCTGCTCACCGTGCACGTCGTCGGGCGCGACGCTCTCCAGCACCACCATGTCCTCGGCGGACTCGGCGAGCACCACGGCGTCACGGGTCACGTTCGCGGGCTTGCCGGGGTAGAGCAGGCGGACCTGGTCGCCCTTCGCGAAGGGGTGCGGCCGGTCCGGGTCGCACCACACCCGCACCTCGCGCTTGGCCTTGCGGACCCGGCCGGACGGCATCGCCCAGTCCTGCGCCCGCACCGACACCGGCACCGCGCACGCGCTGTCGGACTCCAGCTCGGACAGCGGCGCAGCCATCTGGCGGAAGAAGTCCCACCAGGCCGGGTTCGTCTCGCGCCGGTGGTAGCCGACGGCGGCGGCGAGCAGCGCGCGCGCCCGTTCGTCGTCGGTCGCCTCGGCCGGGTTGTCCGGCAGGCCCTCCAGCAGCGGGTCGACGACGGCGGCGAGGCGTTCGGCGCGCTCGGCCCGGCGCTGGGCGGCGAGCTCGTCCTCGATCTCCTCGGTGAACGACGGCTCGGCCTCGTGCGGCTCGATGCCCGCCTCCGCGCGCACCTCCAGCAGGAACCGGTAGAGCCGCAGCGTGGAGACGCAGTCGTAGGTGTTGTAGTCGGCGATGCCGGTGAGCACGTCCTCGGCGCGGGCCGGGTCGACGTCGCGCAGGGCCAGGAACTCCTCGTAGGCCTCGATGCTGGAGACGGCCGTGGTGACGTCGCCCGCGCGTGCACCCGGCATGTAGAGCGGCTCGAGGTACTTGATCGAGTACGACCGCTGGGACACGCGCAGGGCCTTGCGCACGACGGCGTAGAGGTCGACCAGCGCGCCGGAGCGCAGCAGGTGGTCGACGGCCTCCTCACGCGTGCCGTGCAGGGCGGCGAGCTTCTTGAGCGCGTTCACCTCGTACGGCGCGTAGTGGTAGACGTGCGCGTCCGGGTGATCTTGCAGCGTCCGGGTGGCGTGGTCGACGAACCGCTCGAACGCCGCCTTCTCCTGCGGGCGGGTGTGCGCCCAGAACGGCGTGAAGCGCTCGTCCGCGTCGACCACGCCGAACAGATACTCCAGGCCCTCGCCGTCGAGGGCGAACGGGTCGCCCTCCATGTCGAAGAACAGGTCGCCGCGGCTGGGCACGGGCAGCGTGGCCAGGGCTTCCGGCCCGACGACCTCGTAGGCGACCTTGCCGATCGGGTCGTCGTCGGTGCGGGAGTCGTCCTGGATGACCTGGAGCGCGGCCTGGGCGCGCAGGCCGGTGAACGTGGCGGCGGACATCGTCGCGGGGCGGTCGGCGCGGGTGGCGTTGGCGAGGGCGTCGATCGTGCCGAGGCCGGCGGCGACGAGCTTGCGGCGCTGGTCGGTGCGGATGCCGGCGACCAGGGAGAGGTCGCGGTCGCGTTCCCGGCCGGTGGCGCAGTGCCTGCCGAAGCGGCAGGTGGCGCACGCCGGGCGTTCGTCGTCCCAGAGGCGTTCGGGCAGGGCAGGTGGTGCGGCGAGGCGTGCTTTCAGGCGGGTCTGGAGGTCGCGGACCAGCGGGAGGAAGTCGGCGACCTGGAACGTCTTGGTGGTGCCGTCGCCGAGCAGGAGGTGCATGGCGGGGCCGGCGTGGTCGCGCAGGGCGTTGGCGTAGGCGGTGAGCTGGACGACGGCGGCCGGGGTGGCGTGCCGGGCGAGCTTGGCGTCGTGCGGCTCGTAGCCCCGGTCGGTGGCGACGAGGAAGTCGGCGCGGCCGTGGAAGCCGTCGGCGTAGAAGACGGCCTGGTAGATCACCGGCGCGCGGTCCGCCATCGCCCGCGCGGTCGCCTCGGCCGCTTCGGTGAGGGCGGCGTGCGTGGGCGCGGGTTGGCCGATCTCGACCACGTCGTGCTCGGCGCGGAACCTCGCGAGCACGGCCTGCTCGTGCGCGTGGCCGTGCCGGGTGGCGAGGGTGTCGGGCTGGGCGTCCGGGACGGGCGCGCCGGGCAGGCCGGTGGCCAGGGCGAGCGAGAGCCGGGCGCGGTGGTCGCACTCCAACAGGTCCACCAGGTCCGCCGGGGAGTGCACCAGGTGGCCGTCGGCGGTGAGCATGGCGGGCAGTATCGCGGCCGGACCGGCGAACCCGGCGGACCGCGCACGGCGAGTCGCCGGACTGCGGCCTCCGCCACCTGGCCCACGTCCTGCGTCCTGCGCGTTCAGGTGCCGGGTGTCGAAGGCCGGTGGGTCCTGCGTTCGGGGGTCAGGTCCGGGGGAGGGGGCCGTTGGTGGCTCGCCAGCGGGCTTGGTGGGCGGCGGCTTCGGCGGCGGCCACGGCCTCGGCGGCCGGGGGGAGGGGTTCGGCGCACCAGGCGCGCAGGACGGTGGCCAGCTCGGTGACGAACCGGGTGCCGGTCGGGGTCAGCTCGTCGCCGGCCAGCAGGGTCTCGGCGGTGATCAGGGCCGCGGAACGCCAGCGCGCGTACTCGACCCGCGCGGCCATGCCGGGGCGGGAGCGCCAGAAGCCCGCCACGCCCAGGTGCGCGTACGTGCCGTGCAGCAGACCGGCCGCCGGCCGCGGGTCTTCCCGCCACGGCGCGTAGAACCGGGCCTCGCTGCCGGGCTTGACCAGCGCGAACAGGTCCATCAACGCCACCAGCTTGCTGTGCTGCGCCTCGTGCGCGAGCGTCACGGCCAACGTCTCCGCGTCCGGCGTCGGCGACAGGAACACGCACCCGAACGCGTCGGCCAGCGTCGCGCTGCTCGTGCCCGTCGGCGACGACGGCATCGGCGTCAGCACCGACACCACCTCGGCGAACTCCGCGGCGAGCGCCGGGTGGTCCCGGGTCAGCAGGTCCCACGCCGAGCCGAGCGCGTCCCGCCACCGCGGCAGGTCGACCGACGCGGCCACCGGCAGCTCGTCGGGCACGCCGCCACCGGCCCACAGGTCCACCTGGAGGGTGTGCGCGCCCAAGCGGATCTCCGGCAACGGCTCGTAGGCCAACCCCGGCCCCACCACCACGCCCAACGACGGCAGCGAGAACACCTCCACCGGCGGGAACTCCAGGTCCACCGCCACCCCCGCGCGCACCGCCGCCGCGGCCGCCGTGAACGCCAGCTCCGCCGGCCGGGCCTCGTCGCCCCGACGCACCGCCAACGCCGTCCGCGTCGCCCAGGCGCCGACCGACGGGTGGTCGAGCACCCGGTCCACCGCCTCCGGCGCCACCCGCGCCACCTCGCGCAGCAACGAGAACGCCTCCCGCGCCGCCGGGTCCGCCGCGATCGACCTGATCAGCAGCAACGTCCGGCTGCGCCGCGCCAGCCGCAACGTGCGCACCGCCGCACCACCACCGCCCCGCGCGAGGGCGGCGAAGTCCGAAGCGGAAACCCGGAAGGGCCCGACCGTCACGCCAGCGCCGCCAGGTCCGCCGCCACGCGCGACCGCACGTGCCCGATCAGCCGCACGAGGTCCGGGCAGTACACCGACGGCCGGTCGAACCCGGCGCCCTCCAGGAACCGGTGCGCCCGCAACCCGCCGCCGCACGCCGACACCACCGGGCACCGCCGGCACTGCTCCGACAACCCGGCCAACCCGGCACGACCGGCGCGCACGTCCGGCAGGTCCAGCGCCGCGTCGAACGGGTCGCGCGCCACGTGCAGCCCGGTCGCCGAGGCCGCCGGCGAGGACGACGCCAGGATGTCGGAGGCCTCGATCGTGCCGTCGGTCTCCACCACCACCTGGGCCGACGGGCTCAACCCGATCCCCTCCACCCCGGACCGCCCGCCGAGCAACACCGCCAGCAGTTCCTCGAACAGCCGCACGCGCGTGCGCGGCCTGCCGTACCAGACGTCGAACACGGCGATCAGCCACTCCGCGTACGGCGTGGAGTCGTCGTCCGCGACCCGTCCCGGCGGCGGCGCGGACCAGTTGCCGTGCGGCAGCAGGAAATCCACCGCGGGCGGCGAGAATTCCAGCAACGACTCGTAGACGCGCACCGGGTCTTCACCGACGTCCACCACGCACAGCAGACCGCCGTACACCTCCGGGAACGAGCGCAAAGCCGTCAACGCCGCCCGCACCGCCGCCCAACTGCCGCCGCCGTCCGGCCGAACGCGGTGCCGGTCGTGCGCTTCCGGCGTGCCGTCCACGCTCACCCCGACCCGAACACCGCGCGCGGAGAACAGCTCCAGGAATTCCCGGTCCAGCAATGTCGCGTTCGTCTGCACGGTGAACCGCACCGGCGCGGGCACGACCGAGCGGAACCGGGTGACGATCGACTCGATCGCGGCACGTCCGGCGAGCAGCGGCTCACCGCCGTGCAACACCACTTCGACTTCGGACAACCGGTGTCCGCGCACGTGTTCGGCCACCCGTTCGGCGGTGTGCGCGACGATCTCCGGCGACATCGCCCGCGGCCGGGAACGCCACCGCTGGTCGGCCAGTTCGTAGACGTAGCAGTAGTCGCACGCCAGGTTGCACCGGCCGTGCACCTTGAGCACGAACTGGCGGAACGGCAACCCATTCCCCGAGTTCACCGCCACCACCCCCGACATTCCCCGCGCCACAAGCAAACCGGAGACCCCACCAGCAATCAAACACAGCGCGCCGCCCGCTACCTCCGCCAATCGGAGGATTCCCGACGGTGACCGTTGTCGTTCACTACGATGGGAAGTGCGCCGTCGGCGTTCGCCGGCAATCAGGCGGCTGCGGTGAAACCCGCAGCATTGCGGTGAGGGGGTAGGTCGGACATGACTTCCGAACCCGTCCTGGAGTCCGAACTCCTGGACGTCACGGGCGTGGACCTGGCCCGGTTGGCGGATCTGCCGGACACCGCGCTGCGCGCCGCGCTGCACCGGATCCTCGCGGAGAACGCCGAGCTGCCCGACCGGTTCGCGGCCTTCGAGAGCTCCTTGTGACCGTGCCTGCTGCCGTTCGGGTGAAACGCGGCTGAGTCGCGGGCGCGCGGCCCGCGCAACCGGTATTCCCAAGTCCCCCCGCCGCTCTGGAGCAGCAGATGAGCACCCCGCGCACCACACCGGGCCCCACCGGGGTCACCGCCTTCCTGTCGGCGACCGGAGGGACCGGCCGCACGAGCGCGGTGGCGAACCTGGCGTGGGCGCTGGCCGCGGCCGGGCAACGGGTCCTGGTCGTGGACTGGGGTTCCGAGGTGCCGCGGGTGCGCGAGTACCTGGAGCCGTTCCTGGTGGCCCGCCTGGGGTTGCCGGACGCGTTGGGCCGCGGCCTGCTGGCCGCGTACCGGGCGGACCCGCTGCGCGAGGACGACCCGGCGCCCGTCGTGGAGCGGTTCGCGCCGCCGGCGGGCGACGTCACGGTCCCCGGCCACATCGACGTGGTGTCGCCGATGCCGGTCGACGCGGCGGGCCGGCCGCAAGCCGAGACCAGGCACGGTGACGCGGGCGCGATCGCCGAGCTGCGCGCGCGACTGGCGGAGTCCGACTACGACCAGGTGCTGATCGACGCGCCGACCGGGGCGGGCGACGAGTCGCTGACGCTGATCGCGACGCTGTGCGAGCTGGCGGTGGTGTGCTTCCGCCCGCGTCCCCGGGCCATCGCCGACGCGGCGGACCTGGCCGCGCGGCTGCGCAAGCGCGCGCCGATCCGGATCGACGTGGTGCCGGTGGCGACGTTGTTCGACGACGCCGACGAGTTGTCGCGGGCGCAGCGCATCCGGTCCGCGATCCGCGCCGCGTTCGCCGAACTGCTGGCCGGGCAGGCGAAACGGGTGCCCGACGGCGGCACGATCGAGATCCCCTACCGCCCGTTCGACGCGTTCGACCCGCTGCTGGCGATCCTGGTGGAGGAGCCCACCAGCGGCGGCGCGCTGGAGGCCCAGTACGGCAGGCTGGCCGCGGCGGTCACCGGCGGCGCGGTCACCGAGGTGGTCCCGGTGTCGCCGGTGCTGCGCGCCCGCTACCGGCGGGTGTTCGGGCTGACGTCGACCACCGCGCCGGACCGCGTGGTCCTGGTGTACGCGCCGCGCGACCGGCCCTGGGCGGACTGGGTGCGCGGCCAGCTGGAACGCGCGGGCGCGCAGGTGGCCCGGCTGTCCGAGGCGCGCGGGTGGTTCGAGGCCGACGTGCCGCCGGGCGTGCTGATCCTGTCGTCGCCGCACCTGGGCCCGGTGGAGCTGCCCGCGCTGCCGCTGACCGTGCTGCGTCTGCGGTTGTCCGACGACGGCCCCGCGGACGGCGGGCTGGCCGTGCACGACCACACCCCGGAGACGTTGAGCGCCCGGCTGCTGGGCCACTTCGGCCTGATCGACCGGCCGGGCACGGTGCACGAGCCGGGCATGCGGGTGCCGGGCAGCGACCCGGCCGTGTTCGAGCTGCCGCCGCGCCACCCCGGCTTCGTCGGCCGGGACGAGGACCTGGAGGCGTTGCGCGACCAGTTCGCGGCGGCCGGCGACGGTCGCGCCGTGGTGACGGTGAACGGCGTGCCCGGCGTCGGCAAGAGCGAGCTGGCGCTGGAGTACGCCTACCGGTTCTCGTCGGACTACGCGGCGGTGTGGTGGCTGTCCGCGCACGACCGGCAGTCGGTGCTCGGCGGCCTGGCCGAGCTGGCGGTCCGGCTGCGCCAGCCGGGCTCGACCGACTACGGCACGCTGTCCGCGCTGGAGCGGCTGTCGGACGACCCGGCGTACGCGCGGTTCCTGCTGGTCTACGACAACGCCGACGACCCGGACGTGCTCGCCGACCTGTTACCCGGCGGCGCCACCGGGCACGTGCTGATCACGTCCGGACCGGGCGCCGGCCAGGCCGTCGAGCTGGTGCCGATGCGCGCCGAGGACAGCGTGCGCCTGCTG
Organism: Actinosynnema sp. NPDC049800; assembly: GCF_040656635.1. Classification (NCBI taxonomy): domain Bacteria; kingdom Bacillati; phylum Actinomycetota; class Actinomycetes; order Pseudonocardiales; family Pseudonocardiaceae; genus Actinosynnema; species Actinosynnema sp. NPDC049800. The sequence continues at coordinate 91,448 of NZ_JBFAMT010000015.1, read as the reverse complement.
CTGGACCGGGTGCCGGGGCTGACCGCGGAGGACGCCGGCCGGGTCGCGGAGGCCGTCGACCACCTGCCGCTGGCGCTGGACCTGGCGTCGTCCTGGCTCGGCGAGACGGCGCGGACCGAGGTCGGCGCGGGCTCCCGGGACTCCGACGCCGCCACCTGGGCCACGCGCACCCTGTTCGAACGCCTCGGCCGGTCCGAAGTGGACGGTGTGGCGCGGGTCGTCGACGTCGCGGTGGACGCGTTGCGGGGCAACGGCACCGGCCGGTTGGCGGTACTGGTCGCGGAGCTGTCGGCGTTCCTCTCGCCGGAGGGCGCGAACCTGGGCCTGGTGCGCTCGCCCGCGTTCCTCGGCCGGGTGATCGCGGCGGGCGGCGTGGACGCCGAGCCGCTGGAGCTGGACGCCGCCGAGATCGACCGGGTGCTCTGGTACGGCGCGCGGTACGGGCTGTTCCGCGTCGACTGGGGCGACCAGTACTCGCTGCGCCTGCACCGCGTGGTGCAGCGCGCGCTGCGCGACCGGATGACCAGGGCCGAGCGCGAGGAACGGCGGGCCGACGTGCTGCGGGCGCTGGCCGCGGTGGCGCCGACCGAGGTGGAGGACAACTCGCCGACCCGGCACGCCCGGTTCGCCGAGCTGCAGAAGCACGTCATCCCGTCCGGCGCGCTGGGCAGCGACGACCCGAAGGTGCGCCGCTGGCTGGTCAACCAGGTGCGGTTCCTGTTCACCGACGGCGGCGCGGGCGTGCGCCGGGCCGCGCTGGGACCGGGCCGCGCCCTGCTGGACGCGTGGACCCTGCGGTTCGGCCCGGCCGACCCGCTGCGCAACCGGCTGGCCACCGAGCTGGCCAACGTGCACCGCGTGCTCGGCGAGCCGACCGAGGCGCTGCGGCTGGACGACCTGGCCCTGGCCCAGCAGCGGCGCGCGCTCGACCTCACCCACCCGCGCCCGCTGATCACGGCCCGCGGCCGCGGCGGCGACCTGCGCGGGCTCGGCCTGTTCGCCGAGGCGCTGGCGGAGGACCAGGCCACCTGGGAGAGCCTGCGCTCGGTGCTCGGCGAGGACCACCCGGACACCCGCCGCGCGGCGAACAACCTGGCGTCCTCGATGTTCCTCTCCGGTGACGCGGCGGGCGCGCTGGCGCTGGAGGAGGACAACTACCGCAGGCGGCGGCGGCTGTTCGGCACGGGCGACTCGCGGACCTGGGCGACCCTCGCCCAGATCGGCCTGTACCAACGGGAACTGGGGCGTTACCCGGAGGCGCTGGACTCGCTGCTGTACGCGTCGCAGCAGTTGCAGGCGCTGCGGCACGAGCTGAACCAGGTGCAGATCGGCGTGCAGTGGAACCGCGCCATCGCGTTGCGCCTGGTCGGGCGGGCCAAGGAGGCCAAGGAACGCACCGGCAAGGCGTTGCGGGACTACCGCGAGGTCCTCGGCCCGCACCACCCCTACACGCTGGGCTGCGCGTTGAGCTTCGCCGCCGACCACCGCCGCGTCGGCGTCGACCCCGAGCTGGCCGTCGAACTCGCCCGCACCGCGCTGAACGGCTTCCAGCAGCACGTCGGGCTGCGCGACGATCACCCGTTCGTGGCGCTGTGCAAGCTCGGCCTCGGGCTGGCGCTGCGCGCGGCGGGCGACCCGGCCGGCGCGGTGAGCCAGGTGGAGGCCGCGACGCGGACGTTGCGCGCGCGGCTCGGCGACACGCACCCGTGGACGTTGGCGTCGGCGATCGACGAGGCACGGGTGCACGCCGCGGCCGGGAACGCGGACCGGGCCGCCGAACTGATCGCCGAGGCGCACACCGACTGCCTGGAGTTCCTGGGGCACGATCACCCGCACACCGCCGCGGCGGCGCACGACCTGCGACTCGCGGCACACCCGACCGACCAGGACTGGCGGGAGTGCGATGTCGACATCCCGCACACCTGAGCGCGCAGGAGGGAGCGGCGTGGAGCTGCACGAGGAGCAGGCCGAGCACGTCGGACCGGAGTTCGACCTGGCCAGGCAGGCGTGCCGGGCGGCGATCGCGGAGACACCCGCGCTGCACTACCTCGCGCACTACAGCAGCGGCGTGTTCGACTTCGGCGTCGACGCCCTCGGCGACCCGCCGCCCGCACCGGACGCGCTGCCCGGCGGCACCCGCCGCGAGGAGCTCAAGCGGCTGGGCAGGCACCTCACGTTCCAGGTCGCCACGCTGGACCGGGCGTTGCAGGAGGTGCGCACGGGCCGGCTGATCCGCACCGTGCTGCACACCGAGGAGGGCGCGCTGTTCTGCGACTCCGTGGTGCCGACCGAGCACGTCGTCGGCCTGGTGCTGGACCACGCGGGCGCCGGGCCGCTGTTCGGCCACCCCGCCGTCGACGAGGCGGACCGGGCGGTGGCCGGGCTCGCCACCCGGCTGCGCGCCCAGCTCAGCCTCGGCTCGCTCAACCCCGGTGGCTGGGAGAGCTCGGCGGACGTCGCGCCGTTGCCGGTGCGCGAAGTCGTGAGCCCGCACGTGACGGCGGGGGAGGGGCCGCTGACCGCGTGCCTGGCGGCGGTGCGGCCGGAGGACCTGCACCTGGTCGCGCACGTCGTCGGCGGCGAGGTGCGGGCGATGGTCGACTGCCTGGGCGACCCGTCGCTGGCGCCGTTCTTCAAGCAGGTCACGGTGGAGGCGCGGCGCCGGTTCTACCACGGGTTCGTGCAGGAGCTCGGCGCGTTGACGACCAAGCTGAACCGGGCGGTGAGCCCCGTCGTGGGCGGGCTCATGGCGCGGCTCGTGCTCGACGTCGAGATGGGCGCGATCTACCACTACCGGTTGCGCGCCGGGGAATACCTGGTCGGCGTGACGATCGACCAGTCACGGGTGCGGGCGGCGGATGATCGAATGTCCGCTTTGGCCGCCGAACTCACTCCAATCGGTCCTTGAACGCTCATCCACCCGTGCCTACCGTGGAATGGTGACGCCCGTGATCCGCTCGGCCGTGCTCCTCTCGGCCCTCGGCGCGGGCTGGCTCTGCGCCTGGCAGTTCGGACTCCGCGAAGTCGACCGCTCGCCGGTGTACGGGTATTTCATCACCGCGTTGCTCGGATTCGGTTTGTACGCGAGCACCAGCGGGATCGTGATCGCGGAATTCCGCAGGCAACTGCGCACCGTGGTGATCGCCGTCACGCTCGGTGTGCTGGCGAAAGTCGCGCTGATCTTCGGCGTGATGTTCTTCGCGTTCCGCGACCCGGCGTACCTGATCCTCGCGGTGGCGGTGGCGCAGATCGACCCGCTGTCGGTGGCCGCGATGCACGCGAAGTCGCGGATGTCGGACTCGGCGAAGGCGCTGCTGTCGGCGTGGGCGTCGTTCGACGACCCGATCACCGTGCTGCTCACGGTGTACATCACCGCGTTCGCGCTGAACGGCGGCGCGGTCGGCGGCGTGGGGACGTTCGCGGTCAACCTGGTGCTGAACCTGGCGCTGGCCGGGGTGGCGTTCGTGCTGTGGGCGCTGGTGCGCGGGCGGGTGCGGCGGGCCGAGGCCGGCGGGCGTGCGGTCCGGTACGCGGTGCGCGCGGTGATGGTGGTGGCGGTGCTGGCCGTCGGGTTCGTCGCGGTGCAGTACTCGCTGCTGCTGGCGTTGGCGCTGCTGGGCTTGTTCTTCCGGCCGAACCTGGGTCGGTGGGTGGACGGGTTGGCGCAGGCGGGCATGGTGCTGGCCCTCGCCGCGGTCGGGTTGGTGCTGGCCGCCGAGTTCAGCTGGGTGCTGGCCGGTGTCGGCGCGGTGCTCGGCGTGGCGGCGTTCGGCGCGCAGGCCGTGGTGGCGTTCGCGCTGACGGTGCCGAAGCGGTGGCGCGGCGACCGGGTGCGGCTGGCGCTGGGCCAGCAGAACGGCCTGACCGCGATCATCCTGGCGCTGCTGCTGGAACCGACGTTCCCGGGCGCCATCGCGGTGGTCGCGCCCGCCGTCGTCGTGGTGAACCTGCTGCACGCCGTCGCGAACGGCGCCTACGACCGCGTGACGGCCCGTCCGGCCCCGGCACCGGCGGCGCCCGCCCGACCGCCGAAGCGCGTGCCGCGCGTGCCGCTCAAGCCCGCGCCCGCACCGCAGGCGACCCCGGCCTACCGGGTGAAGCCGACCCCCTGAGCGTTCACCCCACCCGTTCCGGCGCCCCGAGTCGAACGCTCGGATCACGCCGGGGACGAGCGGAACACCGCGTGGAACGCTCGGGTCACGCCGGGGACGAGCGGAACACCGCGCGGCGCACGCGGGGGCTCAGGTTGCGCAACGCCTCGTGCACGCGGGCCCGGCGCGAGCCCTGGCCCACCTCGGCCACCAGGCCGCCCGCCCGCGCCGACCACGGCGGCAGCTTGAACAGCGGGTCCAGCAGGAACAGCGGCAGGAACTCCACGATCCCGTCGTAGATGCCGCACAGCTCCTCCAGCCGGTCCTGCGCGTCGGTGTCCTCGGCCGACTGGTACCACTGCGACACCGCGGCCCGGAACGCCTGCACGGCCTTGCGCATGAACTCCGCCTGCGCCGCCGCCTGGGTGAACTCCGGCGTCCGCAGCCGCCGGTGCACGGCCTCCTGGGTGGCCGTCGGCGCGTGGTCGAACGCCTCCTCGAACATCACGTCGACCTGCGTCAGGTCCTCCAACGCGTCCACCGCGTCCCGGAACAGCCGCTCCACCTCGCCGGGCAGCCTGCTCGTCGCCGCCTCCGCCGCACGGCCCGGCGTGCCGCCCGCCAGCGCGCCGAGCTGCCGCTGGATCGCGCCGAGCTGCCGGTCCGACGACGCCCGCACCCCGTCCATGTGCTCGGCCAGGTGCTCGATGAACCCGTAGATGCTCGACTGCTGCTTGGCCAGCTGGTCCATCCGCCACCGCAGCGCCGACAACGGGTCCGCGTCGCCGGCCGGCCGCCGTCCCGTCGCGCTGACCAGCGCCTTGAAGTCGTCGGCGAACGTCCGGTCGACGTACACCAGCGGCTCGCGGCCGAGCAGCTCCCGCAGCTGGATCGCCACGCCGTCCGCCACCACGCCGTTGACCAGCAGGATCAGCTCGGCGTCCGGCTCGGCCTCGCGCACCGCCGAGATCCGCCGCCGCACCACGCCGAGGTCCGCGTTCTCCAGCAGCGACCGGGTGATCAGCACGGCGCAGCCGGTCGTGTGCTCGGGGAAGGTGACCCAGAAGTCCGCCAGCGAGTCCTCGGCCGTGCCGAGCAGGTGCCGGTGCAGGTAGTCCAGGCCGTTCGCGTCGAGCAGCCGGCGCACCACGCCGTCGATGTCGTCCGAGCTCAACGACCCGAACAGGTCGCGGGCCGCCTGCCGCACCATGTCCTCGGTGACGGCGAACTCGTGGCCGGGCGTGCGCGACAGGTCGTCGGCCATCCGGAACACCCGGTGACACAACCGGATCACGTTGCGCGCGTTGCCCCGGGCGAGGTCGCGCAGGTACCGCGTGGTGTCCACGGTGAACGGCGCCAGCTGCCGCGTGCCGAACACCTGCTCCTGCGCCAGCTCGACGAACTCGCGCACCTCGCCCTGGCTGAGCCCCGACATCACCACCGTGTACGGGATCCGCTGCCGCACCGCAGGCGGCAGCACGGACTTGAAGTCCGGCAGCCCGCACAGCACCAGGCACGCGCCCGCCTTGGCGAAGACCTGCAACAACGTCTGGAACGCGGCCATGGTCCTGGCCTGCGGCCGGCTGTCGGCGGAGAAGATCTTGTCCAGCTCGTCGACCGCCAGCACGAACCGCCGCTGCCTGCCGCCGAACAGCAGGGCGAACACGCCCATCGCCTCCAGCGCGGCCACCTCGCTGTCGATCGGCGTGTCGATGCCGCGTTCCACGAGCACCTGGTCCGGCGCGCCGCCGAGCAGCCACGACCACACCGAGTGCTCGAACCCCGGCCGCAGCAGCAGGGTGAGCGCGGTGCCGAAGTCCTTGTTGTTCGTCACCTCGCGCAGCGTGTCCTGGACCTTGCGCAGCAGCGCGCTCTCCATCAGGCCCAGCCGTTCCACGACCTCCTGCGGCTCCAGCTGCCTGCTGCCGAGCCACTCCAGCATGTCGCTGGTCAGGCCGCTGCTCTGCAACGAGTCCGCGACGATGTCCGCGTAGTACTCGCTGACCTGCGCGCGCACGCCCTCGCGACCGAGCTTCTGCATGAACCGCCGGTACAGCTCGATGAAGCTCTCCGCGGTCGCGTCGAGGTACAGCGCGTGCGTCGGGTCGGCCAGCACCTGCCGGGCGTGCCGGACCAGCCGCACCGCGAGGTGCGTCTTGCCCGTGCCGTAGTCGCCCAGCACGGCCACCACGGTGCCGGTGCGGTCACGGCCGCCGCGCGCGGGCGGCGCGTCCAGGTAGGAGGTGAGGTGCGCGAGCGCCTGCCGCGTCGCGTCGGTGGTGATCGCCACGTCGACCGCGTCGGGGTCGGCGTCGAAGTCCGTGATCCGGGCGACCGCCATCGGCGAGAAGGGGTTCTTCCGCGAGGGCGGGAGATCGCTGCGGTCGCTCATGGCCCATTCACCGGTCCATTCCGGGACTTCGTGTTCAAGAACGCCCTGATGTCCTCGACGGTCACCAGATCGGCCTCGGTGTAGCCTAGTCCCGCTTCACGTTTGTGTTCGTACGTGCCATGTAAGAATCTCTGCAGCATGGCGACCGATTGGCAGTGCTTCGCCACCAATTCGATCGCGTCATCACTCATCCGTGGATAAGTTCCCGCTTCCGCGTGACGAGACAGCCGGTCTTCGGCGAATCGCTGCGCGTCACCGGTGTCGAGCGGACCGACGTGCAGGGTGATCGGCGGGACCCAGGTTTCCAGTTGCCGCACGACATCGGCCACCTCGTCCGTGCTCAGGTACGCGGATTCGGTCAGGAACAGCACTTTCGCGCTGTTGAGCGTCCGCGCGTAGCGGATCACCTCGTCCACCAGCTCGTTCGGGCTCGGCAGCAGCACGATCAGCGCGACGTCCTCGCGCAGCGCCTGCCCGAGGCGGGGGAACACGCGGCGCGGCACGTCCCGGACGGCGTCGAGCCGGTCCTCGCTCTCCTGGCGCAGCGCGCCGTCGTCAACGAGCAGGTCGAACATCCGGTCGCACACCTCGGCGGTGCGCTGGTCGATGGACAGCTCCTGGTCGGTCGGCAGGCAGCCGGTCAGGTCGAGCACGAGGCCGCGCATGTCCCGCCGCGCGAGCTCGCCGACGACCCAGTCCGCGCACCGGTTGACCAACGCGGTCTTGCCGCACCCGGACTCGCCGGTGACCAGCGCGAGGCGGCCGTACTCCAGCAGCACGCCGAGGTCGCCCATCTCCTGCCGGAACTGGTCGAACGCCTCTTCGGTGCCGTCGACGGGCACGTAGTAGTCGCGGTGCGCCGGCCGGTGCCACGGGCGCAGCGGGCGCATCGGCGTGCTCTCCCAGCCCGGCAGCGGGAACGGGTTGACGCGGGGCTCGGTCACCACGGCGCCACCGGCCCGGTCACGCGCGGCAGTGCGGCGGCTCGACCGGCCCGCCCGCCGTCCATGCCCACCCCCGTCGCCTCGCGGCGGCCTAGCGAAAGCTTCAGCCTACCGACGGAGAGTCGCACACGGACGCGGTTCCGTTAACCGCCGCACCCCGTTCGGCCCAGCCACGTTGGTGCCGGCGGGGAATGCGCGGGGCGGTCGCGGTCGACGCTGAGGTGAACGGTTGCGGCGAACGGCTCACCAGGGCGCGGGCGCGTAGTCCTTCAGGAAGCAGCCGTACAGGTCCTCGCCGAGCTCGCCGCGCACGATCGGGTCGTACACCCTGGCCGCGCCGTCGACCAGGTCCAGCGGCGCGTGGAAACCCTCGGCGGCCAGCCGCATCTTGGTCGGGTGCGGCCGTTCGTCGGTGATCCAGCCGGTGTCGACGGCGGTCATGAGGATGCCGTCCTCGGTCAGCATCTCCTCCGCGCTGGTGCGGGTCAGCATGTTCAGCGCGGCCTTGGCCATGTTCGTGTGCGGGTGGCCCGGTCCCTTGTAGGCGCGGCTGAACTGGCCTTCCATCGCCGAGACGTTCACCACGTACTTGCGGCGCGCGGGCGAGGCGGCCATCGCCGGGCGCAGCCGGGAGATCAGGATGAACGGCGCGGTGCTGTTGCACAGCTGCACTTCCAGCAGCTCCACCGGGTCGACCTCGTCCACCCGCTGCACCCAGCTGTTGACCGGCGCCTCGTCGGGCACCAGGCCGCCCGCGTCGATCTCCTTGGACCCGGCGGTCAGCGCCAGCGCGGTGACCGCGGGGATGGTGTCGGCCAACGTGCCCGCCAGCGCCACCGGGTGCGCGGACGTGGTGTGCCCGAACGTCACCAGCTCGGGCAAGGGTCCCGAGGGCAGCGCGGCGGACTCGGCCGCCACCAGGGGCGCGTAGGCGTTCGACGAGCGGCGCACGGTCTGCGCGGCGTTGTTGATCAGGATGTCGAGCGGCCCGGCGGCGGCCACCGAGTCGGCCAGCTGCACGACCTGGGCCGGGTCGCGCAGGTCGATGCCGACCACGCGCAGCCGGTGCAGCCAGTCGGCGCTGTCGGGCATGGACGCGAAGCGGCGCACCGCGTCGCGCGGGAACCGGGTGGTGATGGTGGTGTGCGCGCCGTCGCGCAGCAGCCGCAGCGCGATGTACATGCCGATCTTGGCCCGGCCGCCGGTGAGCAGGGCCCGCTTGCCGGTCAGGTCCGCGCCCTGGTCGCGCTTGGCCCGGTTCAGCGCCGCGCAGTCCGGGCACAGCTGGTGGTAGAAGGCGTCCACCTCGGTGTACCGCTTCTTGCACGTGTAGCAGGACCGGGCGCGCAGCAGCGTGCCCGCCTTCGCGCCGGGTTCCGGCTCGCGCAGCAGCAGGCCGCGGGTCTCGTCGTCGATGCGGGACGGCGAGCCGGTCGCGGTCGCCTCGATGACGGCGCGGTCGGCGGCCGTGACCGAGGCCCGGCGGTCGGCCTTGCGGCGCTTGCGCAGGCTCTTCCAGATGCCGGCGGTGGCCCGGCGGACGGCTACCGCGTCCGGGTGCTCGGTGTCCAGTTCGTCCACTTGGGCGAGCACCCGTAGGGCGATTTCCAGTTCGGCGGGGTCAATCGACACGTCCAGCACTCTACCTGCGGTGAAATCCGACCTCGGACGGGTGAAATTCACGTGAGCCACCGCTAGGGTGCCCGGCATGCCTACAGCGGGTACCGGCCCACGGGTGCGGCGACTGGCCCATCCCGACGCCGACATCCGGGCGCGTGCCCTCGGCCTGCCGCGCGGGCGCCCGGTCCTGGCGGTGTTCGGCTCGGCCGACGCCCTGAGCACCGAACTCGCCGCCGCCGTGCTCCCGGTGCTGCGCTCGGTGCTCGCGGCGGCGGCCGGAGCGGACGCGGTCGTGGTCACGGCGGGCGCCGACGTCGGCGTGACGCACCTGGTCGGCCTGGCCGCCGAGTCGTTGGACGGCCGGTGGCCGCGGCTGGTCGGCGTCGCGCCGTCCGGGCGGGTGGCCGCGGAGGACGCGGAGCCCGCGGACGGTGAGGTACGGCTCAACGTGAACCACGACACGGCGGTGCTCGTGCCGGGGTCGAAGTGGGGCGAGGAACTGCCCGCGCTGTTCCGCGCGGTGGACGCCGTCACCGGGTCGAAGCGCCCGGCGCTCGCGCTGCTGATCGGCGGCGGCGAGGGCGCGCGGGCCGCGCTGGTCGACCACCTGGGCCACGACCGGCCGCTGCTGGTGCTCGCGGGCACGGGAGGGTTGGCCGACGAGATCGCGGGCGGTGCGCCCCAGCCCGGCGTGGTGGTAGGGGGTGTACCCCAGCCCGGCGTGATCGCGGGCGGCGCGCCTCAGCCTGGCGTGATTGCCGGCGGTGAGCTCCAGACCGGCACGCCCGGCGCGGTCGCGGGCGGTGGGTCCCCGCCGGCCGATGCCGAAGTCGCGCGCGTCACGGGCGCGGCTGCCAAGGTCGCCGCCGCCGGAGCCGCGGGCGTGCAGGCCGCTGCCGCCGAGATCGCGGGTGTGAAGGGCACTGCCGCCGAGATCCCGGGCGTGAAGGGCACTGCCGCCGGGGCCGCGGGTGTGAAGGGCACTGCCGCCGAGGTCGCCGCCGTCGAGACCGGGACCGAGACCGGGACCGGGAGCGGGAGCGCGAAGGGCGCCGCCGGTCCCTTCCCCGCGACCACCTTCCCCGCTGCTTCTGTTCCCGCGGCCTCCGCCGCCACCGCGCCGACCCCGTCCGCGGCCGGGAGCGCGCAGGCCGACCCCGCCGAGCGCGACGACGACCTCGCGGTGCTGGTGCGCAGCGGCCAGGTCGCGCTCGTGCACCTGGACGAAGGCGCGGACAAGGTGGTGGCCGTGGTGCGGCGGGTGCTGGGCAACCGGCCCGGCGCGAAGCTGCACGCCGACGTGCCGCCGCCCGCCGTGTGGCCGCGGGTGCCGTTCCGGGCGCCCGAGCCGCACCCCGTGATCGACCCCGGCTACGTGCTCGACTACCCGCTGCTCGCCGACGCGATCCACGAGGCGAACCAGGTGGTGGCCCCCGTGCTGCACGAGTGCGAGGTCGCCGCCCTCCGGTCGCGCGAACGCGCCCGCCTGCTCGTGGTGCTCGCCATCGCCGCCGGCTTCGGCACCACGGTGTCCGCCGCGCTGCAGGTCTGGCTGCGGGACGAGCCGTGGCCCGGTGTGCTGCTGGCCGTGTCCGGCGCGGCGGCGGCGGTGCTCGCGGTCGTGGCGCGGTCCGGCGAGGACCCCGACGCCAAGGTCCGGGCCGAGCAGCTGCGCGCCTTGTACTTCGACCACCTGGCCGCACCACCGGCCGTCGACGACGCCGAGCGCGACGAGCGCGCCCGCGAGTTGGCGACGGCCGTGGCGCGGCTCCGGCACGAAGCGGTGAGCCGCACATGACCCGTCCCGGATCGTCCGCCCGGCCGACGGTGGTCCACGACCACCGCGAGCAGTTCCTCCGCGCCTACCTGCGCCACCGGGTCGGCGAACGGCTCGCCGGGTTCGAGCAGGCCCAGGCCCGCTACACCGCCGCACGCCGGTGGACCACGAGCCTGTCGGTGCTGCTGTTCACCGCGGCGGCGGCGTTGGGCGCGGTGGCCGTCGCCGATGACGGGCGGCGCGCGCTGTGGGCGTTCCTGGCGACGGCCGCGGCGGCGCTGGCCACGGCGGTCACCGTCTACGAGGCGGCGTTCTCGTTCCGCGCGCTGTCCCGCCGGTCCGCGAGCGGCGTGGCGTTGCTGCACCTGCTGCAAGCGCACGGCGCGCCCGAGGGCGAGGACGGCGTCAACGCGTTCCGCACGGAGGTGGAGAGCGTGCTGCGGCACGCGGACCGCTGATCGGTCGGCACTCCGGGCTTTCGCGTTCCCGAAGGGCGAGCGGGCCGCGCCGGTGGCGACCCGGCCGGCCGGGTCCGGCCTGCCCGCACCCTCCGACCTGCGGCACGACCGGGTCGGACGCGCGCCGGCGGAGGTGGACGGCGACCCGGTGACCGAACTCGTCGGGCACTCGTGGCGAACGTGCGCGCCCCAGCGTGTGGCCGTCGCGCACGGTGGTCGATAGGTTCTGGCGGTAGGCCGTTCGGTGGCAATGGGTTTCCGCCCCGGCGTGCCGTGGCGACAACCTCCGGCGGCCACGCCGAGAGTTCGCCGTCGACAACGTCGGATTCCGGTCGGCGCCTGGGAGAGCACCGTGGGACACGTGGAGCCTGCCGCCGTGGTGGGGCGGTAGCCGTGGAGATGCGCCGACTCGACCCGCGGGAACTGGTCCGGGACAGCGGGCTGGTGGCCCGCAGGCTCATGCCGTGGCCGCTGGTGAACGCGCCGTTCGACGGCTCGTGGTGCGTGGTGCAGCCGGGCGCGGCGTCGAGCACCCACTCCCACCGCGAGCACGAGGTCTGGGTGGCCGTGTCCGGTGAGGCCGAGATCGTCGTCGACGAGGGCAGGCTGCCGTTCGCGGCGGGCGACATCGTGCACTTCCGCCCGTACGAGGAGCACCAGCTGGTCAACGACGGCGAGGCGGACTTCCAGTTCTTCGCCGCCTGGTGGGACGTGGAGATGGCCGAGCGCTTCAGCGCGCGCGACGAGGACGCCCGCTGAGTCGTCCGTCCGGCGGAACCATCGCGCGAAACTGCTCGTCACAGTCGCAGATCTATTCGTTAAAGTTCAACGCGACTGGGGGTCGGAGTGGAACTGCGGATCCTGGGCCCGGTCGAGGTCCGGCGCGACGGCGCGGAGCCGAGGGCGTTGCGGCGCAAGCCGGGCCAGGTCCTGGCGGTGCTCGCGGCGCACTGCGGCAAGCGGGTGCCGGTGGACCGGCTGCTCGACCTGGTGTGGGGCGAGGACCTGCCGCCACGCGCCCGCAAGTCGCTCCAGGTGCACATCTCGGTCCTGCGCGGCGAGGGCGTGCCGGTGACGCACCAGGACGGCGGGTACGTGCTGCGGGCCGAACCGGACCAGGTGGACGCCCTGCGGTTCCGCCGCCTGACCGCGCGAGCCGCCGTCACCGCCGACCTGAGACACCGGCGCGACCTCTACACCACGGCGCTGGCCCTGTGGCGCGGCACGCCCCTGGCCGGCGCGGAGTCCGAACCGCTGCGCGCCTGGCTCTGCGCGCCGCTGGAGGCGCACCACCTGGCCACCCTCGAAGCGGCCATCGGGACCGACCTGGCGCTGGGCAGGCACGCCCAGGCGGTGGAGGCGCTGACGCAGCTGGTCGCCGAGCACCCGTTCTCGGAGACCCTGCGCCAGCAGCTCATGACGGCGCTGCTGTCCTGCGGCCGGCGCACCGAGGCGCTGCGCGTCTTCCAGGACGTCCGCCGCACGCTGGCCGACGAGCTCGGCGTGCCGCCGGGACCGCGGCTGCGCGAGCTGTACCGCGAAGCGCTGCGCGTTTAGGCGCCGCTTTACCGCAGACCGTTAACTTCACCCCGCCGGGACGACCGGTGAGACTCCGGGCCGTGGGCCAGTGCTGGGCGGCACCCAGGCCCACGGCCCGGGACCCCGACGCCGGGAGCGTCCGGTCCGGAACTCAGCTGGCCGCCACGCTCAGCCCGGTGGCGGCGAGCTTCGCCGTGCGCGGACCGTGCGCCCAGATCCGCTCCTGGTAGGCGCGCAACAGCGCCGCGTGCAGCTCGTCGACGTACTCGGCCGCCGGGCAGTCGCGCCGCCACACCACCGTCACCCGCCGGTGCACCGGGTTGCCCACGATCGGCTTCAGCAGCACGCCGGGCAAGTCGTGCCCGGTCGGGAAGAAGCACGCCACGGTGTGGCCCGAGCGCACCAGTTCCGCGGCCGACGCCGGGTCGACCCCGAAGTGCGCGCAGCGCGGCGTGAACCCGGCCGCCTCGCACGCCAGGTGCAGGTTCAACCGCCCGCCGCCGTAGCTCTCGTCGGGCACCGCCCACTCCTCGTCGGCCAGTTCGGACAGCCGAATCTCGTTTCGCGCCGACAACCGGTGCCCCACCGCGAGGCCGACCAGCATCGGTTCCGTCACGACGGTCCGGCAGTCGGCCTGTTCGGGGATCCGCAGTGGACTCTGGGGGAACTCCGTGACCAGCGCGAGGTCCAGCTTCCCGGTCCGCACCAGGTCGAGCACGGCGTCGCTGGTGCGCTCGAGGTGGGTGGTCTGCTGGTGCGTCGGCAGCAGCGAGCGCACCACGCCGACCAGCAACGGCGTCAGCGAACCCGCCACACCGCCGAGCCGGATGCCCGTCACGTCGCTCTCCGCGGCCAGCTTGCGCGCGGTGACGAGCAGGTCGTCGAACCGTTCCACCAGGTCGCGGGATCGCAGCACGACGTGGCGGCCGAGTTCGGTCAGCTCGACGCCGTCGGTGCGCCGCAGGAACAACGGACCACCGAAGCCCCGCTCGATGCGCCGCAACTGCGCGGTCAACCCGGCCTGCGCGATCTTCAGCAGTGAGGCGGCTCGGCTGATGCTGCCCGCTTCCGCCACGGTCAGCACGACGTGGAGATGCCTGAGCTCCATGTTCACTGCGGCAGCCTAGGGCAACGAGACGAACCGGACACCGACCGCGCTTGCGGTCCTCGGGAGGGCTCCGCGTCGGCAAGCACCCCCGCCCGTTGCTCCAACAGGTGCATAACTGGTGAGTTATCGCAACCTCACACCTCCCGCCGCGCTCACCGGTTCGACCACCCTGCTGGGAGGCCGGCACCGAACACCGGGGAGGTGTGAGCGACATGGCGAAAGCGTTGCGACTGCGACGCCTTTCCCGTCCGCGCGACGACAGGTACCTCTTCGTCCCGCTCGACCACAGCGTCTCGGACGGTCCGGTGGTGCCGCGCGACCGGTGGCACGAGCTCATCGACTCGGTCGTCGTCGGCGGCGCCGACGCCATCATCGTCCACAAAGGACGGGTGCGCACGATCGACCCGGACGTGCTCGCCGGCTGCGCGCTGGTCGTGCACCTCAGCGCGGGCACCGCGCACGCCGCCGACACCAACGCCAAGGTCATCGTCGGCGAGGTCGACGAGGCGCTGCGGCTGGGCGCCGACGCGGTGAGCGTGCACGTCAACATCGGCTCGGACACCGAGGAGCGGCAGCTCGCCGACCTCGGCGTGGTCGCCAAGGCGTGCGACGAGTGGAACGTGCCGCTGATCGCCATGGCCTACCCGCGCGGGCCGCGCATCGCCGACCCGAACGACCCCGCGCTGCTCGCGCACGTGGTCAACATCGCGGTCGACCTCGGCGCGGACATCGTCAAGACCAACCTCGCGCGGCCCGCCCAGCGGATGGCCGACGTGATCGCCAGCTGCCCGATCCCGGTGCTCGTCGCGGGCGGTCCCGCCACCGACGGCAGCGTGGTCGAGCACGCCCGCACCGCGATGGCGGTCGGCTGCGCCGGCCTGGCCGTCGGCCGCCGCGTGTTCACCGCGCCCGCGCCCATGTCGCTGGTCGCGGAACTGGCCTCGATCGTCCACGACGACACCGAAGCGGACCTCGTCCGCGCCATGACGGGCGTCGTGGCCACGTCATGAGCTTGTCGCCAACGGCCGCCGCCGGTCCTCCGACCGGCGGCGGCCCGTCCGCACGCCGATCGGGCTCTCACCCCTTGGAGAACCGTTGAAGTTCGCCTGGATCGACCTCCGACCCGTCCCCGAAGCCCACCGCGAAGCCGTCGTGGACGCCGCCGTGCACGCCCGCCTCGCCGGCGTCGTCTCCGACGACCCGGCGCTGCTGGACGCGCTGCCGCCCACGATCACCCGGGTGCTCGTCGCCGACTCGGCGGTCGACGGCCCGCACCTGGTCACCGTGGTCGTCGACGACCAGGACGCGCTGGAGCGGCTCACCACCGACGCCGCGTTCGTGCAGGTCCGCGACGACCGCACGCTCAAGCTCGCGTGCGCCGCGGCCGTGCGGCTCGGGCACACCGTGGTCGCGTTCGCCGATCCGACGAAGATCCCGCTGGAGATCGTCATCGCCGCCGCCGACGGCGCGCCCGGCAAGCTGATCACCGTCGTGGCCGACCTCGAAGAGGCCGCGATCGTGCTCGACGTGCTGGAGCACGGCTCCGACGGCGTGCTCATGGCCCCGCGCGACGCCAACGACGTGTTCAAGCTGGCCAGGCTCCTGGAAGCGACCACGCCGCCGCTGAACCTCACCACGCTCACCGTCGAGGGCATCACCCACAACGGCCTCGGCGACCGCGTCTGCGTCGACACCGCCTCGCACTTCCAGGAGGACGAGGGCATCCTCGTCGGCTCGTTCTCCTCCGGCTTCATCCTCTGCTGCAGCGAGACCCACCCGCTGCCCTACATGCCGACCCGGCCGTTCCGGGTCAACGCCGGCGCCCTGCACTCCTACGTGCTCGGCCCGGACAACCGCACCAACTACCTGTCCGAACTGCGTTCGGGCAGCACGGTGCTCGCCGTCAACTCCGAGGGTCGCACCCGCAAGCTCACCGTCGGCCGGGCCAAGCTCGAATCACGCCCGATCCTGACCATCACCGCGCACTCGCCCGAGGGCGTCGAGGTGAGCCTCACCGTGCAGGACGACTGGCACGTGCGGGTGCTCGGCCCCGGCGGGAAGGTCCGCAACGTCACCGAGCTGCGGCGCGGTGACGAGCTGCTCGGCTACATCGCGACCGAGCAGCGGCACGTGGGCATCCCCATCGGCGAGTTCTGCAAGGAGACCTGAGCCAAGATGCGCGAGTTCGTCACCGACCTGTTGCGCCGCCACGGCGACGACGTGCCGGTGTTCAGCCACGACCACACCGTGACCCACGGCGCCCTGCGCGCCTCGGTCGCCGCCGAGGCGGGCCGGTTCGCCGCCGCCGGGGTGGGTGAGGGCAGCACGGTCGTGGTGCAAGTGCCCCCGAGCTTCACCCAGCCGACCGTGGTGCTGGCGCTGTGGAGCCTCGGCGCCAGGGTGATCTCGATCGACCACCGGCTCACCCCGCCCGAGGTCGAGGTGGTGTTCGGGCTGACCGGGCCGCAGTTCGTCGTGCGCGCCGAGCCCCCGTTCACCGGCGCCTACCGCGAGCGGTACGAGCCGGTCGTCCGACGGCGGCCGGAAGGCGAGCCCGCCGCCACGCGGCACCGGCTGGTGCAGTTCACCTCCGGCTCCACCGGGCGGCCGAAGGTCGTCGGCCGCAGCACCGAGTCGATCATCCGCGAGGTGCTGCGGTTCGGCGCGGCCGAGGGCATGCCGCAACGCGGCGAGCGGCTGCTGATGCTCGGCCCCACAGCGCACAGCTTCGGCCTGATGGGCGGGCTGCTGCACGCGTTGGCCGCGGGCGTGCACCTGGTGTTCGCCCGGACGCCGTCCGCACCGCCGGACGTCCTCGCCACCGCCGCCCGCCACGAGGTCGACTTCATCACCGGCGTGCCGCTGCACTTCGACCTGCTCGCCTCCGCGCCCGACCGCTCGGCGTTGCGCACGGTGCGCGGCGCGTTCGCGGGCGGCGAGCTGATGCGGCCCGACGTGGCCGAGCGGTTCGCCGCCGCCTACGGCTTCCCGGTCGGGGAGTGCTTCGGCACCACCGAGACCGGCGCGCTGACCATGGACGTGACGGGCGCGAGCCGGCCGTCGGTGGGCAAGCCGTTGTCCGACACCACGATCCGGGTGCGCGACGGCCTGGTCGAGGTGGCGCTGGACCAGTCGCCGTACCTGGACGGTGGCCACCCCGACCGTTACCTGGACGGGTGGTTCCGGACGGGTGACCGGGGCGAGTTCGACGCCCGGGGGAACCTGAGGCTGCTGGGCCGGGCCGACTCGGTGGTCATGGTGCACGGCTTCACCGTGGACCTGACCGAGGTGGAGGCGGCGCTGCGGGCGCACCCGCTGGTCGGCGAGGCCATCGCGGTGCACGACGCGGCGGTCGAGGGGTACGTGTCGACCACGTCCGACTCGCTGACCGCGGCCGACGTGGCCGCGTGGTGCGCCGAGCGGTTGGCCGAGTACAAGCTGCCGCGGCGGGTGCACGTGCTGCGGGCCCTGCCGCGCACGCCGAGCGGCAAGCTCGTGCGCGACCCCAGGGTCCTCGCCGACGCGCGATGATCGCGGGTGTGGCAGGGTGGGCGCCGTGGAACAAGTCGTGCTCCTGGACGAGTCCGGTGCCGGGATCGGCGTGGCCGACAAGGCTTCCGTGCACCACGCGTCCACCCCGCTGCACCTGGCGTTCTCGTCGTACCTGTTCGACGCGGAGGGCAGGCTGCTGCTGACCCGTCGCGCGCTGCACAAGAAGACGTGGCCGGGTGTGTGGACCAACTCGTGCTGCGGCCACCCGGCGCCCGACGAGCCGATGGCGTCGGCCGTGTCGCGGCGGCTCGCGGACGAACTGGGCCTGGCCGACGTCACCCTCGACCTGGTGCTGCCCGCGTTCCGCTACCGGGCGGTGATGGAGAACGGCGTCACGGAGAACGAGATGTGCCCGGTGTTCCGGGGCCTGGTCTCCGGCGACCCGGCGCCGAACCCGGACGAGGTCGACTCGTTCGAGTGGGCGCCGTGGGCCGAGTTCGCCCCGGCCGTCCTGGCCGGCGCCCGTCCCGTCTCCCCGTGGTGCGTGCTCCAGGTGGCCGAGCTGTGGGCCCTGGGCCCCGACCCGCTGGCCTGGCCGACCGCCTCCCCGGCCGCCCTCCCACCCGCCGCCCGCCTGTCCTGAACGCCCGACGCACCCGCCGCGAGTTCGACGCTCAGCTCAGAGAGCGCTCTCTGGGTCGGTGTTCCGGGATGACCGGAACCGGCTGCTTTCCTTGACTGACACAGGGGGCCGTCTTACGTTCCGCTGTGAGAGCGCTCTCTGAACCCTCCCTGCAACGCCCTTCGAAAGGGGAGTCGTGATCCCCACCATTCGCCGATGGCGTCGTCTGGTCACCACACTCGCCGTCGCGGCACTCACCGCGTCCGCGCTGACCTTCGTCACCTCTCCCGCCTCGGCGGCGCCGGAACTGCTGTCCCAGGGCAAACCCGTCACCGCCTCCTCCACCGAGAACGGCGGCACGCCCGCCTCCGCCGCCGTCGACGGCAACGCCGGCACCCGCTGGTCGAGCGCCGCGGCCGACCCCCAGTGGATCCGGGTCGACCTCGGCGCGTCCACCGCCATCAGCCAGGTCACGCTGAACTGGGAGACCGCCTACGCGCGCTCGTTCCAGCTCCAGACCTCGGCCGACGGCAACACCTGGACCACCATCGCCACCGCGTCCGGCAACGTCGGCGTGCAGAACCTGACCGTCTCGGCCACCACCCGGTTCGTCCGCGTCTACACCACCGCCCGCGCCACCCAGTACGGCGTGTCGCTGTGGGAGTTCCAGGTGTTCGGCGTCACGAACTCCAGCGGCCCGATCGTGCGGGTCGCCGAGTTCCTCGCGGACTGCCCGTACAGCCACCGCCTGCCGGACGACCCGATCGTCGCGCCGAACCTCCCCGGCGGCTCGCACATGCACAGCTTCTTCGGCAACACCACCACCAACGCCCACTCCACCGTCCAGTCGCTGCTGGCCGGCCGGAGCAACTGCAACCCGGGCGTCGACCTGTCCTCGTACTGGGTGCCCACCCTGTACGCCGACAACCAGCCCGTCGAGCCGACCGGCACCACATTCTACTACCTCGGCGAGGGCGTGCGCGACGACGTGATCGCGCGCATCCAGCCGTTCCCGCTCGGCCTGCGGATCGTGGCGGGCAACGCCAAGGCCACCCAGCCCGACGCGAGCACGATCTCCCGCTGGTCCTGCCTGCACGCCGGGCACGTCGGCGCGTCCAAGGACTTCGTGAACTGCCCGTCGGGCACCATGCTCGAGTCCTACCTGGACTTCCCGCAGTGCTGGAACGGCCGCGACCTGGACTCGGCGGACCACAAGAGCCACATGGCGTACCCGGTCAACGCGGACTGCCCGTCCACCCACCCGGTGCCGGTGCCGAAGCTGCGCCAGGTGCTGCGCTACCCGGTCAGCGGCGACCCGTCGCGGTTCCGGCTCGCCTCGGGACCGGGCTTCACCATGCACGGCGACTTCTTCAACGCGTGGCCGGAGGCCGAACTCGCCCGCCGGGTGCGCGACTGCATCAACCCGATCATCAAGTGCGGCGCGGACGGCCGCCCATGAGGGCCCCGATCCGGCTCGGCGCGGCCTTCGCCCTGCTCACCGCCCTGGTCGTGCCGGTCACCGCAGCACAGGCGGCCGAGTGCGGCACGGCCAACGCGGCCCTGAACGCACCCGTCACCGCGTCGTCGGTGGAGACCGGCAGCCCGTTCACCGCCGCCTCGGCGGTCGACGGCAACGCCGGCACCCGCTGGTCGAGCGCGTTCAGCGACCCCCAGTGGCTGCGGGTCGACCTGGGCACGAGCCGCGAGGTGTGCGGCGCGACGCTGCAGTGGGAGGCCGCGTACGCCACGGCCTTCCAGCTCCAGGTCTCCGACGACGGCTCGGCGTGGACGACCGTGCACCAGACCACCACCGGCACGGGCGGCACGCAGAACGTCACCTTCACCGGCACCGGCCGCTACGTCCGGGTCCACACCACGGCACGCGCCACCCAGTACGGCGTGTCGCTGTGGGAGTTCGCCGTGCGCACCGGGACCACCGGTGGCAACCCGCCCGGCGAGCAGCTGCTGTCCTACAACAAGCCCGCGTTCGCCTCGTCGTTCCAGGACGACGGCCACTGCGCGCAGTGCACGCCCGCCAAGGCGCTGGACTTCAACCCGGCCACCCGCTGGGCCACCAGCCCCACCACCGGCTGGGTCGACCCGGGCTGGATCTACGTCGACCTGGGCGCGACGGCGCAGGTCAGCAAGGTCGTGGTGCAGTGGGACCCGGCGTTCGCCACCGGGTTCGAGATCCAGACCTCGGCCACCGCGTCGAGCTGGACCACGATCCACACCGTCACCAACGGCACCGGGTTCAAGCAGACGTTCACCGTGACCGGTACCGGTCGGTACGTCCGGGTGAACCTGACCAAGCGAAGCGGCCAGTACGGCTACTCGCTGTGGGAGTTCCAGGTCTACGGCACCGGCGGCAGCCCCACGCCGCCACCGCAGGCCCCGGACCCCGGCAACCCGCTGCGGCTGGTGTGGAGCGACGAGTTCAACGCGCCCGCGGGCACGCGGCCGGACGCGGGCAAGTGGCGGCCGGAGACCGGCACCGGGCAGAACGCGGAGCTGCAGTACTACACCGACAACCGCAACGCGTTCACCGACGGCGCCGGGAACATGGTGCTGGAGGCCAGGCGGGAGGTCACGCCGGGTTCGGCGTGCCCGGTCGACCCGGTCAGCGGCAGCGGCACGTGCCAGTACACCTCGGCCCGGATCATCACCGAGGGCAAGGCGTCGTGGACCTACGGCCGGTTCGAGGCCCGCGTCCGGGTGTCGGGCACCAAGGGCCTGTGGCCCGCGTTCTGGATGCTCGGCACGGACATCTTCAAGGGCACGCCGTGGCCCGCGAGCGGTGAGATCGACATCATGGAGCACCTGGGCCGCGAGCCGAACACCGCGTACCAGACGATCCACGGCCCGGCCTACTTCGGCGGGGGCGGGATCGGGGCGATGAGGGACATCGGCCAGGACTACGCCAACGCGTTCCACGTGTTCCGGGTCGACTGGAACAGCAAGGGCATGGTGTTCAGCATCGACGACGTGACCGTCCTCACCATCGACAAGGCGACGGTGGAGGCGACCCGCGGCCCGTGGGTGTTCGACAAGCCGTTCTTCATCCTGCTCAACAACGCGGTGGGCGGTGACTGGCCCGGCCCGCCGGACGCCACCACGGTCTTCCCGCAGCGCATGCTGGTCGACTACGTCCGCGTCTACCAGTGACGGGTGGGTGCGGTCACGCTTCGGCGTGGCCGCACCCCCGGTATAAAGGCTGACGTGGACCGCAGACCAGTCACGTTGGAAGAGGTCGCGCGGATCGCGGGGGTTTCCCGGGCCACGGTGTCCCGGGTCGTCAACGGGGTCGCCACGGTGGACCGTGAGCTGCGCCAAGTCGTGGAGAAGGCGATCTCCACGACCGGGTACACGCCCAACCGCGCGGCGCGTTCGCTCGTCACCCGCAGGGCAGGAGCCATCGGGCTCGTCCTGCCGGAGGAGGGGCGCACCGTGCACGACCCGTACTTCGGCCGGGTGGTCAGCGGCGTGCTGCCGGTGATCCGGCCGCTCGGCGTGCAGCTGGTGCTGACCACGGGCGATCACCGCGAGGTGGTGGACGACATCCGGCAGCACCGGCTGGACGGCGTGATCCTGATCCACACCCACGACGCCGACCCGCTGCCCCGGCAGCTGATCGAGGCGAACCTGCCGGTCGTGCTGGCCGCCCGCCCGGTCCGGCCGATGTCGATCACCTACGTCGACGTCGACCAGGCCGCCGGGGCCGGGCTCGCCGCCGACCACCTGGTCGCCTCGGGGTGCCGCCGGCTGGCCACCATCACCGGCCCGCTGGAGACGCCCGCCGGCCAGGACCGGCTGCGCGGCTTCCGCGACGCGGTCGCCCGGCACGGCCTGCCCGAGGCGGTGGTGGTCGAGGGCGACTTCTCCCGCGAGGGCGGCGCCGAGGCGGCACGGCGCCTGGTGGACGCCGAGGTGGACGGCCTGTTCGTCGCCTCGGACCTGATGGCGACCGGCGCGCTGCCGGTGCTGCGCCACGGCGGACGGCGGGTGCCCGAGGACCTCAAGGTGGTCGGCTTCGACGACAGCAGCCCGGCCGTCGAGTGCGACCCGCCGCTGACCACGGTGCGCCAGCCGGTGGAGGACATGGCCGCCGAGATGGCCCGCCTGCTGGTGCAGCGGGTCGAACGCCCGGACCGCCCGGTCAGCTCCGTCGTGTTCGCGCCGACGCTGGTGGTCCGCCAGTCCAGCTGAGGTCCGGCTGTCGTCCGGCGCCAGTCCGGCTGTCGTCCGGCGCTGTCGTCCGGCGCTGTCGTCCCGCACCTCCCATCGACACCCGCAACTTCCATCGACACCCGCAGCTTCGCACCGACCCGCGTGCCGTGCCTGCCCACCCGTGGTCGCCGCCGGGCCGGCCGTTTTATCCGGCTAACGGGAGACATGCGATTCGGGTTGTCACAGGTTGCACTCTTCGCCCGGTCGAGTGATCGAGTTCCGGGGGTCGCCGAGCCGGTCCGCTGTCGACGAGCTGTCGATCCGCCCGGCCCGGAACAACACGCCGGTCGCCGTCCGTTCTGTCCGTTGTGCTGACCGCCGAACTCGCCCCGACCCGTTCCCCGGCCCGCTTCGTCGCCCTCGCGGGCGCTGTCGCCGTCGTCCTCACCGTCGCCCTCGTCGGCGGGATGGACCTGTACCGGCTGGGCGACTCCACCAGACACCTCCGCCGCACCATCAGCGAGTACGCCCTCGGGCCGCAGCGCTGGGTGTTCGACACCGCCGTCCTGCTGCTGGTGTTCGGCTCCGCGGCGATCCTGGCGGTGCTGGTGCGGCGCGGTGTGGCGAAGTGGAACTCGGTGGGCTCGGCGGCGTTCGCCGCGTGGTCGGTCGGGCTGACCCTGGTGGTGATCTTCCCCAAGAACAACTGGGCGATCGGCCCGAGCATGAGCGGCAGCATCCACCGGTTCGGCAGCCTGCTCGCGTTCGTCGCGCTCCCGATCGCCGCGATGATGCTGGCCCGACCGTGGCGGCGCGACCCGGAGTGGGGCGCGCACGCCCGGTGGACGTTCCGGTTCGGCGTGCTGTCCGCCCTGGCGTTCACGCCGATCCTGTACGCGATCGGCGTGAACGCGGTCGTCGGCACGTCCTGGTGGCGGGTGATCCCGCTCGGGTACGTCGAACGCCTGCTGGTGCTGACCGAGGTGGTGGCCGTGCTGGTGGCGGCGGTGTGGGCCATCGCGGTGGCGCACCGGCCCGCCCGCGCACCCCTGGCTCAGGAGTACAAGCCGTCCAGCACGTCCTTGTAGCGCCCCTCGATCTCCTTGCGCCGCATCTTCAGGCTCGCCGTGAGCGTGCCGTCGTCCACCGAGAAGTCCTTCGGCAGCACGGCGAACTTCTTGATCGTCTCGTGCCGCGCCAGCTTCTCGTTCGCCGCCGACACGGCCCGGCCGACCTCGGCGTCCGCGTCGAGGTCGGCGGGCGCGAGGTCGGCGTCGAGGGTGACCAGCGCGACGCAGTAGTTGCGGCCGTCGCCGTGCACGAGCACGTTGCCGATGTACGGGCTGTTCGCCTTGACCAGGCCCTCCACCGCCTGCGGCGCGACGTACTTGCCGCCGGAGGTCTTGATCAGCTCCTTCTTCCGGTCGGTGATGCGCAGCCGGCCGGCCTCGTCCAGCTCGCCGATGTCGCCGGTGTGCAGCCACCCGTCCCGCAACGTCTCGGCGGTCTCGTCCGGCAGACCGTGGTAACCGCGCATGATGCCGCGCCCGCCGATCAGCACCTCGCCGTCGTCGGCGATGCGGACCTCGGTGCCGACCAGCGGCTTGCCGACCGTGCCGAGCTTGTTCGCGCCGGGCCGGTTCACGAACGACGCCGCCGACGACTCGGTCAGGCCGTAGCCCTCCAGGATCGTGATGCCCGCGCGGTCGAAGAACTCGCCGACCGGGCGCGACAGCGGCGCGGAGCCGGACACGAAGTACTTGATCCGGCCGCCGACCCGCTCGCGCAGCTTGCTGAACACCAGCTTGTCGGCGACCTTGCGGCGGATCGCCCAGTCCGGGTGCTCGGCCACGGTCAGCGCCCAGTCGAACAGCTTCGCCTTCACCCCGCCCGCCTCGCGCATGGAGGCCACCACCCGCTGGTGGATCTTCTCGAAGATCCGCGGCGCGGCGGCCACCACGGTCGGGCGCAGTTCGAGCAGGTTGGCCGCGATCCGGTCCACGTCGCCGTCCACGGCGGTGGGCGCGCCGGTCGCGAGCATCCCGACCTGGAGCACCTTGCCGAACGCGTGGGACATCGGCAGCCACAGGAAGTGCAGGTCCTCCGGGGTCAGCACGCCCAACTCGCGGATCGCCTCGGCGGTGTAGAGCCAGTTGTCGTGGGTCAGCTCGACGCCCTTGGGCGTGCCCGTGGTGCCGGAGGTGTAGATCAGCGTGGCCAGCCGGTCCGGGGTGATCTCGTCGACCATCGCGTCGTAGTCGCCGTCGACCTCGTCGGGCTCCCAGTCGGGCGTGACGACCTTCGCGTCGACCTTGCCCGCCAGGTCGGGGTCGGCGACCACGAGCACGCTCTCCGAGTCGCGGACGATGTGCGCGACGACGTCCGGCGTGCTGCTCGGGTAGATGGTCGTCGTCACGCCGCCCGCCGCGAGCACGGCCAGGTCGGTGAGGATCCAGTCCACGCTGGTGGCCGCCATGATCGCGACCCTGGCCTCGTCGCGCACGCCGAGCCCGCGGAAGCCCAGCGCCCGCCTGCGCACCTGCTCGCCGACCTCGGCCCAGGTCAGCGACGTCCACTCGGTCCCGGTGCGGTGGCGCAGCGCCTCGGCGTCGGGGGTCTCCCGCACGCGTTCACGCAGCAGATCGGGGATGGAACGGGCCACGGCGACCTCCAGGGGAGCGATGCTCTAGAGCGGTACTCTAGCCCGGTGAGATCGACTGGTCAGCGGGCAGTGCTCGACGCGGCCCTCGCGCTGGTCGACGAGGGTGGGCTCGACGCGGTCACGATCAGCGCGCTGACCGCGCGGTCGGGGGTGTCCAACGGCAGCGTGTACCACCACTTCGGCAGCCGGGCGGGCTTGTTCGCCGTGCTGTACGGGGAGAGCTTCGCGCACTGCGTGGCGGCGGTGGCGCCCGCGCTGGACGTCGGCGACGCGGAGAAGGCCGTGCGGGCGGTGGTGGCGCGGTACCTGGGCTGGGTGGCCGAGCACCCCGGCCGGGCGCGGTTCCTCTACGCCGCGCCGGCGACCGCCGACCCCGCGGTGAAAGCGGACGTGTTCGAGCCGGTCGCGCGCTGGTTCGCGGCCCGCATGGCGGCGGGCGAGCTGCGCGAGATCCCGTTGTGGGCGTTGGACGCCGTGGTGATGGGGCCCGCGCACGAGTGCGCCCGGCGGCACCTGATGGGCGTGCTCGACCTGACCGAGGCGGCGGATCTGGTCGGGGATGCGGTGTGGGCGGCCGTCGCGCCCGTAGGGTGATCGCATGGCCACTTGGGGCGACCTCGCCGCATACGTCCACGACACCTACGACGTGATCGCGGAGAACGAGGACGAGATCCGGATCCTGTTCAACTTCGAGCAGTACGACGAGGACGACGAGCGGACCCAGGTGGTCATCCTGGTCCGCGAAGTGCTCGACAAGCTGCACGAGTGGGTGCAGATCGCCTCGCCGATCGGGCTGGCGGCGAACGTCGACTTGCACGCGTTCCTCGCCGAGGTCGGCAACTCGACCATCGCGTGCGGCGCGGCGATCATGGGGGAGCACGTCGTGCTGCGGCACTCGTTGCCGTTGTCGGACCTGGACATCCACGAGTTCACCGAGCCGCTGGCGCTGCTCGCGGGCACGGCGGACCGGCTGGAGGAAACGTTCTTCGGCGGCGACGACTACTAGTGCTAAGTTAGCCTAACCTAACCAAGGGAAGGCGTTGAGTGTCCAGACGGCCTGTCGCGACCGCCGGGTACGAGTCCATGGCCATCCAGGTGCGCGCGGGCCTGGGTGAACGACGGCTGGTCGCCGCCGTGCGGTCCCTGTTCGTGCGGCACGAGGTGCTGCGCGCCGACGGCTTCACCGCCGAGTCGTGCGTCCACCGGGTGGCGCTGCCGTCGTGCCTGGTGGGGCTGGCCACCGTCGAGGACGTGGCGGGCGACGTGCCGCTGCGGGTGGTGTGGTTGGACGGCGGCGCGTCCGGTCGGATCGTGCTGAGCGTGCGCCGCGACGTGCTCGCCCGCCTGCCTTGGCACGTGCTGCTGCCCGGCCTGGTGTCGGCGTGGAGCGCGAGCACCCACCTGCGCGCCCGCCGGGCCGCGAGCCCGGCCCCGGTGTCCTGAGCCCGGCCCGCCGGGTCGCGAGCCCGGTTCCGGTGTCCTGAGCCGGCTCTCCGCACGGCTTGCCGAACCGTTGACAGCGGGTGTGCCGGGGTGCTGTGATCCCACCCGCCGATAGGAAAGTTTCCTAACTGTACCCGCCGCCACCGTGTTCACCCTGCAACCGTGGGAGGCGCCCTGTGGCACCCCGATGGCTCGTAACGACCCTCCTGGCGCCGCTCGTCGCGGCCGCCCTGTCCGTGCCGACGGCCTCGGCGGACGACCTCGGCACGACGGCCGTCACCGAGCACCAGGCGGAGAGCGCGACGATCTCCAACGGCCTGGTCGAGTCCAACCACGCGGGCTACACCGGCAGCGGCTTCGTCAACTACGACAACGAGTCCGGCGCGTACGTCGAGTTCACCGTGACCGCCGCGACCGCCGGCGCCGCGACCCTGTCCTTCCGCTACGCCAACGGCACCACCGCCAACCGGCCGGTGAGCGTCACGGTCAACGGCTCGGCCGGCGTGAGCGTGGCCTTCCCCGGCACCGGCGCGTGGTCCACCTGGGGCACGGGCTCCGCGACCGCGCGGCTGACCGCCGGCGCGAACCGCGTGCGCGTCACCGCGACCACCGCCAACGGCGGGCCGAACCTCGACCGGCTCACCGTCGACACCGGCACGACCGGCGCCGGCCGGCCCGCGGACGTCAACGGGCAGCTGCGAGTGTGCGGCGTGAAGCTGTGCAACCAGCACGGCCACCCGATCCAGCTGCGCGGCATGAGCACGCACGGCATCCAGTGGTACTCGCAGTGCGTCAAGGCCGCCTCGCTGGACGCGTTGGCGAACGACTGGGGCGCGGACGTCCTGCGGATCTCGATGTACGTGCAGGAGGGCGGGTACGAGACGGACCCGCGCAAGTTCACCGACCTGGTGCACGGCTACATCGAGGAGGCCACGCGGCGCGGCCTGTACGCGCTGGTCGACTGGCACCAGCTCGACCCGGGCGACCCGAACGCGAACATCTCGTTGGCGCGCACGTTCTTCACCGAGGTCGCGCAGCGGCACCGGGACAAGACCAACATCATCTACGACATCGCGAACGAGCCGAACAACGTGTCGTGGGCGGGGATCAAGTCCTACGCCGAGCAGATGATCCCGGTGATCCGGGCGCAGGACCCCGACGGCGTGGTGTTCGTCGGCACGCACGGCTGGGGGTCGCTCGGCATCTCCGACGGGCGCAGCGAGCAGGACATCATCGCCAACCCCGTCAACGCCACGAACTTCATGTACACCTTCCACTTCTACGCGGCGTCGCACCAGGACGAGTACTTCGCCGCGCTGCAGCGGGCGGCGGCCCGGCTGCCGATCTTCGTGACCGAGTTCGGCACCCAGACCTACACCGGCGACGGGGACAACGACTTCGCCTACAGCCAGAAGTACCTGGACTTCCTGGCCGCGAACAAGATCGGCTGGACGAACTGGAACTTCTCCGACGACTTCCGCTCCGGCGCGGTGTTCAAGGAGGGCACGTGCGCCGGTTCCACGTTCACCGGCACGGGTGTGCTCAAGCCCGCGGGCGTCTGGATCCGCGACCGCATGAGGACCCCGGACAACTTCCCGACGAGCTGACCGACCCACCGCCGCCGACCCGGGCGTCCCCCGGTTCGGCGGCGATCGGGGGATCTTCGGCGGCGTGGGCCCGCGGTCTGGGAGCATCGGTGGTGGGGCGAGGCCAAGGGGGACACGTGCTCAAGAAGACGGGCAACGACGACACGGCGGCCGTGGTCGGCTTCGGGGTGGCCGCGGCACGCGCCGGCGACGTCGCGGCGGCGGAGGTCTGGTACCGCGCCGCCGCCGATCGCGGAGACGTCGACGGCATGAACCTGCTGGCGCTGATCTGCGAGGAACGCGGCGCGTCCGCGGAAGCCTCGCGCTGGTACGCCCGCGCCGCCGAGCTGGGCGACACGACCGCGATGCACGGCCTGGCCCGGCTCGCCCGGCAGGACGACCGGCTCGACGACGCCGAGCGCTGGTACCGGGACGCCGCCGACCGCGGTGACCAGGAGGCGATGACCGCGCTGGCCGACCTGCTCTCGGCGACGGGCCGCTCCGGCGACGACGACGCGTGGTACCGCCGGGCCGCCGAGTCGGGCGACCCGCGGGCGCTCGCGGTGATCAGCACCCGGCTGCGGGCCAGGGGTGAGACCGACGAGGCGGAGCGGTGGTTGCGCCGGGCCGTGGAGGCGACCGGCGAGCCGTTCTTCCTGGTGGAGCTCGGCGAGCTGCTGGCCGGGCGCGGAGACCTGGACGGCGCGGAGACCTCGCACCGCCGTGCCGCCGAGGCCGGTGACGTCGGCGCGATGGCCCACCTCGGGTCGGTGCTGGTGGCCAGGGGCCGGGTGGAGGAGGCCGAGGGGTGGTACCGGAAAGCGGTCGCCGCCGGTCGTGCGTCCGCCATGGCGGATCTCGCGCTGCTGCTCGTGCACCGGGGCGAGACGGCCGAGGCCGAACGGCTGCTGGACCGGGCGTCCGGCGCGGGCGAGGTGGACCACGACCTGTGGGACGCGCTGCCCCCGCTGGAGCCCTCGGTGCTCGACCGGCGGGAACGGGAGGCCGCGCCGCGGTTGCTCGTCGTGCTCGGCGTCCTGGCCCGACGGCGTGACGACCTCGACGGCGCCGAGCGCTGCTTCCGCCGTGCGGCGGACGCGGGCGACGCCCAGGCCATGTACGAGCTGGGGATGCTGCTGACGCGGTGGGGCACGGCGAGCGCCCGTGCCGCGATGCGCCGTCCGGGCCGCCGGGTCGGGTCGTCGTCGGACGAGGCGGAGACCTGGTTCCGCCGCGCCGCCGAGGGCGGCCACCCGGACGCCATGTTCAGCCTCTCCGCCCTGCACAAGGGGAGCGCGGAGGGCGAGCTGTGGTGGAACCGCGCCGTCGAGGCCCGGCGGGCCGACGCGATGAAGGCTTTGGAGGCGCAGACCCCGAGCTGACCGCGCGCCACAGCACGAGCCTGACCACGCGCCACAGCCCGGACCGACCACGCGTCGCGGGTGCGGACCGCCCACCCAGCCTGGGTCTGACCGCGCGCCCAGCCCGGGCCTGATCGCCCACCCAGCCTGGCCCCGACCGCCCGCCCAGCCTGGGCCTGACCGCGCCCAGCCTGGGCCTGACCGCGCGCCCAGCCTGGGCCTGACCGCGCGCCCAGCCTGGGCCTGACCGCGCGCCTCGGGCGCCGACCACGTGCCGGCGAGGGCAACGACATTGCCCGGGCACTGCCCGTCGGGGCCTGTCCGGCCCCCGCGCGGCCGATGAGCATGTGAACCGTCGCACTCGCCCGCGAGGATGGGGACGGTCATGCACGTGCACGACAAAGCCGAACAGGACGCCCACCCGGCGCGGACACCGCGGCGCGCCGAGGAGTCGGGGGCAACGGCCCGGGCGATCGAGTCGGGCGCCCGGCGCCCGGGACCACCCTCACCGGCCGCGGTGCCGGCACTGCAACGCGCCATCGGCAACGCCGCGGTGGCCAGGATGATGTCCGGCACGCGCGACGACGGCGACCCGGCCGACGCCCACCAGCACCCCGTCCAGCGGTCGGCCGTGCACGAGGTGCTGAGCTCGCCGGGGCGCCCGCTCGACGAGTCGACCCGGACCGAGATGGAGGCGAGGCTGGGCGCGGACTTCTCCGACGTCCGCGTGCACGCCGGCTCGGAGTCGCGGCGGTCCGCGGCCGAGATCGGCGCGCGCGCCTACACCTCGGGCAGCCACGTGGTGATCGGCGAGGGCGGCGGGGACAAGCACACCCTCGCCCACGAGTTGACCCACGTCATCCAGCAGCGCCGGGGAGCGGTGGCGGGCACCGACAACGGCGCGGGGCTGAGCCTGTCCGACCCCGGCGACCGGTTCGAGCGCGAGGCCGAGGCCACCGCCCACGCCGTCCTGCGCGGGCCGGTCCCGGGCACGTCGGCCGCCGGGCCGGCGGAGGCGGAGGCCGTCGACCACGCACCGCACCTCCAGGCGCCCGTGCAGCGGGCCCCGGCGACCGACCAGGCGGAGGAGGAGGTGGCGCAGGACCCGGTCTTCACCTTCGCCGAGGACAGCGACCTGCCCCCGAACCCCACGATGTGGAGCGACGGGATGCCTCCGTTCATGAACTTCTGGATCGGCGGGGAACGCCCGGACTTCGAGATCAAGGTCGAGCAGTTCTGCGCGTACATGTCCGTCCACTGGTTGCTGAACGGCCAGGGCACCGGCGGCCTGCGGTTCACGGACTTCGCCGCCGGTACCCGCCTGCACGCGGCCCGGACGTTGCGGGAGTGGTGGGCGAGCGGGGGCCGGGAGGGCCAGAAGCAGTACGCCGCCGAGCGGATGGGCGGCCACGAGGTGAGCCTCGCCAGCCTCGACAACGACGCCCGCAAGGGCACCCTGCCCGTGGGCAGCACGATCTGGTTCGGCAACGACGACCACGCCGAAGCCGCCGTGAAGACCGGGAAGGACAGCTACCTGATGTACGACCCGAACTCCGGGCTGACGACCAAGCGGAACAGCACGGCGTTCCGCTCCTACATCGCGAGCAAGAACGTCTTCGTGGTCAAGCCCGGGCCGGGCGCGGATCCCGAGTCCTGCATGTGCTGCGCCGTCATGTGACGGAACGGGTTCAGGGCACCGGCCAGGTGTGGACCGGTTCGTTGGTGTGCATCAGGTCCCGGTACGAGCGCAGCATCCGGCGCAGCGCCTCGGGCCGGTCCAGCGCCGTGTGGTCGTACTGCCGGTGGAACGCGCGCGCCTGCCAGGTGGCCCCGTTCACGCCGGTCAGGCACCGCTGCTCGATCACGCCCAGCAGCCGGTCGCGCTCGGCCGGGTCCACCTTCATCCGCACCAGGCCCTCGTGCGCCATCGGCAGCAGGCGGCGCAGCACCAGCTCCACCACCGGCACCGTGCCCAGCCCCGGCCAGTACACCTGCGCGTCGATCCCCGACCGGGCGCCCGAGGTGAAGTTCTCCTCCGCCGCGCTGAACGACATCTGCGACCACAGCGGCCGCTCCTCCTCGGCCAGCACGCGCACCAGGCCGTAGTAGAACGCGCCGTTCGCCAGCATGTCGACCACGGTCGGCCCGGACGGCAGCGTGCGGTTCTCCACGCGCAGGTGCGGCTGGTCGCGCACCACGTCGTACACGGGCCGGTTCCAGCGGTAGATCGTGCCGTTGTGCAGCCGCAGCTCCGCCAGCGACGGCGTGTCGCCGCGCTCCAGCACCTGCAACGGGTCCTCCTCGTCGCAGATGGGCAGCAACGCCGGGAAGTACCGCACGTTCTCCTCGAACAGGTCGAAGATCGACGTGATCCACCGCTCTCCGAACCACACCCGCGGCCGGACGCCCTGTTCCTTCAGCTCGTCGCTGCGCGTGTCCGTGGCCTGCTGGAACAACGCGATCCGCGTCTCCCGCCACAGCTCCTTGCCCAGCAGGAACGGCGAGTTGGCCCCGATCGCGACCTGCACGCCCGCGATGGCCTGCGCCGCGTTCCAGTACGCCGCGAAGTCCTCCGGCGACACCTGCAGGTGGAACTGCGTGCTGGTGCACGCGGCCTCGGGCACGATCGAGTCCGCGGTGAGCTGCAGCCGCTCGATCCCGCTGATCCCGATCTGGAGGTCCTCGCCCCGCGCGGCCAGCACCTGCTCGTTGAGCAGCGTGTACCGGGGGTTGCCCGACAGCGCGTCCACGGCCAGGTGCTTCGGCTGCAACGTCGGCAGGATCCCGATCATCACCATGTGCGCGTCCACGCCGCGCGCCTTGTGCTCGGCCTCGTTCAACGACGCCCGCACGACGTCCTCGAACGCCGTGATCCCGCCGCCGGTCAGCAGCCGGGGCGCGACGTTGATCTCCAGGTTCCACTGGCCGAGCTCGGTGACGAAGTCCGGGTCGGCGATGGCCTCCAGCGCCTCGGCGTTGCGCATCGCCGGGTCGCCCGCGTCGTCGACCAGGTTGAGCTCGATCTCCAACCCGGTCGTCGGCCGGTCGAACTCGAACCGGGACTCGCCGAGCATCCGGGCGAACACGTCCAGGCAGCGACGCACCTTCGTGCGGTACCGCGTCCGGTCGTCTCGGGTGAACTGCTGTCGCCCGACCTCGTCGCCCATACCGCCGCCTTCCCAAGCCCGATCAGCGCGCGGGTACCGCGATCGCGGTCACCACAAACCCCTCCCGCGCCAGCCAGCGACCGGTGAACCCGTCCAGCGCCACGCCGTCCACCACGGGCGGCTCGACGAGGATCCGCGCGGTGAAGGTGCCGTCGTCCGGGTTGAGGGTCACCTCCGCATCCTCGAACCCCAGCCACGTCCGCGCCAGCGGGAACCACGCCTTGTAGACGGTCTCCTTCGCGCTGAACAGCAGCCGGTCCCACGCCACCTTGTCGCCCGACGCCCGCAGCTCACCCATCCGGGCCAGCTCGGCGGGCACCGCGATGGCCTCCAGCACGCCGTCCGGGGTCGGCTCGTTCGGCTCGGCGTCGATCCCGATCGTCCACAGCTCGGACGACCGGCCGACGGCCGCCGCCCGGTAGCCCTTGCAGTGCGTGATGCTGCCGACCACGCCCTCCGGCCACGTCGGCTCGCGCTTCGGCCCCGGCAGCAGCGGCACGGGCGGGAACCCGAGGGCGGCCAACGCCGTGCGCGCGCAGTGCCGGCCCGTGGTGAACTCCTTGCGCCTCTTCTCCACCGCCCGGGCGACGTGCTCCTCCTCTTCGGGGAACAGCACCACCCCGTCGGGGTCGTCGAACGCGTCGAACGCCGACACCGGCGGCGGCAGCAGGTCCGTGATCACCGTGCGTCCCCCTCGCGCAGCACGTCCAGCAGCGGGGCGGCGGTCCAGCCGCGCGGCTGCCACTCCCGCGGGTAACCGAGCGACACCTCGTCGAAGCGGACGCCGTCCTTGCGGATCGTGCGCGGGATGTGCAGGTGCCCGTAGACCATCACCGCCGCGCGGAACCGCAGGTGCCAGTCCGCGGTCCGCTCGCTGCCGCACCACAAGGCGAATTCGGGGTACCGCAGCACGAACGTGGGATCGCGCACGAGCGGCCAGTGGTTGATCAGCACGGTGCGCAACGAGCTGTCCACGGCGCGCAACCGCCGCTCGCTCTCCGCGATCCGCGCCGCGCACCACGCCTCACGGCTCGGGTACGGGTCCGGGTGCAGGAAGTACTCGTCGGTGCAGATCACCCCGGCCTCCTGCGCCGCGGCCAGCGCGGACGCCTTGTCCGTCGTGCCCGCCGGGCGGAAGGTGTAGTCGTAGAGCGTGAACAGCGGCGCCACCGCCACCGGCCCGCCGGCGCCCTCGAACACCTCGAACTCGTCGTCGGGCGTGAGCACGTCGATGCTGCGGCACAGCTCGACCAGCTGCTTGTAGCGCACCTCGCCGCGGGCCTGCGCCGGGTCGTCCTTCGTGGTCCACAGCTCGTGGTTGCCCGGCGACCAGACCACCTTGGCGAACCGGCCGCGCAGCACGCCCAGCGCCCACTCGACGTCGTCGAACTTCTCCGCCACGTCGCCCGCCACGATCAGCCAGTCGTCGGGCGAGTGGGGCTGGATCGCGTCCACGAACGCGCGGTTCTGCTGGTACGTCACGTGCAGGTCGCTGGTGGCGAGGAGTCGCGGCGCAGTGCTCACACCTTCGAGCGTATCCGTGCGCAGCCGGTATCGGGGAGTGACCGCTCATCCGCTCGTCGCTCCTGTGTAGCCGTTCGGCGGAGTGCTGGTGGCCGCGTGACGCTGGACCACTCCCGTTCGTCGCGCGTTCCCTTACCAGGGAGCGCCGGTGTTCCTAGCGTGATGGGCATCACGACGTCCTGGGCGGAGGACCTGATGACCAACTACGTACGACCAGCGCAGCCGTTCGGTCGAACGGTGGGCGCGGAGATCGCCCGCCAGGTGCAACAGCACGCGCACCCCGCGGTCGCCCCCAGGCGCACGGACGACGCCGCCCTGGCCATGTTGCTGCGCGCCCGCCAGCGCGGTGACGCCCAGCGGCAGGAGCCGTGGGTGCGCCGGGCGCCGGAGGCGCCACCCCGACCGCCGCACGCCGACGTGATCGAGCAGCTGGCCGTGCGCCTCGTGCCGCCGTCGCTGTGGGCCGTGGTGGAGCCGCTGCTGCCGCCGGCCAAGGTGCGCCGCCAGGGCGGCGGCCGGGGCCGGGTGTCGGACCGGGCCATCTTCACCGCGATCGTGTTCGTCCTGACCAGCGGTTGCGCGTGGCGGCACCTGCCGCCGACGTTCGGCGTGACCGTGCCGACCGTGCACCGCCGGTTCCAGGAGTGGAGCGAGGCCGGGCTGTGGCTGCGGCTGCGCCGGGTGGCGGTGGAGGGCGCGGCGGGCGACACCGAGTGGCTGCGGCTGGTGCTGGAAGCGGCGGAACGACGCGGCGCGCGCGCAGCGGGCTGAACGGCACGGGGAACGACGGTGGCAACGCGGGCGTCCCAACTGTGAACCGGGACGTCCGCCAGACCGTTCGTCCCAATGGAGGTGTTCGTCATGAAGGAGCTGTCCAGACGTGAGCTCGCGCTGCTGCGGGCGACGGTCGCGAACCGGGTCGACCTGACCCGCAGCGCCGAGCCCGACGTGCGGGTGGACGGTCTGCCGTTCTGCGATCCGACCGCGGCGCGCGCCCTGGTGCACGCCGGTCTGATCGCACCGGCGAGCGCGGTCGCGCCGGGTGACCGCGCGCCCGCCCGCCTCACCGCCGCCGGCGCGGCGGCCCTGGGACTGGCGGTCCTCGCGGCCTGACCCCTCGGCCGGTTGACTGGGGGCGTGACTCCTGTCCACGTGACCGTCGTCGAAGGCCCCGCGGACGTGCCACCTGCCGTGTTCCTGCACGGGGTGCTCAGCTGGGGGAGCGACGACGACTACGGCTTCGGCCACCAGCGCCCGCTCGCCGAACGCCGGCGACTGCTCCTGGTGGACCGCCGCGGCTTCGGCGCGAGCCCCGACCTCGACGGGCCGCACCGCAGCGACTACGAGGTGGACGCCGAGGACGCCGTCGCCCTGCTGGACGGCGGGGCCCACCTGGTCGGCCACTCCTACGGCGCGGTCGCCGCGATGCTCGCCGCCGCGGCCGAGCCGGGGCTGGTGCGCTCGTTGTGCCTGGTCCAGCCGGGTGCGCTGCGGCCGGCGGAGGACCACCCGGCGGTCGCCGAGGCGCTGGCCCGCGCCCGTGCCGCGGTCGGCGGGCTCCCGCCGGACCTGACGCCCGGGGACTACCTGAGGCTGTCCACCGAGGCGGTCGGCATGCCCGCGCCCGAGCCGACGCCCGCCCGGCTGCGCGCCGCCCGCACGACGATGGCCGAACGCCCGTGCTGGGACGCCGACGTGCCGCTGGAGCCGTTGGCCGGGGCGCCGTGGCCCGCGCTCGTGATCCGGGGCGACTGGTCGGGCGCGCCCGAGGAGTACCGCAGGCTCGCGGGCGTCCCGCTCCAGGCCGCCGCCGAGGTGATCGCCGAGCGGATCGGCGCGGACCTGCTCACCGTGCCCGGCTTCTACCCGCACGTCCAGCAGCCGGCCGCGGTCAACGCCGCGCTCGCCGAGCTGTGGGACCGGGCCGACAACCGCTAGCCGGCCTCGTCGTACCGCCGCCGGGCGTCCAGCACGTCCGGGACCCGGTCGCCGACCCACTCCAGCACCGCGCCCAGCCGGGCGGCGAACTGGCTGCCCAGCGGGGTGAGCGCGTAGGTCACCCGGGGCGGGGTCGTCGGTTCCACCTCGCGGGTCAGCAGGCCGTCGCGGACCAGTTCGCGCAGGTTCTGCGAGAGCACCTTCTCGCTGATGCCGCCGACCCGGTCGCGCAGCCGGTGGAAGCGCTGCGGGCCGGGGCGCAACGCGGTCATCAGCACGATCCCCCACCGGCTGGTGGCGTGCCGGAACAGCACGTGCCCCGGGCAGTCGGGGTGAAACCCGTCACCCGGCGCCTCGCCCGCGCCCTGCCCTTCCTGGACTCCTACCCCCACACCCGGAGCTTACCCACGGGTCAGTCCTTACCGGGTCGATCGCCGCGCGCCTACGGTCGCCGCCGACGAGAGGGAGGGATCCGGTGGTGGGGAACAAGGTCCTGGTGACCGGTGCGACGGGGAACGTGGGCGCGCAGGTGGTCGGACTGCTGTCGGCGGCCGGTGTCGCGCCGAGGGCGCTGAGCCGGCGGTCGGACGCGGGGCTGCCGGCCGGGGTCGAGGTCGTGCGGGGTCACCACTTCGACCCGGCGACGCTGGAGGCGGCGCTGGTCGGCGTCGACCGGGTGTTCCTGATGTGGCCCGCGTTCACGGCCGGCGCCGCCGAGGCGGTGGCGGAGCTGATCGGCGCGCGACGGGTGGTCCTGCTGTCCTCCGGCGCGGTGGTGGACGGCGTGGCGGAGCAGCCTCACCCGATCGGGCGGTTCCACGCCGAGGTCGAACGGGCGCTGGCGCTGGCGCGGGCCGGGGCGGAGTGGACGTTCCTGCGCCCGCACGGCTTCGCCACCAACACCCGCGCCTGGGCGCCGGAGATCCGCGCCGGCGACGTGGTGCGCGGCGCGTACGGGAGGGCGGCGTCGACGTTGATCCACGAGGCCGACATCGCGGCGGTGGCGGTGCGGGCGTTGACCACGACCGGGCACGCCGGTGCGCGCTACGAGCTGACCGGGCCCGAGGTGCTGACCAAGGTCGAGCAGGTGCGCGTGATCGGCGAGGCCCTCGGCCGGCCGCTGCGGTGGGAGGAGCTGTCCCGCGCGGAGGAGCGGGAGCGGTCGCTGTCGTGGCTGCCCGAGTCCGTGGTGGACGCGGTGCTCGACGGCCAGGCCGAGCTGGTCCACCGGCCGTCGGCGCCGACGGCCGCGGTCGAGGAGGTGACCGGGACGCCCGCCCGCCCGTTCCGCGAGTGGGTGGCCGACCACGTGCACGAGTTCCGCTGACCGCGGCTCAGCCGGACAGCTTCGCCAGCCTGGCCGCCAGGTCGGCCAGCACGCGTTCGCCGTCGTGCGGCGGCAGTTCGCTCAGCGTCGACTTCGCGGGCACGCCCTGGAACCGGCTCAGCGCGGGCGTCTCGTGGAACAGGCTCGGGCCGACCAGGACCGGGATGATCCGGCAGCCACCCTCCTCGGCGGCGGCCAGCAGGCGGGGCAGCTCCTCGGAGTTGATGTAGTCCGAGGCCAGCGAGTCGGCGCTGACCAGCACCAACGCCGCCTTGGCGCGGGCCAGGGCGGCGGTGATCTCCCGGTGCCACTGGTCGCCGAGCTCGATCCGGCGGTCCGACCAGACGTCCAGGGGCAGCGGCTTGAGGTGCACCTGGAGCCGGGTCAACCAGTGGGCGTCCTGGTGGCTGTAGCAGACGAACACCTGGTCACGCGGCACCGGCAAGCGCTTGCCCGCCAGTTCGACCAGGTCGTCGCGGCGCAGTTGGCCGAGGTAGAACCGGAACTGCGGGTCGTCCGCGACCAACCTGCGCCCGCGCGGGTCGTGGAACAGGTGGTCGCCGCGCAGGCCCTCGAACAGCTCCGCGCGCTGCCCGTCCAGCTTGAGGACCCCGTCCGGCGTGCGGGCCAGCTCCAGCAGCAGGTCGACGCAGACGGCCTCGTCCGGGCGGTCGCGGGTGACGAAGTCGACCACCACGTCGTGGTACTTGAGCTTCAGCCGCTCGGTGACCTTGGCGCGGGCGTGGGCGAGGTCGGTGCGCACCGCCTTGCGGCCGGGCTCGGTCTGCTCGACGCCCGCCGTGACCGCGATCTGCCAGCACAGCATCTGCGCGGTGAGCAGGCTGCCCGCCGACGCGCGGGAGATCTCGGCCTTGCGGTCGAACGCGATGTTCAGCGCGTGCTCGCCCTGCTCGATCATCCTGACGATCAGGCCCTCGACGGCCGCGCCGAGCCGGAACACGCGGATGCGGGTGGCGACGTCCGTGCCGACGGAGACCAGGTGGCGTGCTGTGCCGGGGATGCCCAGCAGCACCAGCCGCCGGCCGGAGGACCCGTTGTCCGCCAACAACTTCAGGTAGTCGGCCAGCTTGTTCTGCAGGTCGGCGGGCAACCGCTGGAAGTCGTCCACCGCCACCAGCCCGGTGTGCTCCTCGGGCAACGCGGTGATGGCGGGCAGGTCGGCGGGGTTGCGGGCGCTCAGCACCGTGACCTCGCCGAGCCGTTCGCGGTCGCGGGCGACCGCGTTGCGCAGCATCGTCGTCTTGCCGATGCCGGACGGCCCTTCGAGCACGATGCCCAAGCCCGGCTGGCGCAGCGACATCCGGAACTCGGCGAAGTCGTCCGGCTCCACGAAGGTCACCGTCGGCACGCCGGCCACGGTGAACACGTCACCGAGGCTGCGGGGTTCCGCCACGGTCTTGGCGTCCACCGGTATCGGCGGCTCGCCGCGCACCTGCCGTGCGGCGAACCGCACCCCTTCGACCACGCTCAGCAGCGCCTCGTCGCGGCTGGGCCAGTCGACCACCGGCCGCCCGCCCGTGGGCAGCGGCGCGAGGGCCCCGAACGGCTGCTCCTCCCACGACGTGGGCCGGGCGATCACGGGCAGCACCACGGCGGCCTGCCGCCGGTGCCGCCGCAGGACCACGCCGAGTTCCCGGCTCGCGCCGTACCCGGTGGCCAGCAGGTAGCGGCTCACGACCAGCAGCACGAGGTCCGCGTCCCGGACCACCGGGACGACCGTGGTGTCGAAGTCGAAGCTCTCGTCCACGAACCGCAGCGCCACCTGCGACAGCGCCCCCTCCGACAGCAGCCCCGCCAGCGCCTCGGTCAACGCCTTGGCGAACCCGTGGTCCGGCTTGGTGACCACCACGACCAGCCTCGGCGCGGGCGGCTCGTCGCGGACCACCGGCACGGTCGTCGGGCCGGGATCGCCGGGAAACCCGGGTCCTTCCACACCGCCGCCCGCGATGCCGAGCGTGCCGAACAGCCGGTCCCGGGCGGCCCGCGAGTCCAGCCCCACGAGGTCGCACCTGCGGCCGAACAGCTTCGCCGAGGTCCTGATGGCCACCTGGACGGCGATGACGTCGTGCGGCAGTCGGCGTGCGGCGGCGATCTCCTCGTGCGACAGGCTCTCCGACAACACCACGAGCACCCGGTCGACGTCACCGAGCACCGGCACGCCACCGCCGCGGGCCAGCGCTCGCGCGTCCAGCTCGGCGGAGTACCCGGCCTGGCGGAGCTGGAAGGCGACCCACTCGGCCCACTCCGCGTCGGCCGGCACGTACACCACCGCGAAGTCCGCGCGACCGGCCTCCACCACGCGGGTCTCACCCGTCCGGATCCAGGCGACCGCGCTGGTGTCCTTCACCTCGACCTGGACCCTTCGGAACGCGGCCGCCTCGTCGGTGTGCCCGACGATGCTGCCGAAGAAGTAGCCGGAGGCGATGACGTTCACCCGGTGAGGCGAAGCCTTGGCGGCGGCCCGCAGCGCCGCCGAGTCCAGGAGCCGGAACGCGAAGGGCACGGCGGCGCCCGCCCCGCCCCGGCCGTCGAACAGCACCTCGCCCGCGTGCAGCACGACGTCGAGCCCCAGCCGGGCGCCGTCCGCCGCACCGGTGTTGCGCAGGTCGAGCAGCCGCGCCAGGGCGACGAGCCACTTCTCCACGACGAGGACCTTCGGCACCTGCGCGGGAATCAGGATCAGCTGACCGCTGCCGTAATCCAGCACCTCCGCGCCGTCCGGGCCCAAGCCGGCTTCCCGCAGCGAGTCCCGGACCACGGCGCGGAGTTGCCGCAGTTCGCGGCCGGTGCGTCGTCCCGTGGTCATGAGGTCGACGGCGACGATGGTGCGGTGCTGCGGGTAGTCCGTCGGTCGCGTCATCCGCACCACCCCGTCGTCGCTAGGCGTGCACGCCCGCCTGGTACTTCGGCACCCGCACGCTGATCTTCGTGCCGAGCCCCTGCGCCGTTTCCACGACCAGACCGTAGTCGTCGCCGTAGCACCGGCGCAGTCGCTCGTCGATGTTCCCCAGCCCTATCCCGGCCGTCTCGCCGACCTGGCCGGCCAACGTCC
Source organism: Actinosynnema sp. NPDC049800 (assembly GCF_040656635.1). Classification (NCBI taxonomy): domain Bacteria; kingdom Bacillati; phylum Actinomycetota; class Actinomycetes; order Pseudonocardiales; family Pseudonocardiaceae; genus Actinosynnema; species Actinosynnema sp. NPDC049800. The sequence continues at coordinate 51,157 of NZ_JBFAMT010000015.1, read as the reverse complement.
GGCGCAGCGCGTCGGGGTCCATGCCGATGCCGTCGTCCTCGATGGTGATGTGCGCTTCGGCGCCCGCGTCCGCCGCCAGGATCGAGATGTGCCCCGGCCCGACCTTGCCCTCCATCCCGTGCCGCACCGCGTTCTCCACCAGCGGTTGCAGGCACAGGAACGGCACGGTCACCGGCAGGACCTCCGGCGCGATCTGCAACGTCACCTTGAGCCGCTCGCCGAACCGGGCCCGTTCCAGCGCCAGGTACTGGTCGATCGACTTCAGCTCCTCCGACAACGTGGTGAAGTCGCCCGCCCGGCGGAACGAGTAGCGGGTGAAGTCGGCGAAGTCCAGCAACAGCGTGCGAGCGCGCTCGGGGTCCGTGCGCACGTACGACGCGATGGCGGACAACGAGTTGTAGATGAAGTGCGGCGAGATCTGCGCCCGCAGCGCCCGCACCTCCGCCTCGACCAACCGGGTCCGCGACCGGTCCAGCTCGGCCAGTTCCAGCTGGCCCGACGCCCACCTGGCCACCTCGTTGGTCGCCCGCACGAGCCCGGCCGACGCCTCCCGGCTGTACGCCGCCAGCACGCCGACCACCCGTCCCTCCACGGTCAGCGGCGCGAGCACGGCGGTGTGCACGGGGCAGTCGGGCGCGGAGCACGTGATGTCGAACGCCCTGGTGCGGCCGGTGTCGAACACGTCGGCGGCCAGGCCCATGGCCTCGGCCGCGTGGTGCTCGCCGTCGCCCTCCCACGCCACGACCTCGGTCTCGTCGGTCAACGCGAGCGCGGGCGTGCCGAGCAGCGTCCGCAGGTGCTTGGCCGACTTCTTCGCCGCCTCCGGCACCAGCCCGGCGCGCAGCGGGGGAGCGGCGGACCACGCGGTGTGCAGCGTCTCGAACGTGATCCGCTGCTCGTGGGTCAGGAAGTCGTTGCGGGTCCGGGACGTCCACCACAGCGTGATCACCACGGCGAGGCCGACGAGCAGGATCGCGCCCGCCGTCCACAACGCGGTCACAACCGGTCCTGGCTGCGCAGACCCAGGTTCTCCGGCGCGTGCAAGCGCACCATGACGTGGTTCACCCCCGGAGGCACCTTGCGCGGCGTCAGCAGCGACACCGCGTACATCACGACGAAGCCCAGCGGCACGGTCCACGCGGCGGGCCGGGCCAGGAACACGTGGTACCACGCGCCGCCGCCCCGCGTGCTGATCGTGACCAGACCGGCCACCAGCGCGGGCAGGCCGCCCGCCACCATCCCGGCGACCGCGCCGACCGTGCTGATGCGCGTGCTCCAGATGCCCAGCACGAGCAGCGGGCACAGCGACGACGCCGCCACCGCGAACGCCAGGCCGACCATGTCCGCCACCGGCACCTTGCCCACCAGCCACGTCATGCCCAACGGCACCAGCACGGCCAGCACCGTCGACATGCGGAACCCGCGCACGCCGCGCAGCCGCAGCACGTCCCGGCTCAGCACGCCGGCCAGCGACACCATCAGGCCGGACGACGTGGACAGGAACGCGGCGAACGCCCCGCCGGCCACCAGCGCGCCCAGCAGCTGCCCGCCGAGCCCGTCGATCATCCGGCTCGGCAGCACCAGCACCACCGCGTCCGTGTCGCCGGTCATCAGCAGCTCGGGCGTGTACAGCCGGCCGAGCGCGCCGTAGATCGGAGGCATCAGGTAGAACACGCCCAGCAGGCCCAGCACGATCAACGTGGTGCGCCGCGCCGCCCGGCCGTTCGGGTTGGTGTAGAAGCGCACGATCACGTGCGGCAGGCCCATCGTGCCCAGGAACGTGGCGATGATCAGCGAGTACACCGCGTACAGCGGGAACCGCTCGCCGCCGCGCATCGGCAGCGCCCACACGTCGTTGGTGTTCGACGGGATCGACCGCACGTGCGGCACGGCCGCGCCCTCGGGGAACGTGAGCCGCGTCCCGGCGGACACCACGTGCCGCCCCACGGTCAGCTGCCCGCCGCCGTCGACCCGCTCGCCGTCGACCCGGCCGACGCCGTTGAAGGGCGTGGCGCGGGAGGCGTCGAAGGTCGTGTCGGAGTCGAACGTGACCGTGGTCTGCTTCGGGAACTCGGGGAACTGCGGCCCGGTCAGGTCACGCGCGCCGTGCGCGTGCCAGGCCATCACCAGGAACACCACCGGCACCGCGATCGCGGTCAGCTTGAGCCAGTACTGGAACGCCTGCACGAACGTGATGCTGCGCATCCCGCCGGAGATCACGTTCGTGGTGACGACCACCGCGACCACCAGCGCGCCCACCCAGTCCGGCGCGCCCGTCACCGTGTGCAGGGTCAGCCCGGCGCCCTGCAGCTGCGGCAGCAGGTACAGCCACCCGATGCCCAGCGCGAACACGCTCGCCACCGCGCGCACGGCCGGCGAGGCGAACCGGGCCTCGGCGAAGTCCGGCAGCGTGTACGCGCCGCTGCGGCGCAGGGGAGCGGCGACCAGCGCGAGCAGCACCAGGTAGCCCGCCGTGTAGCCGACCGGGAACCACAGCATGTCCGGCCCGTGCGCGAAGATCAGCCCGGCGATGCCGACGAACGACGCCGCCGACAGGTACTCGCCGCCGATGGCGGAGGCGTTCCACCACGGCGAGACGGTGCGCGAGGCGACGAAGAAGTCCGAGGTCGTGCGCGAGATCCGCAGCCCGTACGTGCCGACCAGCATCGTGCCGACCGCGACCACCAGCACCGCGACGATGCCGTACCCGCTGCTCACCGCAGCCCCCGGAGGAAGCCGTGGTCCCTGGCCGCCGGAGATCCGAGCACGCGGCGGGCGGGTCGGCGATCAACCCACCTGATCACCGGGCGGCGTCCGCTAGGCTGATTTTCGTGCGAACGGCGTACCGCGTCAGGGTCCATCCGGACGCCGATCAGGCCGCGGTGCTCAACCGCACGTTCGGCTGCGTGCGCCTGGTGTGGAACAAGACCCTCGCCGAACGTCGGTGGCGTTACCACGCCGAGGGCAGGCGGACGTCGTACAAGGAGACCGACGCCGCGCTGACGGGCTGGAAGCGCACGGAGGAGTTGGCGTTCCTGTCCGAGGTGTCCTCGGTGCCGCTGCAGCAGACACTGCGCCACCAGCACGCGGCGTTCCAGAGCTTCTTCGCCGGCCACGCGAGGTATCCGAGGTTCAAGTCCCGCACCGGCCGTCAGTCCGCCCACTACACCCGCTCTGCGTTCCGGATGCGGGACGGCAAGCTGTGGCTGGCCAAGACCACCGCCCCACTGGAGTTCGTGTGGTCCTTCGCCGAAGTTGACGTCACCACTCTGAACCCCACGACGGTCGTCGTGTCCCGTGAGCCGGACGGCCGCTGGTACGTGACCTTCGCCGTCGAGACCGAAGAACCCGAACCGAAGGCGGCCACCGGGCACGAGATCGGTGTGGACCTCGGGCTCAAGGACTTCCTCGTGACCAGCGACGGCGACCAGGTCGCCAACCCGCGCCTCATGGAACGCCGGGCGCGGAGCCTGGCCCGCCACCAACGACGCCTCGCCCGCTGCCAACCCGGGTCCAACAACCGGCGAAAGGCCAAAGCCAAGGTCGCCCGTGCACACCGGAAGGTTCGTGACACCCGGCGCGACTTCCTGCACCGCACCAGCACGAACCTGGTGCGGTCGGCCGACCTCATCGCGATCGAGGACCTGGCGGTCGGCCACATGGTGCGCAACCGCCGGCTCGCACGAGCGATCTCCGACGCCGGTTGGGGCGAGTTCCGCCGACAGCTCGAGTACAAGGCGGCTCGCGCCGGACGTACCCTCGTGGTGATCGACCGCTGGCACCCGTCCAGCAAGACCTGCTCCTCGTGCGGACACGTGCTCGCCGAGCTGAAGCTCTCGGTCCGGCACCGGACGTGCCCGCACTGCCGCACCCGACACGATCGGGACCTCAACGCGGCGAAGAACATCCTTGCGGCTGGTCGAGCCGTAGCCCGAAGCGACTCGGGCGATGCCTGTGGAGCTGATGTCAGACGGCAAGGGTCCTCCTTCCGCGATCGGCTGTGAACCAGGAAACCGGCACCGCGAGGTGCAGCGCATAAGCGCAACGCGCCGCGAAGCGCGTCGGACTCCCGTCTTCCGGGACTGGGAGGAAGTCAAGAACGTTCCACCAACTCCGCGAACTCCCGCTCGCTGCGCTCGGCCTGGCGCACGTAGAACCAGCCCGCCAGCACGAACACGGGGAACACCAGCAAGCCCAGCAGCAGCCACGGCAGCGGCAGGCCCAGCAGCCGTTGCGCGCCGACCTGGGGCGCGAACGTGAACACCAGGGGCAGGGCCGCCACGCTCCCGCACACGACCGCGCACAGCAGCAGCCCGAGCCGCCGCTGGGTGCGGATCAGCGACCGCATGTAGACCGCGCCCAGCTCGCTCTGCTCGTCGATCTCCCGTGACGCGGGGTACGGGCGCGGAGCGCGTGGCGCGCGGGTGCGCGGGCTCGTCACCACGACCCGCTGGGTGTGCGGTCGCTGCGGCGAGGTCACGACGGCTGCCGGTTGCGGCGCACCAGCAGCTGCCGGAGGTGCCGGGCGTGCCGCCGGCTGACCGGCAGCACCGCGCCGCCGATGTTGACGCTCAGGTGGCCGTCCTCCAGCCGCAGCTCGTCGATGTGCCCGAGCGAGACGAGGTGGCTGCGGTGGATGCGCACGAACCCCGCCGAGCGCCACCGCTCCTCCAGGCCGTTGAGCGCGGCGCGGACCAGCCCGCTCCCGGTCGCGGTGTGCAGGCGGGCGTAATCGCCGTGCGCCTCCACGTACCGGATGTCGGCCAACCGGATGAACCTGGTGATGCCGCCGAGTTCGACCGGAATGACTTCGTCGCCCACGTCGGGCGTTTTCTCGGCCGGCGCGGCGGCGGCCGGTTCCGGCGTCTTCGAATCGAGCACCTCGTGCACGATCCGGTGCACGGACTCGGCCAGCCGTTCCGCCCGGACGGGCTTGAGCAGGTAATCGAGCGCTTTCAGCTCGAATGCCTCGACGGCCGGTTCCTGGTGCGCGGTGACGAAAACAATGCGCGGCGGTTGGGCGAACCGGGACAGCACGCGGGCCAGGTCGAGCCCGTCGAGGCCGGGCATGCGGATGTCGAGGAACACGGCGTCGACCGGCTGGCCCGCGTCCATGGCGCGGTGCAGCGTCCGCAGCGCCTTGGTCGCGTCCGTGACGCCCTCGACGTGGGCGACGCGCGGGTCGGAGCGCAGCAGGTAGACGAGGTCCTCCAGCGCGGGGGCCTCGTCGTCCACGGCGAGCACCCTCAGTGTTCGCTCGAGCGCCCCACGGCGCTCCGGGCCCTCGCAGAGAGGGCAGGGAAGTCCTGAGGTCATGGAGTTCCAATGCGGTGTGGTCGGCAGCGTCGGCGATTAGACCACCGGACGCCTATCCTCACCCTTCGGGGTGGCCAAGGGCAATGACCGGCGCGCGGCCTGAGCGTCACCCAGAGTCATCTCCAGCTCGAGGAACGCCTCCTCGGCCCGGCGCGCGGCCAGCGACACCGACGCCGCCGCGGCGCTGCCGACCAGCCGCCGGGTCGGCTCGTGCAACCCGCGCACCACGTCGGACCACTCGTTGGCCAGCCGCGCCAACTCCGTCAGGGCGCAGACCAATTCGGCGGAAGTGCGCGGCGCCGGGTCCACGATCCGCGCCAGTCCGACGTGCGGATCGGAATCCATGGCATCCCCCACGAGTGCGCCGAAGTATCGAAACCCGATGCTCTCGTTCACCGACCACGCGGTCAACGACCCGGAGGAGTGGTCTCAATTGGCCGAAATCCGCGTTCCGAACCTTCAGGAGCCCGAGTTCGTCACCCAGGTCGGCCGACCGGGGCACCCGAACGGTGAATTCGGGGGTCGCGAACGTTCGACGCGCGGGCGTTGAACGTTCGACTCACGCGGTCAGGTCAGGTCGGACAGGGCGGCGGAGGCCAGGGACTCGAACTCGCCGAAGCCGCTGCGGGAGGCCAGGTCACGGCCCACGCGGGCGTGGCGGAGGGCGTCCGCGCGGCGGCCGTCGGCGGCCAGGGCGTGGACCAGGTTGACGTGCGAGCGGGCCACGCCGTAGCGGTAGTCCGACGACGTGGCCAGTTCCAGCGCCCGCAGGTGCGCCGCGACGGCACGGGCCGGTTTGCCCAGGTGCCGCAGGACCAAGCCGAGGGCGTTGTGCACCTCCGACTCGATCCGCCTGCTCCCGCCCAGCTCCTGCACCAGCGCCAACGCCCGCTGGGCCGTCCGCATCGCCTCCGCGTGCTCCCCGGCCAGGCACAGCGCCGCCGCGAGGTGGGCCATCGACTCCGCCCGCGGGTGCCGCGCACCACTGCGGTACCACGCCTCCAACGCGTAGCGCTGCAGCTCGGCCGCCCGCGCGTAGTCCCCGGACGCCGTGCTGCACCGCCCGAGCAGCGCCGCGCACGCCGCCTCGATGTTCACCCCGTCGGCCGCCCGCGCCAGCTCCAGCCCTTCGGACAGGAACGACTGCGCCGTCGCCAGGTCGCCGCGCATCAACCACACCGCGCCGAGGCCGGTCAGCGCCGAGATCCCCACGTGCGGCAGCGCGCCCTCGACCTCGCCCAGCTCCGCCATCCGCTCGAACGACGCGAGCGCGGCGGGCAGCTCGCCGAGCTCCAGGTGCACGATCCCGTCCAACCCGACGTGCAGCCACTCCGCCCGCGCGGTCGGCCGCACGGACCGCAGGTACCGCTGCGCGACCCGCAGGTTGCCCAGGTTCCGGTGCTCGGTCGCCAGCCACACCGTCATCAACGTCTCGGCGTCGCGGTCACCGGCCGACCGCGCCGCGCCCAGCGCCGCGCCGACGGCGTTGAGGAACTCCACGTGGTGCCCGTGCGAGCCGAGGTACCCGCTCACCGAGTTGATCAGCTGCCACGCCATCGGCAACGGCCCGTGCGCGGCGCAGTGCTCGGTCGCCGCCAGCACGCTGGCCCGTTCCGCGGCCAGCCACCCCCTGGCCGCGTCCGGGCTCATCCGGGGCGGCCCGGACGAGCCCAGCTCCGGGTACAGCACGTTGCCGACCTCGATCGCCGTGCGCAGGTACCAGTCGAACAGCCGCAGCCGCGCCGCCGCCATGTCCTCGCCCGACGCCTCGGCGCGGTCGGCCGCGTAGTCGTGCAGCAGGTCGTGCAGAGCGAACCGGTCGGGCCCGACCCGCTGCAGGAGGTGCGCCGACGCCAGGTCCTCCAGCAGCCCGCGCGCCACGTCCTCCGGCGCGTCCAGCAACGCCGCCGCGCCGATCACGCAGAAGTCCGGCCCCGGCAGCAGCCCGGCCAACCGGAACAGCCGCGCCGCGTCCGGGCGCAGCGCCGCGTACGACAGGTCGAACGCCCGCCGCACCGCCGCCGTGTCGTCGTTGTCCACCGCCAGCGCGGCCAGCCGGTCGCCACCGCGCAGCTCCTCCACGTACGACGCCACGTCCACGTGCGAGGAGCCGACCAGGTTCCCCAGCGCGATCCGCAGCGCCAGCGGCAGGTACCCGCACAGCCGGGCCAGCTCGCCGAGCGCGTCGAAGTGCGTCACGGCCGCGTCCGAGCCCAGCGACCGGGCCAGCAGCTTCCACGCCTCGTCGCCCCGCAGCACGTCCAGCCGCACGGTCGTGGCGCGCAGCCGCAGCTCGTTGCGGCTGGTGATCAGCACCGAGGAGCCGGGGTCGGCGGGCAGCAGCGGCCGCACCTGGTCGGCCGACGCGGCGTTGTCCAGCGTGATCAGCACCCGTCGGCCGCGCAGCCGGGCCCGGTAGCCGGCGACCAGCTCCTCCTCGTCCACCGGGATGTGGTCGGCCCGCACGCCCATCGCCCGCAGGAACCGGGCCAGCACCGCGGACGTCGACAGCGGCGGCGACGTGGAGTGCCCGCGCAGGTTCACGTACAGCTGGCCGTCGGGGTACCGGTCGCGCACCGCGTGCCCCACCGAGATGGCGAACGCCGTCTTGCCGACGCCCGGCGGCCCGCACACCACCACGGTCGCCGAGCCGCGCGTCAGCAGACCGGTCACCCGGGCCAGCTCGGCGGCGCGGCCGACGAAGTTGCCCACCGGCGCGGGCAGCTGCGACACCGGCGCCCACGTGCTCGCGACCGGCTGGTGCAGCGCGGGGTCGCCGGTGAGGATCGCGTGGTGCACGGCGCGCAGCGAGTCGCTCGGGTCCACGCCCAGCTCCCGCGCCAACGTGGTGGACGCCTGCCGGTAGGCGTCCAGCGCGTCGGCCTGCCGGTCCACCCGGTACAGCGCCACCATCAGCTGCGACCAGAACCGCTCGCGCAACGGGTGCTGCGCGGTCAGCCGGCGCAGGTCCGCGACCACCTCGTCGGAGCGGCCCAGCCGCAGCTTCACGTCCACCAGCTCGGAGATCACCCGCAGCCGGTGCTCGGCGAGGGTCGGCGCCTCGGTCTCGTGCAGCGACTCCGACGGCACGTCGGCCAGCGGCGGCCCGTGCCAGCACGCCAGCGCCCGCTCGTAGGCGTCGGCGGCGGCGGTGAAGTCCTCGGCGGCGGCCAGCTTCGCGCCCTGCTCGGCCGCCGCCTCGAACCGGTGCAGGTCCAGCGCGTCGGGCGGCAGGTCGATCCGGTAGCCGGTCGGCGTGGTGCGGATCAGCGGCGGGTCGCCGAGCGCGCGCCGCAACCGCATCACGTACACCGGCAACGTCTGCGCGGCGCGGTCCGGCGGCGTCTCGCCCCACACCCGGCGGATGAGGTCGCTCGCGGGCACCGAGCGGTTCGCGTCCAGCAGCAGGGTCGCCAGGACGATGCGGTGCTTGGCGGCGGTGACGGCGACCGAGCGGCCGTTCCGGCGGACCACGAGAGACCCCAGCACGCCGAACTCGTCCTGCGACAGGGTCAACCGCCTCCGTTCTCTCCCGACGTTGACATGCTCGTACCCCGGTCCCCACCGCAGTACCACCGGATGGACTCCACGCGGGCTAGAGCCTGCCGACTTCGGTGATCCGCAGGGCCGCCGTGCCGGTTTCGTCGGACTCGGCCAGGTCGACCTCGGCGGTGAATCCCCAGTCGTGGTCCTTGGCCGGGTCGTCCAGGACCTGCCGCACCCGCCACAGCCCCGGCTCCTCGGTGATCAGCAGCAGCGCCGGGCCGCGGGCGTCCGGGCCCATGCCGATCTCGTCGTGCTCCTCGAAGTACGGCTCGAGGGCGTCCTGCCAGTCCTCGGCGGTCCAGCCCGCGTCGCCGTCCAGCCGGCCCAGCTCGTAGTAGTTGCGCCGCGCGGCCAGCTCCACGCGCCGGAACAGCGCGTTGCGCACCAGCACCCGGAACGCCCGCACGTTCCCGGTCACGGCGGGGGGCGTGTCGCTCAGCGACGTCTCGGCGGCTTCCTCGCCGGGGTTGCGCAGCTTCTCCCACTCGTCGAGCAGGCTGGAGTCGACCTGGCGGACCAGCTCGCCCAGCCACTCCTGCAGGTCGCTGAGCTCCTCGGTCTTGGCGTCCTCGGGCACGGTCTGGCGCAACGCCTTGTACGCGTCGGCCAGGTACCGCAGCACGAGGCCCTCCGAGCGCGCCAGCTGGTACTGGGAGACGTACTCGGCGAACGTCATCGCCCGCTCGAACATGTCCCGCACCACCGACTTCGGCGACAGGTGGTGGTCGGCGACCCACGGGTGCCCGCGCCGGTAGGTGGTGAACGCGGCCTCCAGCAGCTCGGCGAGCGGTTTCGGGTACGTCACCTCGTCCAGCAGCTCCATCCGCTGGTCGTACTCGATGCCCTCGGACTTCATCGCGCCGATGGCCTCGCCGCGCGCCTTGTGCTCCTGCGCGGACAGCACCTGGCGCGGGTCGTCCAGCGTGGACTCGATCACCGACAGCACGTCCAGCGCGTACGAGGGCGACTCGCGGTCCAGCAGCTCGATCGCGGCCAGCGCGAACGGCGACAGCGGCTGGTTGAGCGCGAAGTTCACCTGGAGGTCCACGGTGAGCCGGATCTCGCCGCCCTGCCGCTCCACCACGCCCGCGGCCAGCAGGCCCCGGTACATCTGGATGGCGCGCAGGATGTGCCTGCGCTGCGCGGGCCGGTCCTCGTGGTTGTCCTCCAGCAGGTGCCGCATCGCGGCGAACGCGTCGCCCGGCCTGCCGATCACGTTGAGCAGCATCGCGTGGCTGACCTGGAAGCTCGACGTGAGCGGTTCCGGGTCGGCCTTCGTGAGCCGCTCGAAGGTCTGGTCGCTCCACGACACGAAGCCCTCGGGCGCCTTCTTGCGCACGACCTTGCGCCGCTTCTTCGGGTCGTCGCCCGCCTTGGCCAGGGCCTTCTCGTTCTCCACCACGTGGTCCGGCGCCTGGACGACGACCGTGCCGACGGTGTCGTAGCCCGCGCGGCCCGCCCGGCCCGCGATCTGGTGGAACTCGCGCGCCTTGAGGTGGCGGGTGCGCTGGCCGTCGTACTTCGACAGGGCGGTGAAGACCACCGTGCGGATGGGCACGTTGATGCCCACGCCGAGGGTGTCCGTGCCGCAGATGACCTTCAGCAGGCCGGCCTGCGCCAACTGCTCCACCAGCCGCCGGTACTTGGGCAGCATGCCCGCGTGGTGCACGCCGATGCCGTGCCGGACCAGGCGGGACAGCGTCTTGCCGAACCCCGAGGTGAACCGGAACCGGCCGATCATGGCCGCGATGGCGTCCTTCTCGGCGCGCGTGGCGACGTTCACGCTCATCAGGGACTGCGCGCGTTCCAGCGCCGAGGCCTGGGTGAAGTGCACCACGTAGACCGGCGACTCGCGGCCGTGCAGGAGCTCTTCGATCGTCTCGTGCAGCGGGGTGGTGACGTACTGGAAGTTCAGCGGCACCGGGCGTTCGGCGGAGCGGACCACGCTCGTCGTGCGGCCGGTGCGGCGGGTCAGGTCCTTCTCGAAGAACGTGACGTCGCCCAGGGTGGCCGACATGAGCAGGAACTGGGCCTGCGGCAGCTCGATCAGCGGCACCTGCCACGCCCAGCCCCGGTCGGGCTCGGAGTAGAAGTGGAACTCGTCCATGACGACCTGGCCGACGTCGGCGCCCGTGCCGTCGCGCAGGGCGATGTTGGCCAGGATCTCGGCGGTGCAGCAGATGATCGGCGCGGTCTCGTTGACGCTGGCGTCGCCGGTCACCATGCCGACGTTCTCCGCGCCGAACGTCTCGATCAGCGCGAAGAACTTCTCCGACACCAGGGCCTTGATGGGCGCGGTGTAGTAGGTCCTGCGGCCCTCGGCCATCGCGGCGAAGTGCGCGCCGATGGCGACCAGCGACTTGCCCGAGCCGGTCGGCGTGCTGAGGATGACGTTCGAGCCGGAGACTATCTCGATCAGCGCCTCCTGCTGCGCCGGGTACAAGGACAGCCCCCGCTCCTGCGCCCAGTCGGCGAAGGTGTCGTAGAGGACGTCGGGGTCGGGGGTGGCCGGCAGGCGGTCGGTGAGAGTCATCGCAGGCAGAGCATAGTGGCAACCGCGACCCCGACGACCGCCGCCGAGATCACCCGGCCGTCGACGGGCGTTCCCGCGATACCGCGCGGCGGGCGGCGCATTTCCCCGATGCGCCGCTTTCCACCCTCCCGGTCGACGGAGTCGAACGCGCCGGGTGACGGCGGCGACAACCCGCGCTCGCACCCGGTGGGAAAAGCGGTGGCGAAAACTCCGCAACCTGGAAGATGTGCACGGAGAGTGACCAGTCGTACGCTTGCCGCACGAAAAGATCGCCGGTAGGCGGCTACCACCCCGCGCATTCAGCGGCGCTATCGCCACACCCCGGTGGCCGCATACCGGAAGGTGCTCGGCCACCAATTCTCCAGGGGTAATCAATGACGAAGCCGCAAGTGCTCCAGCGATCCGCGCTCGTGGACCGTGCCGCGGAGCTCGTGCCCCTCCTCCGGTCGCACGCGCTCTGGACGGAGGAGAACAGGCGCCTGCACGAGGAGTCGATCGGGGCGTTGGCCGACGCGGGGATCCTGCGGATGCGGGTGCCCACCCGGTACGGCGGTCACGAGAGCGACGCGCGGACGGTGGTCGACGTGCTGACCCAGGTCGGCCAGGGCGACGGCTCGACCGCGTGGAACGTGTCGGTCTGGTCGATGGCCGCGTGGCTGGCGTGTATGTTCCCCGACCACGTCCAGGACGAGGTGTTCGCCGACCCGGACTCGCTGGTGTGCGCCGTGCTGAGCCCGACCGCGCTGGCCGTCCCGGCCGACGGCGGCCTGGTCGTGAACGGCCAGTGGCACTTCATGAGCGGCGCGCTGCACAGCCGGTGGCAGGTGGTGATCGCCATGGCGCCCACCCCGGACGGCGCGGGCCAGTGGCCGATCATGGCGCTGGTGCCCCTGTCCGACCTGATGATCGTCGACGACTGGCGCACGTCGGGGCTCAGGGGCACCGGCAGCGTGACGACCGTCGCGGAGAACGTCTTCGTCCCCGGCGACCGGGTGCTCCCGATGCCCGCGGTGCTCCAGGAGCAGTACGCCTCCGAGCTGAACGCCGCCTCGCCCGTCTACCGGTCGCCCCTGATGCCGACCGGCTGCACGACGTTCACCGGCACGGCGGTCGGGATGGCGAAGGCCGCGTTCGACGGGTTCCTCCAGCGGCTGCCCGACCGGAAGATCACCTACACCGACTACGGCAGCCAGAGCACCGCGCCGATCACCCACTTCCAGGTCGCCGAGGCGTCGTTGCTGATCGACGAGGCCGAGTCGCACGCCTACCGGCTGGCCGACCTGGTGGACTCGAAGGCCGTCGACGGCGACCAGTGGACCGTGCGCGAGCGGGTCTACGCCCGTGCCGCCCTCGGCCGGGTCTTCCAGCTCTCCAAGCAGGCCGTGGACGTGCTGCAGACCGGCAGCGGCGGGTCGTCGGTCTACGAGACGGTCCCGATCCAGCGGATCGCGCGCGACCTGCAGACGCTCAACCTGCACGCGCTCATGCACCCGAACACGAACTTCGAGCTCTACGGCCGCGTCCTGTGCGACGTGGAACCGAACACGATGTACATCTAGCGGGCCAGGCGGCAGGAGGATTCGGGATGGACACCCTGTTGACCGATCGCGTGGTCGTCGTCACCGGAGCGGGTTCCGGTATCGGACTGGCCACCGCGCGCAAGTTCGCCGAGGAAGGCGCCCGCGTCGTCGGGGCCGACCTCGACCCCCGACCGTTGAAGGACGTCCCCGGAGCGGTCCTCCCCGTCACGGTCGACATGGGCGAGGAGTCCGCCGGGGACCGGGTGGTCGAAGCGGCCGTCGCCGAGTTCGGCGCGGTGGACGTCCTGGTCAACAACGTCGGCGTCTACCCGTACCGGGAGAACGGCTTCCTCTCGGTCGACGACGCCGAGTGGAACCGGGTGCTCAACCTGAACTTCCTGTCCGCGGTGCGGATGACCAGGGCCGTGCTGCCGCACATGATCGCGGCGGGCCGCGGTGCCCTGGTGCACATCGCCAGCGAGGGCAGCCGCCAGCCGGTCCCGTTCTTCGTGGACTACTGCGTGAGCAAGGCGGCGGTCCTCAACCTCTCCAAGGCGCTGGCCAACGAGTTCGGCCCGCAGGGCGTCCGCAGCAACGTCGTCTCGCCCGGCGCGACCCGCACCCCCGCGTGGGACGCGCCGGGCGGGCTGGCCGACAGCCTGGCCGCCGAGTTCGAGATGGAGAAGGAGGCGGCGCTGACGCACTTCGTCCGCGAGGTGCGCAAGCTGCCCACCGGCCGGCTGGGCACCCCGGACGAGGTGGCCTCGGTGATCGTGTTCCTGGGGTCGGACCTGTCGGCCCAGGTGACCGGGGCCGAGTACACCATCAACGGCGGGAGCTACGCCGCCGCTTGACGGGGAGCCCGCGACGGGCGCCGCGGCTGCCGCCGGGGCGTCCGTCGCAACCACAGGGCGACCAGCGCGACGTTGATGATCCAGCCCAGCCAGAACGCCCCGATCTGGCCGATCAGCACCAGGTCCTCGAACTCGAGGCCGGGCACCAGCAGGACCGGGTAGAACAGCGCCCGCCCGGTGATCGGGGTCATGGCGAAGGCGAAGCTGTAGAGCATCCACCGGCGGTGGTCGGCGTACCGGCGCCTGCGGGCCATCAGGAAGCCCGTGATCGTGGTGACCAGGCCCAGGCCCGCCCAGGCCACCGCGCCCGCCTTGCCGATGAGCGTGAGCGAGGTGACCGGGGTGATCGCCAGCGCCAGCACGGCGGAGGGCCCCATCCCGGCGAAGACGTAGAGCCGTCCGCTCGTGCGGTGCACCGCGGGGTGGCGCTGCCGCAGCCACGGCCACAGCTGCAGGCACACGGTCACGATCGCCACCGTGCCGAACGCGATGTGCAGTTCCAGCATCGGGTAGTGCGGCGGGAACGCCGCGTTCAGCCGCGACCGCGACTGGGCCGGGTCGAGCGTCAGGTACGGCGGCAGCGCGTAGACGAGGAACGCCACGACGAGCACCGTGAGCGGGACGACCCAGGGACGACGCCACCACGATCGGGTGTCAGTGGCCATGGTCGGTCTCCGATCGGTCGGCGCCCGCTCAGGTCCGGAACGGGCGGAAGAAGTCCCGGACGTCCTCGACGAACAGGTCCGGCTGCTCCAGCGCGGCGAAGTGGCTGCCGCGGTCGAACTCGGTCCAGTGGGTGATCGTCGGGTAGGCGCGCTCGGCGATGCTCCGCACCGGGGGCGTGACGTCGGCCCCGAACACGGCCACCCCCATCGGTTTCCCGACCGGGGGCGGCGGGGCGCCGGTGAACAGCGCGCCCAGGTCGGCCGCCGCCTCGTAGTGCAGCTCGGCGGACGACCCGGCGGTCGCGGTCAACCAGTAGATCGTCACGTTGGTCAGCAGCACGTCGCGGTCGACCGCGTCCTCCGGCGAGTCCTTGGAGTCGGTCCACTCGAAGAACTTCTCGACGATCCAGGCGAGCTGTCCCACGGGCGAGTCGGTGAGGCCGTAGGACAGCGTCTGCGGGCGGGTGGACTGCAACCGCATGTAGCCGGACAGCTCGGCGTCGTAGCGGGCGAGCTTGCCCAGGCGGGCCTGGTCGGCCTCCGTCAGCGCGGCCAGTTCCGCCGGGTCGCCGGACGGCACCGTGAGCAGCAGGTTGACGTGCACCGCGACGACGTGCTCCGGGTCGACCCGGGCCAGCTCCAGCGAGACGAACGAGCCCCAGTCACCGCCCTGCGCGCCGAAGGAGCCGTAGCCCAGCCGGCTCATCAGCTCGGCCCACGCCCTGGCGATCCGGTCGAGGCCCCACCCGGTCTCGCCGGTGGGACCGGAGAACCCGAAGCCGGGCAGGCTGGGAATCACGAGGTGGAACGCGTCGGCCGGGTCGCCGCCGTGCGCGGCCGGGTCGGTGAGCGGCCCGATGACGTCGAGGAACTCGACGATCGACCCGGGCCAGCCGTGGGTGAGCAGCAGCGGCGTGGCGTCCGGTTCCGGCGAGCGGACGTGCAGGAAGTGGACGTGCGCGCCGTCGATCTCGGTGGTGAAGTTCGGGTGCTGGTTCAGCCGCGCCTCGGCGGCCCGCCAGTCGTAGTCGGTCCGCCAGTACTCCACGAGCTCCCGGAGGTAGCCGAGCGGGACGCCGCGCGACCAGCCGACGTCGGGTAACTCCCGCGGCCAGCGGACGTTCGACAGCCGGCGGCGCAGGTCGTCGAGCTCGGCTTCGGGGACCCGCACGCGGAACGGCTTCATCGTCGACGCCCTTCAGACCGTGTCTCACCCGATCGTGGCGCAGTCGGGCGGCTGAGTTGTCGAGATCCTCACGCACAGTGTCCGGCATGTGGCCGGTCGAGGTCTTCTCCGTTCGTGCGGAGTAGGCGCGCTCTGTCGCCCCGAACCGCTCGCCCACCGGGTCCGCTCGCCGTGATCGAGTGGGGAAGGCCTCGGTTGTTGCACAGTGCTGGCCATTGCTCTCTTCTTGCAACTAGCGTGTGGTGCGTGTCCGAACCGGTAGCAATGCACATGAGCGACGGCCTGCTCAACGCGCCGACCTCACTGCTGTTCGTGGCGGTCGCGGTGGCGGGCGTCGGCGTGGCGCTGGCCAAGGCGCGCGGCGACCTCGACGACCGGACCGCGCCGCTGGCCGGTCTGGTGGCGGCGTTCGTGTTCGCCACCCAGATGCTGAACTTCCCGGTGCTGCCCGGCGTCAGCGGGCACCTGCTCGGCGGCGCGCTCGCCGCCATCCTGGTCGGACCGTGGGTCGGCGCGCTGTGCGTGACGATCGTGCTGGTGGTCCAGTCCCTCTTCTTCGCCGACGGCGGCGTCACCGCGCTCGGCGCGAACGTCACCAACATGGCCCTGATCGGCACGGCGGTCGGCTACCTGACCGCGGTGGCGCTGCGCCGGCTCGCCACCCGCGGCAAGGGTGGCCTGGCCGCGGTCGCGTTCGTGTCCGCCCTGGTCAACACGGTGCTGGCGTCGTTCGGCTTCGTGCTGGAGTACGCCATCGGTGGCCAGGGCGGTGTCGCGTTCGGCACGGTCGCCGCCGCGGTGCTCGGCGTGCACGTGCTGATCGGCATCGGCGAGGGCGTGATCACCGCGGTCACCGTGACCGCGGTCGCGGCCGCCCGGCCCGACCTGGTGTACCTGCTGCGCGGCGTGCCGCAGAAGCTGGAGTTGAGGGCGTGAAGCGCTTCTTCCTGGGGTTCGCCGTGGTCAGCCTGCTGCTGGCGGGCGTGGTGTCCTACTTCGCCGACTCCGACCCGGACGGGCTCGACCACGTGACCGAGCAGCACGGCATCGCCGAGCACGCGCAGGACCACCCGCTGGCCGGGTGGCCGCTGGCCGACTACGCGCTGGGCGGCGACGACCGGTTCACCGGCCTCGCGGGCGTCCTCGGCGTGGTGGTCACGCTGGCTCTCGCCGGTGGGCTGTTCTGGGTGCTGCGCAAGCGTTCCGGCGTCGACACCGACACGAAGTCAGGGTGAGCGCGGGCCACGGTTTCCTGCACCGGCCGGGCGACTCGCCGGTGCACCGCCTCGCGCCGCAGGTGAAGATCGCCGCCGCGGTGGTGGCGGTGCTGTGCGTGGTGGCCACGCCGCGTGAGGCGTTCTGGGCGTTCGGCGCCTACCTGCTCGCGCTCGCGGCGGTCTGGGCGGTGGCCGGCGTGCCGGTGCGGTGGTTCGCCGCGCGGTCGGTGATCGAGGTGCCGTTCGTGCTGCTGGCCGTGCTGCTGCCGTTCACCGGCGGTGGCGAGCGGGTGGACGTGCTGGGCCTGTCCGTGTCGGCGGAGGGCGCGTTGGCCGGGTGGAACATCCTGGTCAAGGGCACGCTCGGGCTGCTGACGTCGTTGACGCTCGCCGCCACGACCGCGCCGCAGGACCTGCTGCTCGGCCTGCAACGGCTGCGGATGCCGTCGGTGCTGATCACCATCGCGACGCTGATGCTGCGGTACGCCGAGGTGATCGTGGGCGAGGCCAAGCGGATGCGGGTGGCCCGGATCTCCCGCGGCGACGACCCGAGGTTCCTCTGGCAGCTCGGCGCGACCGCGCGCGGCATCGGCAGCCTGTTCATCCGGTCCTACGAACGCGGCGAGAGGGTGCACCTGGCGATGGTGTCGCGCGGCTGGACGGGCCGGATGCCCGATGGGGGCGGCGGAGAAGTGGTGGCGGCCGTCGAGCCGCGGCGGTCCGCGCCCGCGCTCGTGGTGGAGAAGCTGGCGTACGCCTACCCGGACGGCCACCAGGCGCTCTTCGGGGTGAACCTGCGGGTCGAACGCGGTGAGCGGGTGGCCGTGCTCGGCCCGAACGGCGCGGGCAAGACGACGTTCGTCCTGCACCTCAACGGCGTGCTGGGCGGTGGGTCCGGCCGGGTCGAGGTGGCCGGGCTGCCGGTGGAGAAGGCGAACCTCAAGGAGATCCGCCGCCGGGTCGGCGTGGTCTTCCAGGACCCCGACGACCAGCTGTTCCTGCCGACCGCGCGCCAGGACGTGGCGTTCGGCCCGGCGAACTTCGGGCTGCGCGGCGCGGAACTCGACGAACGGGTGGAGCGCGCGCTGGCCGCCGTCGGCATGGAGTCGTTCGCCGACCGGTCGCCGCTGCACCTGTCCGGCGGGCAGCGCCGCCGGGTCGCGCTGGCCACCGTGCTGGCCTGCGACCCCGAGCTCCTGGTGCTCGACGAGCCCTCGGCGAACCTGGAACCGGTGGCCCGCCGAGAGCTGGCCGAGGTGTTGCTGGGGTTGGACCGCACGATGCTCATGGTCACCCACGACCTGCCCTACGCCTTGCAGCTGTGCCCGCGCAGCGTGTTGATCGACGGCGGCGTCGTGGTGGCCGACGGACCGACGCGGGAGCTCCTGGCCGACACCGGGCTGCTCGCCCGGCACCGGCTGGAGCTCCCGTTCGGGTTCCGCCTGGAATGACCCCTGGTTCAGCCCGACCGGGGGATCAGGGGCTGGTGCAGGTCACCGTGGGCAGCGAGTTGGAACCGGAGTAGTTGGCGGTGAAGCCGAACTTCACCGACGCCTCCGGCGCCACCGTGCCGTTCCACGCCGCGTTCTTGACGATCACCTGCGAGCCGGAGCCGGACTTGACGCCGCTCCACAGGCTGTTGATGGCCTGGTTGCCGCCCCACGTCCAGGTGGCGGTCCAGCCGTTGTACGCGCTCTTGCTGTGGTTCATGACCTCGACCTCGGCCTGGAAGCCGCCGGACCACGCGCTGGTGATCTTGTAGATCGCCATGCAGTTCGGGTCGCCCGGGTTGTTCGGCGTCGTGGTGGTGGTCGACGTCGGGGTCGTCGTGGTGGTGCTGGTCGACGTGGTGGTGGTCGTCGTCGTGGTGGTCGTGCCACCGCCGTTGCCGACACCGGTCTCCTGGCCGTTGCCGCCGTCGAACACGACGTCCGAGCAGTTGTAGAACGTCTCGGCGCTGTCCGAGCGGGTCCACACCGAGTAGACGATGTGGCGGCCGGACTTGCCCGAGGGCAGCTTCGCGTTCCAGTAGTACTTGCCGTCGACGGTGCCCACCGCGCCGCTGTCCGGCGGGTTCGTCACGCTGTCGAACGGCGTGCTCTCCAGGTCGCTCCACGCCAGCGGCCGGGTCGGGCTCCAGCTGTCCTTGGTGATGTACAGGTCGAACCTGCCGGGGTGCGCGGCCCACTTGTTGTAGGTGACGTTGAACGTCGCACCGGCGGTGAGGTGGGTCACCGGGTAGTCGTTGCGGGCGATGTCGAACCCGGAGAACGTCGGGTTGCCGCCGCTGCACAGCTTGCCGTCGGGGATGAAGCCGCTCATGCGGCCGGCGCCGTCGGACCGCAGCACGCCGAACCAGTTGTAGAGCGCGTTCGTGCCGCCGGCGGACACCGCCGCCGCGCAGGCCGGGTTCTGCGGCCGGATGTCGCCCTGCGGTGACAGGCCGTCCTTCCAGCACATGAAGGTCCGGCTGCCGGGCGTCATCATGGCGCCGTGCGCGGACGCCGCGGTCGGGCCGACCACGTTCACGAGCGTCGCGATCAGCAGGCCTGCCACACCGGCCGAGGCCAGAGCGATCCATCGTCGGGCCGTCACGTCGTTCACCTCCTCGTTGAGGTTCTGGGAGCGCTCCCAGGAACAGGACATGACTGTAACCGTGCGTACCTCATCTGTGAATGGGCGATCACGCAGTGCATCTCAGCGGCGCAGCGCGTGCCGCCCTACGGTCGTGTCGGGCTACACCCGGACGCCCGCACGCCGCCTCGGACGTTTCGCCGGGCGCACTGGGCCGTGCGGGTGACCCGGGTGGCCCGCGGGCGGCGCGGGGTGGTGCGGCCTGCGCAGCACGCGGTGCGCCAGCGCGGTCCGGCGGTGCGGCGGCGCGGCCAGCACGGAGGCCGCGAACACCGTGGCCATCAGGGTCAGCACGCCCGCGAGCACCAGGGTCTCCGGCGCGCCGATCCGTTCACACAACCAGCCGAGCAGCGGCGCGCCCACCGCGCCGGCCGCGGCGCCCACGGCCGAGTTGACCGCCAGCAGCCTGCCGCGCATCCCGTCCGCCGTGTCCAGCTGGATGCGGGTGCTCATGGTCGTGTCGATGACGACCGCGCCCGCCGCGATGGGCAGCAGCACGATCGCGAAGCCGAACGTGCCCGGCACCAGCCCGCTGGTCACCTGGAGCAGGCTCGTCGCGCAGGCGACCACCAGCAGCAGCCGCACGGTCAGCGTCCGGCGCGCCGCCGCGGCCAGCCCGCCCACCACGGTGCCGATCGCGAACACCGTCGACAGCAGCCCGTAAACGGTCGCGTCCGTGCTCATCGCGGCCATCGTGACCTGGTAGTTGCGGCCGAGGCTGGACAGCGTGAACCCGAGCGCGAACAGCAGGAGCAGCCGGCCGCTGGCCGCGACGTACCGCAGGCCGGCGGCCACGCCGACGCCGTCGGGCGCACTGGCCGCCAGGGGGTGCAGCTCGGCGCGGCGGATGGTCAGCACCGCGCCCATGACGGCCAGGAAGCTCACCGAGTTGATCAGGAACAGGGCGGGCGAGCCGAGCGCGGCGGCCAGCACCGCAGCGCTGCTCATGCCCAGGATCCGGCCGGTGGAGCTGAGCACCGAGCCGAGCGCGACCGCGTTGCCCAGGTCTTCCCGGGGCACCACCTGCGCGCCGAACCGGCCGAGCGCGGGCAGGTCGAACACCGACACCAGGCCCGCGGCGAACGTCAGCGCGAAGACCACCGTGATCGCGGCGCCCTGCCACACCACGAGCGCGAGCACGGCGGCCAGCACGGCGTGCAGGGCCTGGCAGGCGAGGATGATCCGGCGCACCGGCAGCCGGTCCGCCAGGGAGCCGGCCCACGGGCCGAGCAGCACCGACGGCAGGGTGCCCAGCAGCACCGAGAGGCCGACCGAGGTAGCCGAGCCCGTGCGGTCGAGCACGACCCAGTTCAGACCGATCAACTGCATCCACGAGCCGGTCACCGAGATCAGGTCGGCGAACGCCCAACGACGGTAGTTGCGGCTCCGCAAAGCGCGGAACATCGAAGCTCCCTTGACTGTGATCCGGGGCCTCGACGTGCGGACGTGCCCAGGTGAACGGCGTTCACACTAGGTGTCGCTTTTCCGCGTTCAAACACGATGATCAGTGAAAACAGTCACGTAACGCTCTGTGTGGCAAGCGCTGCGAGCCGGCTCAGCGCCTGGACGAGGTGCTCGTCGGTGATCTCGTGGGCCTCGCCGCCGAGCGCCGCCTGGTGCTCGCCGCCGACGTCCAGGTGCAGCACCACGCGGCTGCGGCCCGGGCCCTCGTCGTCCACCTGGAGCCACCCCGAGTAGCCGCCGCCCTCCAGGTCGCCCCACTCCAGCCGGCGCTGCTCGGCGTCCGCGGCCAGGTAGCCCTCGGCCTCGTCGATCTCGTCGCCCATCGACACGTGCCCGGTGACCCGCTCCGGGCCGCTCGGCTCCACCTGCAGCCCGTCGGGCAGCCACGCCTCCATCGCGGACACGTCCCGGGCCAGGTCGAACACCACCCGCGCGTCGACCGGGATCGTCTGCTCGTGCTCGTACTCAGCCATGCCGGCAGCAGTACCCCCGACGCGCCGGGGCTACACCGACGCGGGCGCCATGCCCCCGATCGTGGCGAGCCGCACGTGGTGCGGGCGGACCGGGCGCATGCCCGCGTCCACGCAGCGGCGCACCACGGCGGGGTGCTCGCGCAGCAGGCGCAGGCCGCGGCGGGCCAGCAGCGGCACCGGCTTGCGCGCCTCGGCCACGTCGCGGGCGAACCGGCGGGCGAACGTCACCACGGCGTTCGGCGCGAGCACGATGGCGTCGGCCAGCACGCCGGCCTCGCGGCAGCCCGCCACCAGCCGGTCGGCGAACAGGCCCTCGGCGAGGAACAGGCCGGGTGCGGTCACCGTGCGGCAGCCGACGCGCCGGTCCTCGCCGAGCGCGTAGACGGGCGCCTCGACCGTGCCGGTGGTGGCGAGTTCGACGACGGCGGCCAGGGCGTCGGCGGTGTTCCAGGAGCCCTCGGCGTCCCAGTCCGCGCGGCCGGCCTCGTCCCGGGGCAGCAGCGGGTCGTCGCCCTCGCGGTAGTAGTCGTCGAGCCGCAGCACGGGGAGGCCGAGGTGGTCGGCGAGGGTGGACTTGCCCGAACCGGAGGGGCCGGCGAGCAACACGGCGCGCGCGTGAACGGCAGGTGACGGCACGGGGGACGATTTTCGCACACCCGAACCCGAATCCCGCACCGCCGGCGGAGTCGGATCGCACCGCCGCCGTGCCGGCTCGCGCACGGCGGCCGGAGATCGGCTCGGAGGTCGCCTTGCCCGACTGCGCAGGGCCGACTGTGCAGGCCCGTCTGTGCAGGCCCGAAGGTGCGGGGTTGGGCGGTGATCGGCCGGCGAGGTCGCACTGTCGGATCGTGGAAGGACTTTCCGTGACCGGTTCGCTGGCTGGCCCTGCTCGACGGTGCGAGTCGCGCGGTGACCGGTTCGCGGGCCGGTCGGGCGCCGCCGGCGGGCCCGGCTGACGTGGCGGGCTTGTCCGATCGTGCACCGCCGCTGCTCCCGCTGTGCACCCGCTCTGGTCACCCGCGCGCGGGCACACCACGATGTTGGCCATGGTGGTCAGGGTGCGCGGCGTCGAGGACGCCAGGCGGATGCGCGAAGAGCTGCGCGACGAGCAGCGCGGGTCGGGCGCGGTCGCGGTGCCGGTGGTGGCCGGGCCGAACGGCGCGGGCGCGGCGGGCGTGGTGGCCGAGGGCGGCGACGTCATCGAGCTGGACCTGGCCTCCTTCACCACGGCGGTGTCCGACTTGGAAAGGCTGCACGGCGTGCTCACCGAGCTGCTGGCCCGCGCGGACCGCGAGATGGACCAGCCGCTCGGCGACGGCAAGGGCCCGGTCGCGCTGAACATGCGCCGGGCGTTCGGCCTGCGCGGCGGCGACGTCGGCGGCGGCGTGCGCACGGCGCTGCGGTCCTACGTGCGGGAGCTGACGCTGCTGCGCGAGGCGCTGGAACAGGTCGGCCAGACCCAGCGGGCGCAGGACGACCAGGTGCGGCAGGACTTGGAGCGGCTGCGGTGAACGAGCGCGAGCGCAAGGGCGGGTACTGGTCGGACTTCCACGACCACTCGGCGGCCACGCGCCGGCGGAACGGGAAGCGGGTGCGGCAGCGCCAGGCCAACCGGCAGCCGGAGAACTTCGGCAAGATCAACTGGCGGGCGTACACGCACCGGCAGCTCTGGGACATGGTGAAGTCGGCCGACGCCGCGCAGATGGCCACGCGCACCTACGAGTGGCAGCGGCTGGCGGCCGACATCGACCAGGCGACCGCGGACGTGCAGAAGATCGTGCAGGGCCTCGCGCTGTCGTGGCGCGGGCCCTCCGCGGTGGCGGCGGCGTCGTCGGTGTCGGAACTGACGAAGTGGGCCGCGC
The DNA here is from genome assembly GCF_040656635.1 of Actinosynnema sp. NPDC049800. Classification (NCBI taxonomy): domain Bacteria; kingdom Bacillati; phylum Actinomycetota; class Actinomycetes; order Pseudonocardiales; family Pseudonocardiaceae; genus Actinosynnema; species Actinosynnema sp. NPDC049800. The sequence continues at coordinate 27,887 of NZ_JBFAMT010000015.1, read as the reverse complement.
GGTCCTCGGAACGCGCGGCCCTGGTCGGCGAGGGCCTCGACGGCTACACCTCGGCGGTGCAGGAGGCGGCCCGCGCGATCCCCGAGCCGGTGCACCCCGACGCCGAGAAGTGGTTCCGCGCCGGGTACGACGTGACCACGCTCGACGGGCCGCAGGGCGCCTACATGCTCAAGCAGCTGCTGGACGACCACCTGCCGGACAAGCGCGAGCAGCAGGAGGCCATGGACCGGGCGGTCCGGGTGATGGAGCAGTACGAGGAGGCCAGCCACGGCATCGGGCGCGAGCTGCCGGTGTTCGACGAGGCGCCGGTGGTGACCCAGCCGACCGGGACGCAGCCGAGCCCGCCCCAGCCGCTGCCGGAGCACCGGCCGGCGCCGTCGCCGCCGCCGTGGATCGCGCCGCCCCCGGTCCAGGAGAGGCCCGCCGAGGACGCACCGCTACGGCCCGGCGAGGGCACGACGTCCGTCGCCGCCGCGGGTGCGCCGAGCGCGGCCACCGGTTACGGCGGCCCCGGTGGCTTCGGCTCGCAGTCCGGCTTCGGCCCGGGCGGCTCGTTCGGCACGGGCCACGGCCTCGGTCCCGGCGGCGGCGCGGGCGTCGCCGGCGGTCAGGGCGGCTTCGGTCCGGGCGGCGCGTCCGGCGTGCTCGGCGCGGTGCCGGGCGGTGCGGCGGCACGTGGCGGCGTCGGACCGGTCGTCGGCGCGGGCGGGCCGCAGGGCTTCGGCATGTACCCGCCGATGGCGCCGGGCAACCGCGAGGAGGACGGCGAGCACCGCAACCGCTACGACACCGGCCTCGACCTGCTCGACGACCTGCCGCCCGCGTTCCCGCCGGTGCTCGGCGAATGAGCGGCGGCTACCAGGTCGAGCCGGACGCGTTGGCCGCGTTCGCGGGCCGGTTGGACGAGGTGGCCGACGAGGTGCGGGCCGCCGCCGCCGCGCTGGAGCAGCCGTCGGGCGACCTCGGGCCGGAAGGCGTCACGGAGGCCGTCGACCGGCTGGCGGCCGAGTGGGCGGGCGTGCTGCGCGGCGTGGAGCTGGACGTCGTGGCGGACGCGTTGCGCGCGGCGGGTGAGACCTATCGGCAGGCCGACGAGCTGCGCCATGACTGACTACCGGGGTCTGGGTTTCGATCCCGCGCCGGGCCACGCGGGCGCGGTGGCGGCGGCGAGCGAGCGGTTGTCGGTTGCCCTTACAGTCCCCGGCGCGCCACCGGAACCGTGGACGGGCGCGGCGGCGGACGGGTTCAGGACGCGGTTGGAGGCGGTGGTGTCGGAGCTGACGGCGGTGCGGCGCGCGATGCGGGCGGCGGCCGAGGTGCTCGACGGCTGGGCCACCACGCTGCTGGGCAACCAGCGGCGGGCCGAGGAGCTGGACCGGCGCGCGCTCGGGTTGCGGCGCGCGCTCGCCGAGGCGTCCGACGAGCTCGACCGGACCGGCGCGATGGCGTCCTTCACCGCCGCCGACGGGCAGGCGCACGACCGGGCCGTGGCGCGGCACGACGAGCTGCGCCGTCAGCTGGACGACGTGCTGGAGGAGGCCCGGCTGCTGGAGCGCGACCACCGCGCGGAGGCCAGGCGGGTCGCCGAACGGCTGCGCGCCGAGGAGCCCTCGACGGTCATCGCGGACACGTTGACGAGCTTCTCGTCCCTGACCGCCGAGCTGGCGTCCGTGTTGCTCGGTCCACCTCGACCCGCGTCCACCAGGGGCGCGGCGGCGGCGTTCCGGGCGGGCCTGGGGTGAGACTCGCTCCCGTGCCGGGGGTGACCCCGGTGGCACTCGGCACCCCCGAACGCACCGCGGCGGAGCTGTTAGCCGTGCTGCGCAGGCTCAAAGGCAGTCGTGACCCCGGGCTGGAGGTGTCCGCCACGCAGGCCGCGGAGCTGGCGCACCAGCACGGCGCCGGCCTGCTGGCCGTGGTCGAGCACCGCGACGCGGACCCCGCGCTGCTGATGGCGGGCGTGGTGCCGGTCGACCGGCCGACCGATGCAGGCGAGCTCGGCTTCCACCTCGACGGCCCGTCGATCCGCGAGGTCACCCGCGGCGAGACGGCGACCGGCTACCCGGTGGTGATCGTCGAGCGCATCCCGGTGGCCGGGCCGGGCGCGCAGCTGCAGGTCGTCGTGAGCGACCCGGACCACCCGCGGATCGCGGTGTTCACGCTGCACTCGCCGACCGGGCGCGGCTGGCTGGAGGTCGCGGGCATCGCGGGCCGGTTCGTCTCGGGCGTGGAGTTCAGCGGTTACGGAACTCGCTCGGCGTCCGGCCGACCACCTGGCGGAACGTCCGGGAGAAGTGCGCGGCGCTGACGAACCCGCAGTCCTTGGCGATCTCGCCGATGCCGCGCGCCGCCTTCGCCGGATCGGCGAGCAACGCCTTGGCCCGGTCGATCCGCAGGCCGCGGATGCGCTCGGACACGCCCTGCCCGTCGTCGAAGAGCTGGTAGAGGCGGCGGCGGGAGATGAACAGCGCCTCGGCCACCCGGTCCGCGCTCAGGGCCGGGTCCGACAGGTGTTCGCGCATGTACTCCAACGCTTCGCGCCGCCGTGCGACCAGGGAGTCCACGCGCTCCAGCTCGGCCCGAAGCGCGCTGCGCAGCACGAGTTCGGCCAGGCCGAGCAGGTGGTGCGACAGGCCGTGCGGGTCGAGGGCGTGGGCGGCGGCGAGCACCTGGGCCACCGCGCCGGAGAACACCGCGTGCAGCGCGGCGTCGACCGGGACCGGCTGGAACATCAGCGGTTTGAGCTCGCCGAAGCCGACGGTGAGCCGCGCCTCGGCCACGGTCAGCATCACCACGTCCGGCAGGACGTGCAACGCGCAATCGGGAAACCGAAGTGCGGCGCCGTTGCCGGGCACGCCCGCCGAGACCGTGCAGCCGACCAGCAGCTGGATGTGCTCCGGGGTGGCCGCACCCCCGCTGAGCGCGGCTTTGGCCGCCGCCGCGCCGGAAGCCCGCACAGTCAGGAACCCGCCGGCGACGTCCACGTCGAGCAGCGTAGCCACCGGTGTTGCCCAACCGGCCGCGAAAGCCGCCGCCGACCGCTACCTTCTGGCCCCATGGCGCGACGTTCGGCGACCGCGGTCGTCCTGTCCCACCTGGAGTTCGACCTCCTGTGGGAGGACCTGGGCACGGGTGAGCCGCCCTACCCGCTCGAGGTGCCGTCGCACGGCGAGACGATGGACGACCGGGACGCCCTGGGCGCCGAGGTCCTGCGCACGTTGACGGAGGCGGGGCTGGCCGACGGCGCGGACGTCTCACCGGAGCTGGAGGACCTGTTCACCCTGCTCGCGCACGGCGAGGTCTCGGTGGACGCGCTGGTGTTCCGCCCGTACCCGTGGCGGGTGCTGGCCACGGCCCGCGGCAGGCGCGGCGTGCTGGCCGTGCTGAACGACCGCGAGGTGGCGCTGGAGCCGATCACCGACCTGGCGTCCGCGATCACGCGCGTCATCGGCGACGCGCCGGCGGGACCCGGCGAGCAGCTGCGGATGCCGAGGTCGGTGTTCGCCGCCGCGATGGACGCCTACGCCAAGGCGGGCCACACCGCGCTGGAACGCACCCTGGCCCAGGCGGACATCACCGGCCGCGCCACCCGGTCGATCACCACGCTGGTCGACTCGCCGCGCAAGTCGACCGGTCAACTGGCCGCCACCGGCCCGCGCGGCCGTTCCCGCGTCCTGAGCTGGACCGACACCGCCGCCGGCCGCTACGCCCTGACCACCGAGGAGTCCCACCAGACCGAGTGGGTCCACCTCTCGCCCGCCGACACGCCGTGGCTGACCCGCCACCTGACCGCCCTGCTTGCCGCCACCTGAGCGTTCGCCACCCGCGCGTGTCGAACGCTCAGGTGCCCCGGAGTTCGACGCTCAGGACGTCAGCAGGTCCGGCGGCACGACGTCGGCGACGATCGCCATGCCCTCGGCCACGGCCGCCGCGGCGGCTTCGTCGGCCAGTCGACGGATCAAGCCGGCCAACTCGGCGGGGCGCAGGGCCAACGCCTCCCGTGCGAACGACAGGTCCACCGGCTTCCCGTGCAGGTCGACCACCACCGTCACGCCCGACGCCGAAGCCTCCCGCCGCACGGCGTCCAACCGCTCACCGAGCCCCATCACACCCGCCACGTCTCGGGAGTCGTGTCCTCGACCGACTCCACCAGCCTCGCCCGCACGTCCAGGCCCAACACCGACACCTCGTCGCCGACCACGTGCCGGGCCCGCGCGTTCGCCCGCGCCGTCGCCGTGTCGACCAGCGCCAGGATCGCCCGCGCCAACCCCGACTGCCCCAGCCGCAACGACCGCGAGTCCAGCGCCAGGTCGAGCAACCCGCCGCCGGGACCGACCTCCACCGCGATGCCCGTGTCCGGGTCGTGCGCGTTGCCCGTGATCACGGGTGCACCCCTCCGTAGAACGTCGCCGAGCTCAGCCGGTGGGTGTTGCGCCGCACGCTGTCGCCCGAGTTGCCCTCGATCAGCGTCACCGTCCCGCCCGAGACCTTCTCCACGATCCCGATGTGCTTGCTGGTCGCCGGGCTGCTCGGGCCCGTCCCGAACAGCAGCACGTCACCCGGCTTCACCGCGCTCAACGACGTGTACGCCTTGCCGTGCCGCTGACCCCACCGGAACACGTCGCCGGTGAACGGCAGGATCGGGATGTCCACCCCGGCCTTGCGCCACATCGCCGTGGTGAACGACGCGCACCACGGCGCCGTCGGCCCGTACGGGTTGCGGTTGCTGCCGGGCGGGTTCTCCCGCGTGCCCAGCTCACGCCGTGCGGCCGAGATGATCGTCCGCGAACGGCCGCGGGCACGGGCGCCGGACGGCTTCGTCGAGCCGCGGGTGCGCTCGGCCCGACCGTCCGCGACGCCGTCGTGCTCGACCTCCTTCTCCAACGCGCGCAGCTTGCGAGCGGCGTCCTCCAACTCGCCCCGCACGTGCCGGACGGTCCCGGCGGTCTCCTTGGTGTACTTGGGTTCCAGGTCCGCCGCCTGCGCCACGGCCTTGAGCAGCGCGGCCTGCGTGCCGACGGCCTTGCCCGCGTCCAGCAGCCGGACCGCCTGGTCGAGGTACTCGTCCACGGCCCGCCGCGCCCGCGCGTGCCCGGTCGTCAACGCGCTCGTGACCCCGGCGACGATCTTCTCCGCGTCACGGGCGGCGTCGGCGGTGACCCGCAGCTGCCTGCCCAGCCGGTTCGAGCGCTTCTCGAAGCCCTCGGAGTTGTCGCCCTTCCAGTGCTCCAGCACCGTCTTCGAGGCCTTGCGCTGGTCCTCGTGCCGCTCGGTGAGGCCGGACGCGGTCTGGTGCAGCGCGTACTGGACCTTCACCGCGTCCTCGGCCTTGCCCGCCAACGAGTTCCGGTGGCCGATCATGCTCTCGGCGAAGTGCCGGGCCATCTCCCGGGTGTCCACTACCCTTCCCCTCCACCGCTGACGACCTTGCCGCGCAGCGAACCTGCGATGTCGTCCTCCTGGTCCTGGTACGCGCGGGCGGCACGACCGGCGGACGTGGCCAGCGCGTCGGTGTTGTGCGCGACCGCCTTGACCTGCTTGCGCAGCGCCGCGCCGAAGTTGTCCAGCGCGTCGGCGAACCCGGACTGCTTGCCGATGCGCCCGAAGCTGTCCTCGGCGATCTCCCGAACCTCGCGCACGTGCCGCCGGCCGAGCGCGGTGAGGTCGTCGGCCGAGTCCCGCGTCCGCCGCGCGTAGTCGCGCAGCACGCCCAGGTCGACCGAGAAGCCGCCGCCACCGCGTGAGCCGCCTCGGGACCCGCCACCGCCACCGCCGCCGGACCCACCGCGCTTCATGGCCTCGACACCCCGCCGCGCCTCGTCCAGGTGACGCTTGTACGCGCCGCTGGTGTACGTGGTCCACGGCGTCCACGACCGACCGTCCCCGGAGATCTTGTTCGCCGCACGGGCGTTCTCCGCCGGGTCGAACAGCTCCCGGTTGGACTCCAGCCCGAACTCGCGCCGCCGCGCCGGCCCCAGGGCGCCCAGCATGTTGATCTGCCACAGCCCGTAGGAGTTGTCGGGCGGCGTGGAGTTGTGCGCCCGCGGGTCGCCGCCGGACTCGGCCAGCGCGACCGCCACCGCGATCGTCAGGTCCTGCCCGCGGAACCCCGCGTCGTGCGCGTGCCGGGCGATCCGCTCCGGACTCAGCGTGCTCATGCGGTCACCCTGCACGGCCCGCGACCTGCGGCGGAACCTCCGTTGCACGCTCGGACAGCGGCTGTGCACGGGGAAGCTACAGTCGAACACGTGAACGAGGGGCTGTTCGACGACGGGCTGTTCGGCGTGGACCCGGAGGAGAAGGCCGCGCGCATCGCGGCCAACGCGCCGCTGGCCGTGCGGATGCGCCCGCGCACCCTGGACGAGGTGGTCGGGCAGGACCACCTGCTCGGGCCGGGCGCGCCGCTGCGCAGGCTGGTGGAGGGCTCGTCGCCCGCCTCGATCATGCTCTACGGCCCGCCGGGCACGGGCAAGACCACGCTGGCCACGCTCGTCTCCCAGGCCACCGGCCGGCGGTTCGCCGCGCTGTCGGCGCTGTCGGCGGGCGTGAAGGAGGTGCGCGCGGTCATCGAGGAGGCACGCCGCCGCCTGGTCCGCGCGGGCGAGTCGACCGTGCTGTTCATCGACGAGGTGCACCGGTTCTCCAAGACCCAGCAGGACGCGCTGCTCGGCGCGGTCGAGGACCGGATCGTGCTGCTGGTCGCGGCGACCACGGAGAACCCGTTCTTCTCCGTCGTGTCGCCCCTGCTGTCCCGCTCGCTGGTGCTGCAGCTGCGGCCGTTGACCGACGACGCGGTGCGCGTGCTGGTCCGGCGCGCGGTCGAGGACGAACGCGGCCTCGGCGGCACGGTCACCGTCGAGCAGGACGCCGAGGACCACCTGGTCCGGCTGGCCGGCGGTGACGCCCGGCGCGCGCTCACGGCGCTCGAAGCCGCCGCCGACTCGGTCGGTCCGGGCGGCGTGCTCGACCTGGCGACGTTGGAGGCGACGGTCGACAAGGCGGCCGTGCGCTACGACCGGCAGGGCGACCAGCACTACGACGTGACCAGCGCGTTCATCAAGTCGATCCGCGGTTCGGACGTCGACGCGGCGCTGCACTACCTGGCCCGGATGATCGAGGCGGGCGAGGACCCGAGGTTCATCGCGCGGCGGCTGGTCATCCACGCCAGCGAGGACGTGGGCATGGCCGACCCGACCGCGTTGCAGACGTGCGTGGCGGCGGCGCAGGCCGTGCAGCTGATCGGGCTGCCCGAGTGCGCGCTGAACCTCGCCCAGGCCACCATCCACCTGGCGACCGCGCCCAAGTCGAACGCCGTCACGACCGCGATCGGCGAGGCCATGTCCGACGTGCGCAAGGGCGCGATCGGGTCGGTGCCCGCGCACCTGCGCGACGGCCACTACGCGGGCGCGGCGAAGCTCGGCAACGCCCAGGGCTACCGGTACCCGCACGACGTGCCGGAGGGCGTGCTGACCCAGCAGTACGCGCCGGACGACCTGGTCGGGCGCGACTACTACCAGCCGACCGGCCGGGGAGCGGAGCGCGTGCTCGCCGAACGCCTGCCGAAGCTGCGCAAGGTCGTCCGCGGCCAGGAGTAGGGCTGCCAGGGGTGTCCGGTTCGCCCGGATACCCCGTTGTGATCAATCCGGCAACCACGCCGAACGCCCGACACGCACCGTCGCCACCTCACTACCTTCGGCCATGACCCTGGGGGAAGGGACGAGCGGGGGCGACATGACCGATCCAGAGCACTTACTCAGGCAGTACGAGGGCAAGCTCGCCGAGGCGCGGCGCAAGGGCGAGGCCATCCGGGAGACCATGGCCGGCCTGCGCGTGACCGAGCGGAGCGACGACGGTCAGATCACGGTGACCGTCAACGACGCGGGCAACCTGGTCGACCTGCACCTCGGCGAGGCGTTGCGGCGCAAGGACGGCCAAGCCGTCGCGCGGGAGGTGCTGCGCGTCGTGCAGGCCGCGCAGAGCCGCGTGGCGACGACCGTGCAGGAGGCGATGACCCCGCTGCTCGGGGGCGACTCGCAGGCGATGGGCTTCATGGTGGACCGGCTGCGCAGCGCCCAGCCACCACCTCCACCCCCGGCCGGCGGCTACGGCGCGGAACTGCGGTTCGGCCCGGTCGAGGACGACGCTCCACCGCCACCTCCGCCACCGCCACCCGCGCCTTCGCCGCCGCGCCAACCGCGCCCGCGGCACCAGCGGCCGGACGACGACGACTTCAGCCAGGGCGGGTTCCTGCGATGACCTACGACATCGACCTCGCCGAGATGGCGTCCCACGCCGCCAAGCTGCGCGACGTGGCCGAACGGGTCGGGATCGCCGCGGACGCGGGCAAGACCACCTCGCACCCGGAGGCGTTCGGCCTGCTCGGCACCCCTCTCGCGGCCATCTGCGCGACGGCTCAGGACAGCGCCATGACGACCCTGCGCCAAGCCGTCGACGCCGCTGCGGACCACGTGACCCGGTTCGACGGCTGGCGCGAGCACGTGCGCGCCAACGACCAGACCCAGTCCGAGATCTTCGACAGGACGTACCGCCGATGAACGCGCCGAACCCACTCGTCCGCAAGGGCGACGAGACCGCGGCCACCGAAGGCGCGGGACTGTTCCACGACGCCGCCGAGGCGTACGCGAAGATCAAGGACGACCATTGGGCCGAGGGCCTGGCCAACGCCGCCGGAGCGCTGGGCGGCGTGGCCCAGTTCCTCGTGGACCCGATGGCCGGCCTGCTCAGCGCCGGGTTCGGCTGGCTGATCGAGCACGTGGACTTCCTGCGCGAGCCGCTGGACTGGCTGGTCGGCGACCAGCAGACGCTCGACGGCATGGCGCTGACCTGGGCGTCCGTCGCCGACCACCTCGCCGAGACCGCGACGCAGCTCGGTGACGCGGTGAAGAACGACTCCGCCGGGTGGCAGGGCGAGGACTCCGACCGCTACCGCGAGTTCGGAGCCGATCGCGCGGCGGTCTACGCGGCGGTCGGCGAGTCGGCCCGGGGCATGTCGCTGCTGGTCACGACGTGCAAGGTCGTGCTCAAGGTGGTGCGCGACATCGTGCGCGACCTGATCAGCGAGGCGATCGGCAAGCTGATCAGCATCTGCCTGCGGTGGGTGCCCGCCGTGGCGGCCTTCGGGGCCGGTGTCGCGGGAGCGATCGCCGAGTGCGTGCCGGTGGCGGTCAAGTGGGCCACCAAGGCGATCGAGATGTGTCAGAAGCTCACGCGGGTGCTCAACAAGGCCGGCGGCCTGTTCAACTGGTTGGCGCGCCTCCTGGAGAAGGCGCAGCAAGCGCTGGCGCGTCGTGGCGACGCCTTCGTCGACACCCTCAAGGCGAGCCAGGCGGCGGACCTGAAGCGCATCGACGACTTCGTCAACCGGGGCACGACCGGCATCCCGGTCGGGACGATCGCGCGCGACGCGTTCGACGGGGCGAAGCGGGCCGTCGTGGACGGGCTGACCGGGCTGCCCCGGGACTTCCCGCGCAAGCTCGGCTTCGAGGTCGTCAAGGAAGCGACCAAGATCGCGGACAACGGCCTGGAGTGGTTCACCTGGAAGGACTTGGCGAAGGAGGAGAAGGAGGGCGACGCGGAGAAGGCGGTGGACGCCAGGCGGGATGAAGCGCAGCGCCGTGCGGCCGCGAAGCGGGAAGAGGAGCGTGGCCGGTGAAGGAGGCCCTCAAGGAGGCACTGCCGGTCTTCTTCACGTTGATCGTCATGCCGGTGCTGGGCTTCCTGCTCTGCGCGACGTTCGCCTACCAGTTCGCCGGCCAGTACGGTCCCGACCACCGGGTGGGTGGCAACTACGCGGTGGCCACGGAGTGCAAGCGGCACGGGCCGGTCAGCACCCACGGGTTCGGGTTCTGGTACCGGTGCTTGGCGGAGTTCCACTACTACGACCACTCCGACCCCGGCTCGACCTCGCCCGACACCGTCAAGCCGGTGAACTTCCTGACCCTTGCCGACCTCGGCCGCCCGGTGCCGATCAAGCTGACGAATCCCAGGAGGGGGCCGGGCGAGTGGGTGCGGGGCGCCGACCAGCCGATGCGGAACTGGGGCTGGCTCGTCGTGCCGTTCGGCCTGCTGTGGCTGGTGCTGACCGGTTTCCTGTCGTGGAAAGCGCTGCGCAACGTCAAGCCGACACCCGACGACGACAGCGGTGAGGTCCTCGTCTGGGGCAAGCGCAAGCAGTGGGTGGGCTGGAGGTTCCGGGCCACGGTGCTGCTCATCGCGATCGTGGTGGCCGTCAGGAGCACCGAATGGGCATTCCAGGGCCACAGCTCCCAGACCACCATGGCGTTGGTGTCGTATGGCCTGATCCTGCTGATCGTCGGCAACGCGTTGCGCCGGGGGATCTTCGCGCCTTCGGTCACCGTCACGCCGCACGGGCTGAAGTTCGGCAAGGACAGGACCCTCGCGTGGCACGAGATCCGGCACGTGGGGTTGTCGAAGCGTGGCGTGCTGGAGATTCACCCGCAGGTGGGAGAGGTGGTGCGGATCGGCCGGTTCGGTGACGAGCAGGTCGAGAGCATCGACGCCGCGCTGCGCGGGGTCGGGCGCGGCAAAATCAGTTACGCCCGCGAAGGCGGAGGGGCGATCATGGCCGGATGAACGCCCCGCTCAACGGCCACGCCCTGCTCGACTTCAACACCCCGCTGTCGGACGCGAAGGCGTACGACCTGATCACCACCTTGCAGCCGCTGTCCGGAGCGACGGTGGTGGACTACGGCTGCGGCTGGGCGGAACTGCTGCTCAGGGCGGTGGAGCAGGAGCCGACCGCCCGCGGGTTCGGCGTGGACAGCGACGACTACGCCATCACCCGCGGCCGGGCGAACGTCGACGCCCGCGGGCTGGCCCCCCGCGTCCGGCTGGAGCTGGCGGACGTCACCACGTGGGAGGCGGAGCCCGCGGACGTGGCGATCTCGATCGGCGCGTCGCACGCGTGGGGCGGCACCAAGCAGACCCTGGAGGCCATGCGCGACCGCCTCCGCCCCGGCGGCCGGTTGCTGCTGGGCGACGGCTTCTGGGAGAGCGCGCCCGGCCTGAAGGCGCTGGAGATCTTCGGCGAGGACGAGTTCGGCACCCTGGCCGAGCTGGTCGACCTGGCGATGGCCTGCGGTTACCGGCTGCTGTCGGTCACCACGGCCAGCCTGGACGAGTGGGACAGCTTCGAGTCCCGCTGGTGCGCCGCGCGGGAGCGCTGGCTGCTGGAGAACCCGGACGACCCGCAGGCGGCCGAGGTCCGCGCGATCGTCGACGACCACCGCGACGGCTGGCTCAAGGGCTACCGGGGCCAGTTCGGCCTGGCCTACCTGACCCTGGCCCGCCTCTAGTACCCCGGCCGCCTCGCCCGGCCGGGGATACCGGACGAGGCGGCCGAACCTTCACCAGCCGTCCGCTCGACGGGGCCCGGACCGTTCTGCGCCCCCAAGCCGGCCAACCTCAAGAACACGGGCACGTGGTGGAGGGCGACCCGCCGTTCTTCGAGGTTCAACCCGCGAAGCAGGGCCAGCGCCTCGGTCAGCAGTTGGTCGTGCGTGTCGATGCCGTTGTCCGGTGAGTCCCAGGCGCTGCCGCTCCCTTCGACACCCGGGTTGTCGGTCATCGGAGGGAGCGTGCCATCCGCTTCCGCAGCGCGTCGTGCCTCCAGGTAGTGCTGGAGGAGCGACTGGTGTGTCGCTTTCATGCCCAAGCGCACGTCGAGCAGCCGGTACCGGAAACCTCGGCCGGGATCGGGTTGTTGGGTGGGCATCAACCGTTGTCGGATCAAGTCGGCGATGTGCCCGATGTCAGTGGGAACGCACCGACGCGTGATCGACGCCGATATCCGCCACACACCGACCCGCACCGTGACCGCTGGGGGAACCTCCGGTCGCAGGGAGGGCGGGACACCAGGCACGTGCTCCGTCACGTTGTCGAGAGGCGGTTGTGACCAGGCGACTTTGAGCCGCGCTTTCAGGTGCACACCCGACACCGCTGTCGGAAGGGCGCAGGTCCAACTCACGATCCGCTCGCCTTGCGACCGTCGTCTCCGGTCGCGCAGGTCCCCCCATTTCATGCGTCGGCGTGCGTCGGCGTATCCCCGTCCTGGGACGGTGAGGAAACCCGGCCCTTGGCGTAGGTCCACGCCCGGTCGAGGATCTCCTCGAACAGCGGGTGCGCCTCATCCGGGATGCCCATGCTGATCCTGCTCAGCGCGTTGACCGGACCACCTTCGCCGAGGACCTTGTGCGCCGCCTCGTGCAACAACGACAAGGCCGCCTGCCGGTCGATCCGGTCCTCGGTCACCGCCGTCAACCAAGACCGGAACGCTCGTGCGCCCTCTTCGCGGTTGGTGTCGAGCAGGGCGCGCTGCCAGCTGACCACGAGCAGGCTGCGGAGGTCGGCGCGTTCCCCCGCCGCATCCCGGCATAGCTCGTCGATCAGGTGCTGCGTCTCCGCCGTCACGGTGACCAGTTCCACGAACGCGGTGACACCGGCTCCTGCGGTGCGGTCGCCGCCGGGCTTCCGAACCCACGTGCTGATGGCGTCGAGCAAGTCCGCGCGGAGGTGGGGATAGTCGGTCACGATCTTCCGCAGGGCCTGCCCTGCCATTGCCACGCTGTTCGGGTTCGGCGAGGAGAAGAGGTGCTTGAGGCGGACCAGCGCGCGCTCGGTGAACTCGGTCACGAACGGTCCCGAGCACACCTCTGCCACCACAGGGTGCAGGGGTGAGTCGTCCTTCTTCGCCCAGGCCAGCAGTCGAGCCCTCGCACCCGGGCCGATCAAGCGGTCTCCGGCTGCCTCGCGGATGAACCCGGTGAGCAGCGGATGCCTGCCTGGTGACGTGGCCCAGGACTCCACGACCGTCAGCACCTTGCCCTTGTCGACCGGCCCGCCCGCGCCATCGCCGACCCGCGCCATGGCCAGCAGGTGGCCGGCGATCCGGTCGCGGCACGCGCGTGAGACGGCGGGCAGTTCGGACACCTCGCCCAACCACTCCAGGAAAACCTCCTGGAGGTCCGGGTACTCGACCCAGACGCGCATCAGCACGGCGTGATCGAAATTCGGTCGGGTGGCGGAGATGCTGACACTGTGTTCTTCGGTCGTCGCCCCGATGCCGTCCAACTGCGATGACAGATCCGGGGCGACGAGCAGGTCCGCGGGCGTCATCACGACGCCGAGTCGCCTCAGCAGCATGTGGGCGATGTGGATCACCACCGCCTTGGGCTCGCCATCGCCTACCGCGACGGCCCACAGCATCGCCCTTCCCCAGTGCGTGGTCTGCTTGGAGAACACGTTGCCGAGTTCTCCAGGCCAACTGCGCAGTTGTTCGACGGCTTCGGTGCGTTCAGTCCGCCCCTTGTCGTCCCGACCGTCGTGCTGGACCAGGAGCTTGGCGAACGCGGCGGCGTACCGGGGTTCGCTCCGCGGTTGGATGTGCCGTAGCCGCCGCTCTTCCTCCAGCAGTCCGAGGAGATCCGGGCGGTTGTGGGAATGGGTCAGGTGCTTGTGGGCCACCTCGATCGCGTCCGGAGCGGTGAGGTCGACGCTCACGTCGTGCCAGGCGGCCATCCGCCGGCACGAGGCCCACTGGCGTGGTGTCACGGTGACGACCACGTGCGAGTTCCGGGCGTGCAGCGACTCGACGCGCTGGAGCAGCGAAGCGCCGAACGCGATGGACAGCTCCTCCTCGTCTTCCTGCGAGAGGTCCAGCAGGTAACCTTGGTCGTCCTGGATCGGAATCCGGTCTGCCGCCGGGTGCTCCCAGTCCACCTGGACCACCGTCGGGGTGCACGTTCTGCCCGCCTTGGCGCGTTCCAGTTCCAAGCGGTGGAGCAGGTGCAGCGCCGCGGTGCGCTTTCCGGTGCCCGCCACCCCCACCAGGACCACGACACCGCGTTCGTCCAGCAGGCGGAACGCGCCGCCGAACTGTTCACCGGGTGGGGTGAACGCCAGGTCCGGGACCTCGGTGAGTTCCAGCCTGGAGATCACGACGGTCTCCAGCTGTGATCGGCCGTAGTTGTGGTTCTTGACCACGTCACGTCCTGCGACGTACTGGTCGCGGCCGAGGTTGACCGTCATCTGAGTGATTGTGGTCGGATCAGGCGTGCTCGGGATTGGCGCGAGCGGGCCGTCGGTGTGCGCTCGTGTTTCGGGTGTGGTGCTCACGAATCTTCCGTAGAGTTCTCGATCTATTTCCTGCCGACGTGCAGGTCGCCGCCGGATTGGTAAATCCTGCTGTTGTCGAAGGCGAATCCGACCTGGCTCACCTGATGGCCTTTGGGTCGGGCTTCTCCGTTCAGGCCGAGGAGCGCCACGAGTTCGGCCGCGGCCTTCGGGTCTGAGGCGAAGCGCCTGGTCAGCACCGGTGCCCATCGACGCGCGGCAGTTCGGGCCAATGCTTGTTTGTCCTCAGGCTCGGCCTCTTCGACCATGAGTGCGGGCTGCTCGAACACCGGCAGCAGTTCCGGCGACGCTGCGGACAGCCACATCGACATCGGATCGCGCAACGAGCGCCACCCGCCGGTCCGAACGGCTTCGGCGAGGGCGGTTGCCACTTGTTCACCGGTTGCGGCGGGATTCGCGGTGATGTCCACGCGCACAGTAGAGCACAGGTCGCCGGACAACTCACGCTTGGTCACCACTGCGGCGCAATTCGGCGGTGAATACGATTATTGCGGACACTGGTCGGCGAAATTGTGCTCAGCGGTTCACCAGCCGTCCGCCGGCGGGATCGGCACGGCGGCGTGCAGCGGGTTCGGCAGGGTGCCCGTCCGCGGGACCGGGGGACGCGCGGTCAGGTCCTGGTAGCCCAGGGTGATCCGGTAGCCGTTGAGGGGGTAGCGGAGGAACTCCGGGGTGGTCAGGGAGCCGTCGTCCATCCGGCCGGCCAGGGTGGGGAAGCGGTCGCGGTAGGCGTCGACCTCGCCGCGGACCAGGCCCCAGAAGCGGTCCTCGGGCAGGGGGAACAGGGCGGACAGCGGGCGGAAGACGCCGACCAGCAGGGCGTCCACGATGTACTGGCGCAGCACCGGCCACGGCTTGCGCGGCAGCACGGGGTCGTGCGCGTCCGGTTCCAGGCCACGCGCCGGCACCCGGTCGACGGACACGTTCACGTCGTCCACCAGGTCGAGCAGCGCGACCCGCACCGGCACGTGGTCGCCGTCCGTGATCACCACGACGTTCTCGCCGTGCGGGTTGAACGTGACGCCGTAGGTGTAGAGCACGTGCAGCAGCGGCCGGAGCAGGGCGCGGAGCAGCGCGGCGAACCACACCGCCGGGTCGGTGCCGCCGACGTACTCCAGCACCAGCGGCCGACCGGCGCGGTCCACGTGCAGCAGTGCCGCCAACGACCACGACCGCTCACCGGGCCGCAACGCCACCGGCGCCCGCCAGATGCACCCCATCGTCTCCAGCCACTGGTACGGCACGGCGCCCGCGTTCGACAGCCGCGGGTGCCGCACGGTCACCGAAGCGACCTCGCCCAACAGCTCCGTGCCCCACTCGCCGAGGAGCTTGTCGGCCGCCCACAGCCCCGACAGCCACTGCGTGACGACCGGCGCGGCGAGCGTGCAGTGCGGCGGGATGCCCCGGTACACCGACGTGTTCAGCACCCGCAGCGGCAGCTTGACCTGGTACCGCGCCGGCGAGTCCACGTTGGACATGGTGCGGATCGCCTGGGTCGGCAGGTACCAGTCCGGCGACTCGCCGAGCTCCACGATCCGGCCGGTGGCCAGCTCCGGCGCCCACAGCGTCCGCACGACGTGGTCGAGCTGCCACGGGTGCACGGGCAACCACACGTAGGCCGCCGGGTCGACCCCCGCCTCCTGCAACGACTCGGTGAACCGCTCCACCGTCATCGGGTCGAGCTCCCGCGCCCGCACCGCCTCCTCCGACAGCGACGACGTGCCGCGGAACTCCGCCAGCCCCCGGTGCACGGCCAGCCACGGCAGCCGCACGGGCGTGCGCGCCTCCGGGCTGTGCCGCGCCAGGTCCTCCGCCGAGAACCCGACCCGCCCCTTGTTCGCGATCAGCCACGGGTGCCCGGTCAGGTGCCCGTCCAGCTCCGCCTGCGGCAGCGGCAGCAGCTCCGCCACGGGCCACGCGGTCGACGCCAGCGCCACGTCAGCGGCCAGGGTCGCGGTCACCTCGGCGAGGAAACCGGCGGTCGTCGCCGGGTCGACCCCCAGGTGCCGGAACGCGTCCACCACGAACAGCTGCACGTCGTCGCACGGCTCGACCACGTCGTCGCCGAGGATCCCGGACGCCGCGCGGCGCACCGACCCCGGCCGCACCACCCACCCGCCGAACGCCGACCGCGTCGCCGAGAACGCGTAGACCGCGTCGTCGAACCGCAGCTCGTAGCCGTCCGGGTCGCCGGCCGCGGTCGGCGACAGCAGCCCTTCGAAGCACAGCTCGCCGATCGCCTTCGCCAGCAACGCCGCCGAGCACTCGTGCCACAGATCAGTCAACGTCGTCTCCCGGTTGCCCCGCGTCGCTCGGGGCGCTGAAGCTGGTGTAGGCGGTGTGCTTGGGCAGCGGGTAGACCTCGCGGCCGGTCACCGCGTTGACGATGGTCGCGTTGCGCACCGCCCCGATGCCGAGGTCGGGCGCGGCCACGCCGTGGCTGTGCAGGTCGGCGTTCGCCACGAACACCCGGCCGGTGACGGGCGGGTCCAGCGCGATCGAGTGGTCCAGCGCCACGACGTACCGGCCGTGCGCGTCCCGCCGCACGAACGGCTCCAAGGGCTCCAGGAACGGCGTCGGGGCCTGCGCGTACCCGGTGGCGGCCACGACGAGGTCGGTGCGGTGCCGGAACGTGCGCTCGGTGTCCCGGTGCGCGCACTCCAGCACCACCTCGGAACCGGCCACCGAGGACGACACCACCGTCACGCCCGGCCGCAGCTCGACCGGCGCGAGCCCGTGCTCCCACTCCCGCCTGTACAGCAGGTCGTGCAGCTCCTCCAGCGTCTCCGCCGAGATCGCCCGGTAGTGCCGCCAGTGCTCGGCGCGCAACGCGTCCCGCCGGTCCTGCGGCAACGAGTGGAAGTGCCGCACGTAGGACGGCGTGGTCATCTCCAGCACCAGCTTGGTGTAGTCCAGCGGCGCGAACACCGGCGTGCGGGTCAGCCACGTCACCGCCGGCCCGCCGTCCAGGTTGCGCCGCAACAGGTCGAGCACGATCTCCGCGCCCGACTGCCCGGACCCCACCACGGTCACCCGCTCGGCGGACGGCGGCCGGTGCAGGTAGTCCGAGCTGTGCACCAGCCGATCGCCGAGCCCGGCCAACGCGGGCGGCACCGACGGCGTGGTGCCCACCCCGAGCACCAGGTGCCGCGCGTCCACCGAGAACCCCGGCCCCGACACCGCGAACCGGCCGTCCTCCCACCGCACGGACGTCACGGCGTGCGAGAACCGCACCGGCAGCCGGGACGCCGCCCACCTCAGGTAGTCCTCGTACTCGCGCCGGGTCGGGTGGAACCTCTCCCGCACGTAGAACGGGTACAGCCGGTCCGCGTCACGCAGGTAGGCCAGGAACGACAGGGGGTGCGTCGGGTCGACCAACGTCACCAGGTCGGCCAGGAAGCTCACCTGCAGCACCGCGTCGCCGAACATCACCCCGCTGTGCCAGCGCAGCTCCGGCCGCGCTTCCAGCACCACCACGTCCAGCTCGTCCACAGTGGACGCAAGGGCGGCCAGCCCCAGGTTGAACGGGCCGCACCCGATCGCCACCACGTCGGCCTTCATCGCGTGCGCACCATCAACAGTGCCACCTTGTCCGGCAGCAGCACCTCGCCCACCGGCGCGAACCCGCCCGCGGTGAACGACGCGATCGCCCGCCGGTTGCGCACGTCCGGCTCCAGCAGCACCCTGGTGCACCGCGGGTCGGCGTCGAACAGGGCCGCGGTCACCTCCGGCAGCAGCTTGCGCACCAGCCCCTGGTCGGTCATCGCCAGCTCGCCCACGGCGAGGTGCAGCCCGAGGTCGTGCGGCCGGGCCTGGTACACCTGCGCGACCACGTCCCGCGCCGCCCGGTACACCTCCAGGTAGATCACCGGGTCCTCGCCCCGGCTCACCAGCACCGGCAACGAGTGCCGCCCGGACAGCTGCCGCCGCAGCTCCTCCTCCCACCGCTCGCGCGGCCACGCCTGGTGCCAGAACGCCACCACGTGCGGCGCCTGCATCCAGCGGTGCACCAGGTCGAGGTCGCGGGTGTCCGGGTCGACCGCGCGGGCCCGCCAGCCACCCGCGAGCACCGGCAGCGGGGGACCGGGCACGGCCGACAGGTCGTCGGTCTGCCGGTAGGCGTCGAGGTGGGTCACCGGGCGCACCTGCCCTCCCGCAACGGGTTGGGCGCGTCGAAGTACACCGACTGCGCGTCCAGCGGCGCGAGCACCTCGTCGATGCCCTCCAGCCTGGTCAGCAGGTTCGCCTTGCACGGCAGCGCGTCCGCCTCCAGCCACCGCCGGGCCAGCCGGTCGCCGTCCGGGCCCGCCTCGGCCAGCGCGGGCAGCGCCGCCTCCAGCCGTGCCGCCATCACGCCGAGCAGGTCGCGTTCGTCGGCCAGCCCCTCCACCCCGATGCAGCCGATCACCGCCAACGCCTGGTTGCGCAGCAGGTAGTAGGTGAGCCGGTCGTCCACGACCGCGTCGTCCACCACGGCCAGCGTCGACTCCTCGACGCCCAGCCGCTCCAGCACCCGCGGCAGGTGCGAGGACGCCAGGTAGTAGCCCTGGTTGTCGCGGTACCGCCCGCCGACCACCCGGCCCGCCGGGTCCAGCCGCACCAGCGTGTTCTGCTGGTGCGCCTCCAGCCCGATGCCGGTCTCCGCGTACAGCCGCAGCATCGGCACCAGCACGCGGTCGGTGTAGTCGGCGACCCACTCGGCCGCGTTCAGCCGCAGCACGAGCTCGCCCAGCAGGGAACGCCCGATGCCCGGCCGCGGCGCGACCATGCCGGCCAGGCACCGCGAGTCGCCCAGGTCGTGCGGCACGTCGCGCACGGCCACGTCCAGCCCGGTGACCTCGCCGCCCTCGTCCACCGCGAGCCACGACGGGTCGCGCACCACGCTGAACTCCGGGTGCGCCTTCTCCGTGCCGGCCGCGTAGCCGGACTCCAGCAGCAGGTGCACCTCCGAGCCGCGGCGCAGCTCGGTGGAGGTGGACTCGCGCCGCGAGTTCGTGATCCGCAGGCCGAGCGACAGCTTCAGCATCACCGGCGCGCCGGTCCGGTACACCGTGCGCAGGCTGGAGGTCGGCGACCACGCGGGCCCGAACTCGCCCAGCGGCTCCAGCAGCCCGCGCGAGACCAACGACGCGATCCGCGGCCTGCCCAGCAGGTCGTGCGCCTGCCACGGGTGCGCGGGCACCAGCACCCGGCCGGGCCCGGGGTTGCGCCCGGCCAGCGTCGACATCAGCGTCACCGCGTCCGGGCCCGCCACGGAGCCGTGCGACACGACCTCCCGCGCCGCCGAGAACCAGAACAGCGGGAACGACCCGCGCAGCTCCGGCGCGTACCGGGCGTTGTCGGCGTCGGACAGGCCGTCGCGGCTCTTGGGCGCGGGGTGGTGCAGGTGCCCGAGCATCAACCGCTGCTCGCTGTCCAGGAACCGGTCCGCCGGCCCGACCGGCTCGCGACGCCGGTGCGCGACGAACTCCGCGACCCGGCGCACCGACTCGGCCGTGCGCTCCACCAGGTCGGCGGTGTGGCGGCCGGCCGCGCCGGTGGCTCCGTCGGCGGTGGTCCGACTTCCGGCTCCGCCGGCGGCGAGCTCGGCGCTCACCAGCGCCACGGCCACCACCGGGTCGGCCGGCCTGCCCGCCAACATCACCGGCCCGAACCGGTGCCGCCCGGTCGGCGACGCGTACCGCACGTCCGCCTCCAACGGCAGGCCGAGCACGTCGATCCGCACCCGGTCGGTCACCGGCACGTTCCGCTCCCGCACCCAACAGCGCAATAACGCCTCCAAGTGCGCGTGCTCCGCGGTCGACCTGGGGTCGCCCTCCAGCGGATCGGGTGTCATGCCGCTCCTTCCAGGAGTCGTTCGGCGGCGGAACCGGCTTCGCGGACCAGGGTCAGCAGGGCGACCAGGTCCGCCTCCCGGGCGTTCGGGTTGAGCAGGGTCAACTTCAGGCACGTCACCTTGTCCACCTCGGTGCGGCCGATCAGCGCCGCGCCGGCCCGCAGCAACGCCCGCCGCAGCCGTGCGTTCACCTCGTCGGCCAGCGCCTCGTCGGCCGGCCGGTACCGGAACACCACCGTGGTCAACGTCGCGCCGCCGACCAGCTCGAACGACGGGTCGGCGGCGATCAGCGCGGCGGCGTGCCCGGCCAGCTCGTGGCACCGGTCCACCAGCGCGCCCAGCCCCGCGCGGCCCAGCGCGAGCAGCGTCGCGGCCACCTTCACCGCGTCCGGCCGGCGCGTGGTCTGCAACGACCGGCCCAGCGCGCCGTCG
Organism: Actinosynnema sp. NPDC049800; assembly: GCF_040656635.1. Classification (NCBI taxonomy): domain Bacteria; kingdom Bacillati; phylum Actinomycetota; class Actinomycetes; order Pseudonocardiales; family Pseudonocardiaceae; genus Actinosynnema; species Actinosynnema sp. NPDC049800. Next base: position 7,447 of record NZ_JBFAMT010000015.1, on the reverse strand, counting down.
AAGCCCTCGACCCGGTCGTCCTCCGGGTTCAGGTAGGCCACCGAGCGCTCCAACGGCCCGAACAACGACGCCGAGCGCACCAGCAGCACGCTCGCCGCGGCGGGCTGCCAGCCGATCTTGTGCAGGTCCGCGGTCACCGAGTCGGCGAGCGCCAGCCCGTCCACCAGCCCGGCCAGCTTCGCCGAGAACAGCGCGCCGAAGCCGTAGGCGGCGTCCACGTGCAGCCACGCGCCGTGCTCGCGGGCGATCGCCGCCAGCTCCGGCAACGGGTCCACCGAGCCGAAGTCCGTGGTGCCCGCGGTCGCCACGACGGCCACCGGCGTGCCGCCCGCGCGCAGCGCCGCCGCCAGCGCGTCCGGCCGCATCCGCCGGCGCGAGTCCACCGGCACCGTGCGCACCGCGTCCTCGCCGAGGCCCAGCGCCGCGCACGCCCGCGCCACCGAGAAGTGCGCGAGCTCCGAGCAGAACACCACCGGGTCGGGCAGCCCGGCCACCCCGTCGGCCCGCACGTCCAGGCCGAGCCGGGCCGCCGCCGCGTCCCGGGCCAGCAGCAGCGCGGTCAGGTTCGACAGCGTGCCGCCGGGGGTGAACACGCCGTCCGCGTCGGCGTCGAACCCGGCCAGCCGGGCGAGTGCCGCCACGACCCAGCGCTCCACGGCGAGGGCGGCGGGGCCGGAGTCGTAGGTGTCCAGGGAGGCGTTGCCCGCGCCGGCCAGCGCGTCCGCCGTGACGGCGACGGCCAGCGGCGGCGGTTGGAGGTGGGCGGCGGCGAACGGGCTGGTCAGGTCGATGCCGCCTTCGGTGAGCACGGTCGTGACGCGGGCCAGCGCGGCGTCCGCGCCGATGCCGTGCTCGGGCACCTCGCCGAGCACCCGGCGGGCCCTGGCCAGCACGTCGGCGGGCCGGCCCGGCGGGATCGGTCGTCCGGAGGGACTGACGGCGAACACGGCACCTCCGACGATCGACTAAGGTTAGGCTTACCTCATCTACTCGGGTGGTGTGTGTCAAGCCCCGCGGTGACCATCCGTGGTGTGACGATCACTCGCGCCACCACGCTAGCCGCCGCGACCACGATCGAATCGACGCCAAATGGGGGGTCTTGGCGACCGCGTCCCACCACGTGGCACAGCCGTGCCCTGATCTCGTTCAGAGGCCCCGACGCGGTCGCGGTAACCTTGGCCACCACCTTGAGCCGTGCAATCCACCAGGAGGATCCGTGTCGCCAGGGCAGATCGCCGCGCTGGTCGCCGCCGGCGCGTTCGTGCTGCTTGTGCTCCTGCTGGCGATCCCGTTGATCAAGCTCGGCCGGACGCTGGACGAGGCCACGATCGCCATCCGCAAGGCGCACCAGAACAGCGACCCGATCTTCACCGGCGCGAACACGACGATCACGCACGTGAACACGCAGTTGGAGCGGGTGGACGGGATCACCGCCAACGCCCGCGCGGTCACCGGCAACGTCTCCGCGCTCACCTCGCTGTTCACCGCCACGCTGGGCGGGCCGCTGGTCAAGGCCGCCGCGCTGTCCTACGGCGTGAGCAAGGCCATCCGCGCCCGCCGCGCGGCCAAGGAGGCTCCCAGCAAGCACACTCGACGCAGGGGCAGGCGATGAGGCGGCTGTTCTGGTTCGGGCTCGGCATCGCCGCCGGCGTCTTCGCCGCCCGCAAGGCGGGTCAGGCCGCGCACGCCGCCACGCCCGCGGGCATCGGCGAGAACGTCGGCCAGGGCCTGCGCGAGCTGGCGGGCGCCCTCGGCTCGTTCGGCGCCGAGGTGCGCGCCGGAATGTCCGAGCGCGAACAGGAGTTGCAAGACAGCGTGGAACGTCAGACGGGCTTCACGCCGGGTCGGCGAGCGCGTGGGGCGAACGACGCCAAGTAGGTCGTTCGTTCGCCTCGCCGCGCCCTGACTTTCCACACTTCCGAAGGACTTCACCCGTGCAGACCCACGAGATCATCAAGCGCTTCCGCGAGCACTTCGAGAACGCCGGCCACAAGTACGTGCCCAGCGCCTCGCTCCTGCTCGACGACCCGAACCTGCTGTTCGTCAACGCCGGCATGGTGCCGTTCAAGCCGTACTTCCTCGGCGAGGCCCCGCCGCCCGCCCCGCGGATGACGAGCATCCAGAAGTGCGTGCGCACGCCGGACATCGACGAGGTCGGCAAGACCACCCGGCACAACACGTTCTTCCAGATGGCCGGCAACTTCTCCTTCGGCGACTACTTCAAGGAAGACGCCATCCGGCTGGCCTGGGACCTGGTCACCAAGCCCCAGTCCGACGGCGGCTACGGCCTGGACCCCGAGCGCATCTGGGTGACGGTCTACCTGGACGACGACGAGGCCGCCGACCTGTGGCAGAAGGTCGCCGGGCTGCCGCCCGAGCGCATCCAGCGCCGCGACATCGAGGACAACTACTGGTCGATGGGCGTGCCCGGCCCGTGCGGCCCGTGCTCGGAGATCTACTACGACCGCGGCCCCGCCTTCGGCGAGGAGGGCGGCCCGGTCGTCGACGAGGACCGGTACCTGGAGATCTGGAACCTGGTCTTCATGCAGAACGTCCGCGGCGAGGGCGGCGCCAAGAAGGACTACCCGATCCTGGGCGAGCTGCCGGACAAGAACATCGACACCGGCATGGGCGTCGAGCGCGTCGCCATGCTGCTCCAGGACGTCGAGAACGTCTACGAGACCGACCTCGTCCGCACCGTCATCACCAAGGCCGAGCAGCTCTCCGGTCGCAAGTACGGCGCCGACGAGACCGACGACGTGCGGTTCCGCGTCATCGCCGACCACGCCCGCAGCGGCGTGCTGCTGGTCGGCGACGGCGTCACGCCCGGCAACGAGGCCCGCGGCTACGTGCTGCGCCGCCTGCTGCGCCGCATCGTCCGCTCCGCCCGCCTGCTGGGCGTCACCGAGCCGGTGCTGACCCAGTTCGCCGCCGTCGTGCGCGACGCCATGGGCCCGTCCTACCCCGAGCTGGTGTCGGGCTTCGCCCGGATCGAGCAGGTGCTCAAGGCCGAGGAGGACACGTTCCTTCGCACGCTGGACGCCGGGTCGCGGATCTTCGAGAACGCCGCCGCCGAGGTCAAGTCCGACGGCCGCGCCACGCTGCCCGGTGACAAGGCCTTCCAGCTGCACGACACCTACGGCTTCCCGCTCGACCTCACCCTGGAGATGGCCGCCGAGGCCGGCCTGACCGTGGACGAGGACGGGTTCCGCAAGCTGATGGCCGAGCAGCGCGCCCGCGCCAAGGCCGACGCCGCCGGCAAGAAGACCGGCCACGGCGACCAGACCGTGTACCGGGAGCTGCTCGAGCTCGGCGCCACCGAGTTCACCGGCTACACCGAGCTGGCCAGCGAGGCCACCCTGCGCGGCATCGTCAGCGGCGGCAAGCGCGTCCGCTCCGCCAAGGAAGGCGACATCGTCGAGGTCGTGCTCGACCGCACGCCGCTCTACGCCGAGTCCGGCGGCCAGGAGAGCGACGCCGGCACGATCGTCACGGCCAACGCCGAGCTGGAGGTCGTGGACGTCCAGAAGGTCGCCCGCAAGCTGTGGGTGCACCAGGTGCGCGTGGTCAGCGGCGAGGTCGCCGAGGGCGAGCACGTCGAGGCCAGGGTGGACCCGGAGTGGCGCGTGGGCGCCCGCCAGGGCCACTCGGGCACGCACGTCGTGCACGCCGCCCTGCGGCAGGTGCTCGGCCCGTCGGCCCTGCAGAGCGGCTCGTACAACAAGCCGGGCTACCTGCGGCTGGACTTCGCCTGGACCGGCGGCCTGTCCGAGGAGGCCCGCAGCGAGATCGAAGAGGTCTCCAACCTGGCCGTCCGCAAGGACCTCCCGGTGAAGGTCGTCTACACCGACATGGGTGGCGCCCAGGAGATGGGCGCCGTGGCCCTGTTCGGCGAGACCTACGACGAGACCGTGCGCGTGGTCGAGATCGGCGGGCCGTGGTCGCGCGAGCTGTGCGGTGGCACGCACGTGGAGCACTCGTCCCAGATCGGGCCCATCACGGTGATCGGCGAGTCGTCCGTCGGCTCCGGCGTGCGCCGCCTGGAGGCCTACGTCGGCATCGAGGCCTTCAAGTACCTGGCCCAGGAGCGGGCTCTGGTGCAGAACGTCGCCGCCATGCTGAAGGTGCCCGACGCCGAGGTGCCCGCCCGGGTCGAGGCCCTGGTGGAGCGGCTGCGGGTGGCCGAGAAGGAGCTGGAGAAGGTCAAGGCCGCCCAGCTCGTGGCCAACGCCGGGTCCCTGGCCGAGCAGGCCCTGGACGTGCGCGGGGTGTCCCTGGTGGCCCTTCAGCTGCCGGAGGGCACGTCGGGCGCCGACGTGCGGACCATCGCCGGCGAGGTGCGCAACCGGCTCGGCGACAAGCCGGGCGTGGTCGGCCTGTTCGCCCCGGACGGCGACAAGGTCAGCTTCGTGGTCGCCACCACGTCCGCCGCCCGTGACCTGGGGCTGGCCGCCGGCAAGCTGGTGCCGGCCTTCGCCCCGGCCGTGGGCGGACGAGGCGGCGGCAAGCCGGACCTCGCCCAGGGCGGCGGCACGAACCCGGGCGGTGTCGGCGACGCCATCACCGCCCTGCGCACCGAGGTGGACCGCGCCGTTGAGCAGCGCTGACCGCCCCGGCGTCGACGATCCCGGCCCCGGTCGGAGGCTGGGCGTCGACGTCGGCGCGGTGCGCGTCGGGGTGGCGTTGAGCGACCCGAGCGCCTTCCTCGCGACGCCGCTGGTCACCCTGTCGCGTGACGTGAAGGCCGGCCAGGACCTGCGTGACCTGGCCGGCCTGGTCACCGAGCACGAGGTGGTGGAGGTCGTGGTCGGCCTGCCGCGCACGCTGGCCGGCAGGCACGGGCCGGCGGCGGAGGCCGCGGCGGCGTACGCTGCGGCGTTGGCCGAGCGCGTCGCACCGGTTCCGGTGCGGCTCACCGATGAGCGGCTGACCACCGTCACGGCGAGCCGGGTGCTCGCCGAACGCGGGGTGCGAGGCAAGAAGCAACGCGCCGTCGTCGACCAGGCTGCCGCGGTCGAGATCCTGCAGTCCTGGCTGGACGCACGGGCGCGACAAGTGGCTCGATCCGATGCGGAGCGGGCCCCCGGAGCTAAGGACGGCTCGTGAACGACGACCTCGGGTTGTTCACCGATCCAGAGACCCGCCACGACGAGCGGGCCGCACGCGGCAGGAGCGACGCCGCGGCCCGCCGCGCCAAGCGCAGGCGCAAGCGGACGATCCTGTGGGTCGTCGTGGCGCTGGTGCTGACCGGCGGGGGTGTCGGCGCGTACTACGGGTACCGCACGTTGAGCGGGATCGGCTCGTACGACGACTTCGCGGGCGCGGGCGAGGCGGACGTGGTGGTCGAGGTCAAGGACGGCGACCTCGTCACCACCATCGCCACCACGCTCAAGGAGCAGGGCGTGGTGGCCAGCGCGCGCGCGTTCACCGAGGCGGGCGCGGACGACTCGCGGGTCACCGCGATCCAGCCCGGGTTCTACCTGATGAAGACCAAGATGTCCGGCGAGGCCGCGGTGGCGCGGATGGTGGACGAGGCGTCCAAGATCGTGCCGCTGGAGGTCAGGGGCGGCAACGTGATGCACGACCTCACCGCGCAGGACGGCAGCGTCACCAAGGGCATCCTCTCCAGGCTCTCCGACGCCTCGTGCGTGGAGCTGGACGGCGTCAAGCAGTGCGTGCCGGTCGACCAGCTGCGCGACGCGGCGGAGAACGCCGACCCGGCCGCCCTCGGCATCCCCGAGTGGGCGCTGCCCGACGTCACCGCCGCGCCGAAGGAGAACCGGCTCGAAGGCCTCGTCGCGCCGGGCCTGTACCACGTCAAGCCGGGCGCGAGCGCGGCCGAGCTGCTCAAGGGCGTGATCGGCACGTCCCTGGGCCGGCTTCAGGGCTACGGCATCCCCAGCGGCTCGGGCAAGACGGGTTTCCGCCCGTACGAGGTGCTGGTCATCGCCTCCCTGATCGAGAAGGAAGGCGTGACCAAGGACTTCGGCAAGATCTCGCGGGTCGTCTACAGCCGGCTCGCGCTGCCGCAGAAGCTGGAGCTGGACTCCACGGTCAACTACAAGCTGGACCGGCCGCACATCACCACCAGCGACGCGGACCGCGAGAAGGCCGGTCCGTACAACACCTACAAGGTGCACGGGTTGCCGCCGACGCCGATCGGCTCGCCGGGCCGTGAGGCGATCACCGCCGCGATCACCCCCGAAGACGGGCCGTGGATGTACTTCGTGAAGTGCCAGAAGGACGGCACTTCGTGCTTCAACGTCACGTTCGACGAGCACGACGCCGCGTCGAAGAAGGCCCAGAGGGAAGGCGTCTTCTGACCGTGGTCCGCCGTGCGGCGGTCATCGGCTCGCCGGTGGCCCACTCGTTGTCACCGGTGCTGCACAACGCCGCGTTCGCGGCACTGGGTCTGGCCGACTGGGAGTACACGCGCGTCGAGTGCGTGGCCGAGGAGGTGTCGTCCCTGGTCACGGGCCTGGACTCGGCGTGGGTGGGCTTGTCGGTGACCATGCCGGACAAGCGTGCCGCGCTGGCCGTGGCCACGTCCGCGACGCCCCGGGCCACCCAGGTCGGCGCCGCGAACACCCTGGTGCCGGTCGACGGCGGGTGGCGTGCGGACAACACCGACGTGGACGGCGTCCTCGGCGCGCTGCGCGCCTCGTGCGGCTTCACGTCCGGCTCGCGCGCGGTGCTGCTGGGTGCGGGCGGCACGGCCACCGCGGCCCTGGTGGCGCTGGCCTCCGTCGGCGTCCGCGCGGTCACGCTGGTGGTCCGTTCGGCGAGCCGGGCGGCGGAGGCGGAGTCGTGCGCGTCCCGCCTCGGCCTGGCCCTGGACGTCGTGACCTGGGACGCCGCCGACTTCGCCGCCCTGGCGTCGGCCTCGGACGTCCTGATCAGCACCGTGCCGCCGGAGGCCACCGAGCCGATCGCGGGGGCGCTGGCCGAGGCGCCGTGCGTCCTGGACGTCATCTACCACCCCTGGCCCACCCCGCTGGCCCACGCCGTGGAGAAGCGGGGCCGCACCCTCGCCACCGGCCTCGACATGCTCCTGCACCAGGCCTTCGGCCAGTCGGAGCAGTTCACCGGCCACCCCGCCCCGCGCGAGGCGATGCGCGCCGCCCTCCGCGCCGCCACCGACAACCTCCTCCCGCTGCCGATCTAGCCGACGCGTCCCTCCTCCAAGCGGCCCGAACCGCCCGCGTGACGAACCTTCAGGACCCGCGTGTCCAACGCTTAGGTCCGGCGTGTCTGACCTTCAGGACCCCTGGGTTCCACGCTCGGAACGCCGCCGGGCCCTGCTCACGCGAGGGTGCGAGCAGGGCCCAGCCGGTCGTGCCGAGGGGATCAGCCCTCCATAAGCTCTTGATCGTCCGGGACACGATGTTCCGGACGCCCGGGTTGGTGGGGTGTGGCAATCAGTCCTCTGCCGTTGGATGGCTCTCGA